>CAZLIE010000125.1:0-13126 GCA_964559345.1 uncultured Terriglobales bacterium
GGCGCGCGGCGGAGGCTGCTTAAGCAGCCTGCCGCTGCGGCTCGAACGCTTCTTCTGCCGTGTTCATGACCCGATCCGGGGCATGAGCCCTGCCCACCCGGGTCAGGACTTCATTCATTGTTTCTTGTACACGGGTATTAGGTTTGTGAAATCTGCGAGTAGCCTTCGAGGCCACCTGACAAAGCAGGTAACGGTTCTGCACCGTACCAAGAGCATCATAAATCAAATCAGAGCGCATAATTGCCAAATTTCCTTTCTCTTTTAGATTCTTAGACCTGCGGCCAAGATTTCGGACCCGCAGAAAATGTTTGACGTCCAAATGACTCCAAGTAAGTAGCTACTTACCCGTTAGACGTCGAAGAGGCCCAAAAAGTCACAGAATGTTCAAACGTGATACCTGTTGCGGGTTTCTCTGGAGAGAACTCAGGCGCGAGGAGTAGATGCAAAACCAACTTGCCGAGTTGCTCGACCTAACTCAGGATCTCCGAGACGGCCTGAAGATCCGTTGCGAGAAGCGGTAGATTACCCCCCGATGCCGGACGCGTCAAGCAAAATATGAGAATTCGTAAGTTGCTGATGTTGCTGGATTAAGTGCCGATTTCCTCACGAGAAGGCTGGCGGCGGTCGGCTGTCAGCGTTCGGCCATCGATTGAGCTGAGCGCCCCAGCAAACAACCCCATCCATAGCCTCGGTCAAACGGGAACGGCGCGGCGAGGAGGAGCCCGCGCTCCTCGATCTCCTTCACAGAGCTCAGGGGGCGAACGCCGAAAGTCGACCGCTGACCGCCGCTCCGTTCCGCTAATACCCTCGAAGCCCCTACATGTAACCTTTCCCTCGATGTTCGGTACACACACACGAAGGAAACAAAATCCAAAGCGGCAAGCTGAAGAGCGAGCCATGGCGGCGCAGGCGCATTGCGCGATGACCAATTCGCTTCCAGACGAAGAGCTTATGTTGCAGGTGCGTGCGGGCGTGGGAGAGATGTTGGCGGTGTTGTTCGATCGGTACCAGACGCCGCTGTTCAACTTCTATTGCCGGCAGATCGGCGACCGCGCCGCGAGCGAGGACCTGGTCCAGGACGTCTTCTTTCGTATTCTTAAATATCGCCAGAGTTACCGTCCTGGCACGCCGTTCCGGGCATGGATCTACCAAATTGCTCGCAATGCTCGCTTGGATTACATGCGCAAACATCCCGACGCGGTGCCATTCGATCCGGAGATGTCGCCTGCAGTCATTCCCATCGATTCGCTCGAGACGCAGCAACGGAGCGTTCTGCTGCAACACGCACTGCAAATGCTGCCTGACGAGAAGCGCGAAATTCTGCTGCTGAGCCGTTTCCAGGAGCTGAGGCACGAGGAGATCGCCGCGATGTTGGGTTGCGAGGTGGGCGCCGTCAAGGTCCGCGTGCATCGTGCGCTGCGTGAGCTCCGGAAGGTGTTCGAGTCTCTGACTGGAACGCCGGTCACGAAACGAACCTCTCCTGTTCCCGAGCATGACAAAGGAGGTCTCCAATGACCTGCGACAGATTTGCAGAACTTCTGTCTGACTACTGTGAGCGCCACTTGCTCTCGAAGGACATGGCGTTTGCGCGCGAGCACGTTGATCAGTGCGCGAATTGCAAAGCCGACGTCGAGATGTGGGAAGCCCTAGCGTCGCTGCCCCAGCAGCAGCCGAGCGCAGACCTGCGAACGCGATTTGACGCAATGTTGGCCGCCTATGAGGAAGGCCGCTGGGAGAATCGCACCCCAGCTCCAAAGCGGTTGCAGTGGACAGCATGGCTGCGGAGTTTCGCTCTCGCGCCGCTTGCTCCCGCCGCGATCGCAGCCTGTCTTTTGCTGGTCGGATTCCTCATCGGTGAGCGTTTCTCTTCCAAGCCGATCGAGACGCAGCAGCTAAGTGTCTTGCAGAGTGAACTGACGAACATGCGGCAATTGGTCGCGCTTTCCATGTTGGAGCAGCAGTCGGCCAGTCAGCGCCTGGAAGGCGTCACCTATAGCACCAAGGTGGACCGTCCAGACCCCGAGATTGCCGCGGCGCTGCTGCACGCGCTCCGCTTCGACAACAGTGTTGACGTGCGCCTTGCCGCACTCGATGCGCTGCGGCGCTACAAGGATGATGCACATGTCCGCGAGGGACTGCTGAACGCATTGCAAGCGCAGCAGTCTCCTCTGGTGCAGATAGCGCTTATCGACCTGTTTGTTGAAATCCGCGAATCGGACGCCAAAGATCATCTGCGTCGCATCGAGCAAGATTCGAAAATCAATCCCGCTGTGCGGCAGCGCGCCCAGTGGGGCATTCAGCAGTTGAGCTAGGAGTCTTCGCATGAGCCCGCTTGTCCGGATACTTGTCAGCATCGCGACTGCGTGCCAGTTCAGCCATGCTGCGTCGGCACAGAAAGTGATCGTCGATCCGGTGATTGTTGTCCATCCCGCGGTGGCTCCCGCGCGCTGGATGCTGGAAGACGAGCGCGAATTCTCAGTCGAGGAGCACGAGACGATCCGCAAGGGCTTCTCTCTCACTGCAGGTCAGCGCAGCCTTGAAGTGGACAACATTTGGGGATCGATTCACGTTAGCGGTGGCTCCTCGGACCAGGTGCAGATCGTAGTCAACGAAACGATTCGCGCCGAATCCAAGGAGAGATTAGAAGCGGCGAAAAAAGAGGTCTCGCTCGACGCAACGCAACAAGGCAACGCAGTGCGGTTGTATGTCGATGGCCCTTTTCGTTGCCATTGCGATTGCGACAGTTGCTCTCACGACCATGGAGATGCCGGCTACATCGTCAAGATGGACTTCGAGCTGCAAGTCCCCAGCAACATTGCCCTGAAATTGAGAACGGTAAATGACGGCGATGTAAACGTGCAGAACGTCGTGGGCCAGTATTCGGTGCATAACGTCAATGGACGCATTGAGATGCTCAACGTCGGCGGCTCTGGACAGGCGAAGACCGTCAACGGGAAAGTGAAAGTCACCTTCCGTGACAATCCGCAGAACAGTTCTTCATTCGCTTCGATAAACGGCGACGTTGATCTGTACTTCTTGCCGAAGTTCTCCGCGGACATCCGCTTCAAGACCTTCAACGGCAAAGTCTTTACCGACTTTCCCATGTCAGCTTTGCCGCCGCGGCAACCCGTCGAGGAGCGGCGCGGCGCCAAGTTCGTGTTCCATGCAGACCGGTACAGCGGAGGGCGCATTGCCTCTGGTGGCCCGGAAATCAAAATCGAAACTCTAAACGGAGACATTCACATCTTTGAGCGTCATGACTAATTCCATGAAATCATCCAAATCATTACTCGTCCTCTTATTCGCTTTCGTTGCACTCTTAACCTCTGCCGCGTTCGCTGCTGCTGCGCAGAGCAATGCGGATCGGGTTTCCGTTCCGCTCAGCGATCCTACCCGGCCGGCCTTCGTGAGGGCCCACTTGCTCACCGGCAGCATTAACGTAAAAGGTTATGAAGGTAAGGAGGTCGTGGTTGAGGCGCGCGTCCGCAACTCTGAAGAGGAGCGGAACGAGAGCGGGATGCGTCGCATTCCCATCAACAGCACTGGCTTGGAGGTTGAGGAGGAAAACAATCGTGTGAACATCGGGGCCGCGTCCACCCAGCGCGCGGTAGATCTCACGATCTCCGTCCCCGTTCGCTCCTCGCTCAGCCTGCACACTGTCAATGATGGCGACATCGTCGTCTCGAACGTGGATGGCGAGCTCGACGTCAATGACGTGAACGGCTCGGTGACGCTGACAGGAGTATCAGGAACTGCAGTTGCGCATGCCCTCAACGGCAAAGTGCTGGTGACCTTCAATCGGATCAATGCCACCAAACCAATGGCGTTCAGTTCGCTAAATGGCGATATCGATGTCACTTTCCCCGCAGATCTCAAGGCCAATCTGGTGATCAGCTCCGATCGTGGAGAAGTCTTCAGCGACTACGAGGTGGCGCTAGCGCCCCGTGCTCCGCAACAGGTGAAGGAAGACAGTCGCGGGCAGGGAGGCCACTATCAGGTGAAGGTCGATAAGACGATTCACGGGACCATCAATGGCGGCGGGCAGGAGATCCAGTTCAGGAACTTCAACGGAAGTATCTATATTCGTAAGGCGGGAGCAAGCAGACAATAAAGAAGTGAAGCTGCAGCGACCAGCTTTGAACGTCAATCCCCAAACCGCAACGGAATGGCTAGGCTGTGACTGTCGCGGCGCGCTCTTCTTTGCGACGACGGTTGTAACGCATGGCGATATTCATGAACAGGCTCCCCTTTTCGGTATCGAAGCACATCACCAGCGCCTCGGTATCCTCACTCCCGCCCAGCCCCTGCTCGGCGTTATGAATCTCGGGCGGCGCGATCTTGAAGCGGAAGCCCTGGTCGTTGAGGCTGGTCACTGCATTGCCTATGACCATGTTGGCGAGTTCGCTCACGGTTTCGCGGACAGTGCTATCGGATGCTTCAATCTCGCCTCCGGCTAAATACACAGCCACCTTCATCGCGGTTGGCTTGTCCATGTCGAAGATGATGCGGCCTTCGATGTCGCCGCTGATGTCCACCAGCGCCGCCACACCTTTACGCCGATAAGTCTCTTCTTCCATGCTGACGTCGCCCACGCGCGTCTCGCAGGCCAAGCTTTCGGCCAGCACTGCATCGGCAGCGTTGATGAACGGCTGAATCAGTTCCATCTTCATCGCAGTTACTCTCCCGCACCAGCGGTGGCGTGCGTCAAAACGTCATCGCCCATCACGTAGCGGATCACCTCATACAGCACGTCGGCCTTCACCGGCTTCTGCACGAAGTGCCGCGCACCTTTCTGTAGAGCGGCGACGATGTTTTCCTGATACCCGACGGATGACACCATTACCACGCGCGCCTGTGGATGCTGTCGCACGATGCGCTCTGCGGCCTCAATGCCTTCCATTTGCGGCATAGTGATGTCCATTAGGACGAGATCAGGATGGACACGCTCGTACTCGGTGATGGCGGTGCATCCGTCTCCGGCCTCGCCAGCCACTTCGCCACCGAATGACTCAATCATCTTGGCGATGTTTTTGCGCGCAAATACCGAATCATCGACCACGAGATAACGGACGGGCTTGCTGTCCTTGCTGCGAACTAATGATGCAAATTGTTCCATGACAGTCTCCTGTTGCCAAACGCGTTCACAATGGGCCCAAACCCTCGCATTTTTCCTTATGTCCTAAGACCTGACCGCCACTGCCGCTGCACGCGATTCCGCCAGTGGCGGGGCCACGCATTGCCGCATCAACAAGTGCGGCATGGCTTCGAGTGCTATCACCCGCATCGCATGACCACGCTCAATGGCAGCCTTTGGCATGCCAAAAACTACCGACGAAGCTTCATCCTGCACAATGGTCAGACCGCCCGCGGACTTGATCAGTCCGAGCGCATCTGCACCGTCCTCGCCCATCCCGGTCATCAGCAAGCCAATGCCTTTATCCCCATACTCTGTCGCGACCGAACGGAACAGAATGTCCACGGATGGGCGATGACCATTCACTTTGTCATCGTCCCCGAGCACGACCGTGTCCCCGAGGGGCCTCCGGCGCACGCGGATGTGGCGATTGCCCGGACAGATCAACGCTCGGCCCGCCAGCAAAAGATCTCCCGAACGAGCTTCCTTCACGTCAATGGCGCAACACTCGTCGAGGCGCTTCGCGAACATCTCGGTGAAACCCTCCGGCATATGTTGCACTACCACAATGGCGCCGGGGAAGTTACTTGGTAGTTGCGAGAGCATGAACTGAAGAGCATTGGGCCCGCCGGTCGAGATGCCGACCGCAACCACTTTCGTCGGTCCGCTCTTTGGCCGATTCGACAACTTCTTTGCCCGAAATCCCTCTTCAGGTAATGCGGGTCGCTGACGCGGGACTCCAGTCTGCGCCGCGATCTTCACCTTACCGATAAGCTCGCCGGAAATCTCCTGCATCTGGCTTTGCGCGGCATCTCGAGGTTTGGGAACAAAGTCGAACGCCCCGAGCGCCAGTGCCTTAAATGTCGCCGACGCGCCCTGGATGGTAAGAGCGCTCACCACGATCACCGGAACGCAATGTGTGCGCGTAATCTGCCGCAGTGTCTCCATCCCATCCATGCGCGGCATGTCAAGATCGAGCGTGACCACATCGGGCCTGAGTTCTTCGATTTTTTTCAGTGCGAAGCTGCCATCCATAGCCGTGCCCACCACTTCGATTGCGGGATCGCGAGCGAGGATCTGAGGAATCAGCTTGCGCATCAGCGCCGAATCGTCCACGACCAGCACCTTCACTTTGTAGCTACTCACGCACTCACCGCCTCAGCCAGAATTGGCGCTCGTCCAAGTCGTGCAACCACTGCAGACAAATTCAGAATCAGTACTACGCTTCCATCTCCCAGGATCGACGCTCCGCTTACCAACTCGGTCGCGACCAGGTGATCGTCCAATGCCTTGATCACCAACTCTTCCTCACCAACCAGCCGTTCGACAATCAATCCAAACTTTCGATCGGCAATCGCGACCACTACCACAAAAAGATCTTTGCCAATCCCTGTCGCCGATGCCTTGGCCAACTGCGACATCCGCACCAGCGTCAACAACTCGCCTCTCAAGTGCATGACTTCATAGTGATCGACGCGGTGAATGTCAGAGTCAGCGACACGCGCAATCTCAACAACAGAGTCGAGCGGGACCGCGTAAATGCGATCGGCGGCCCGAAACATCAGCGCCTTGATAATGGCGAGAGTAAGCGGCACCTTCAGAACGAACGTTGTTCCGATGCCGGTGTTCGATTCGATGGAGACCGTACCCTTCAGTTGTTTCAAGACGGTGCGGACTACATCCATGCCGATACCGCGCCCGGAGATCTCGGTCACCTGTTCCGCAGTACTCAGTCCGGGATGGAAGATAAGGTCGAGCGCCTCTGAGTCGGGGAGGCTCTCGCCTTCCTCGTGGCTTAGGATTCCGAGGGCGACGGCCTTGCTGGTCAGCTTGTAACCATCGATACCTCGGCCGTCGTCCGAGCACTCGATGATGATCTGATTGCCCTGGTGATATGCGTTTAACCGTATACAGCCTTGTGCAGGCTTATCGGCAGCGACTCTCTCCTGTGCGCTTTCAATGCCATGATCGACGGCGTTGCGCACCAGATGCGACAAGGGTTCAGTCAGCACGTCGAGAATGCTCTTGTCGAGATCCGTGTCCTGTCCGCTGAGCTGCAGATCAACTTCTTTGCCGCAGACTTTGGCGGTGTCGCGCACGATGCGCGGCAACTGGCGGAATAGCTGCTCAACCGGCACCATGCGAATCTTCATCACTGACTTCTGCAGATCGCTGAGAACCCGCATCTGGAAAGACATGGCATCGGCGAACTTGGCGCGCAACGGATCTTTTGGAAACCGTTTCTCAAACTCGCTCACGCTCTGCATCAGCATCGATTTTCCGATGACGAGTTCGCCGACCAGATTCAGGACGGCGTCGATGCGTTCGGCATCGACACGCAACTTCGCCGCAGCTGCTACGGCGCCCGGGGAAGCTTCGGAATCGAGGGCGGGCTGCGATTGCTGATCCAAGACTTCTTGGCCCGGCTCGTTTACTGAAATGGGCGCGGAATCGGCTGGAGAATTCGCAAGGATATCTGTCGCGGCGTTTTGAGCTGCCGGTAGTTCTGCCTCGTATGGCTCAACCAAAACGTTGGATATGACAGAGGGAACGCGGCACTTCTTCTGGAAGTCTTCAGCCGGCTGCGAACTTGCTACGGCAAACTCGATTACGTCGAGCTGATCGGATGCGATCGGTCCTTCGGGGAAGACGGCGAGGACCTCGCCAAGCTGTGCCAGCACGTTGCGCACCAGCTGCACGGCCGCGTCCTTCATGGGACAGTTCGGATCGACGGCGAGCGCTATGTTGTAAACCTTGCGGCCGCGTGCCTGCTCCTGCGCCATTGCCATCAGCGCGTACTCGCTCCACGCAAATCGGCCCGTGAGCTTATAGGGGACCACGTGCTTCGGCTGCGGCTTGGAGACGAGTTGCCGTATCAATTCCCGCACTACAACTGTGGACGGAGCGTCCGTGCTTTCACGATGGGCGCTCAACATCGACGCAAACATATCCGCAGCCTTCAGCACCACCTCTGCCAGTTTGCCCTCGCTGCGAGTGGAGATTTCGGTTGTCAGCACGTCTTCCAGTTGGTGAGCCAGTGTGCTCAGATCCTGGAATCCGCAAGCCGCGGAATCTCCTTTGAGCGTATGAACCGTGCGGCGTACTTCGCGGAGAAGCTCGGCATCGCCCGGACGTTGTTCGAGCCGCAACCCTTCTTCATTCAAGGCCTGCAGGAGCTCCGCAGCGCTCTCGAAGAAGAGCTGCTTCAATTCGGATTGTTGTTCTTCCGAGAAGAAGCTCAAACCGTTGCCTCAATCCGCTGGTATGCGGTGCCATTGTTCACATGAATCATGCGGAACTTGTCCGTCAGCCCGAAGAGGCTCTCGGCGTGTCCGACAAAGAGATAGCCTTCGGGATTCAGACAGCGATAGAACTTGTCGATCAGCCGTTTCTGCTCGGCTTCATCGAAATAGATCATCACGTTACGGCAGAAGATGACGTCGTTGCGCTGAGGTAGAAACTCTGTCTTCAAGTTATGGAAGTCAAAATGAATCAGCTCTTTGACGGTTTTCTTCAACGAGTAGCGATCGCCCATCTTGTCGAAATAGCGCAACCGGTACGTGTAATCCACCGGCTCCATTTGACTGTCGGAGTAGAAAGCTTCCTGCGCTGTGCGCAGCGCCGAGTAACTAATGTCAGAAGCGAGAATCTCCACCTTCCACGGCGGCGGAATCAGAGGCTTCGGCGACGGCATCTCGAAGGGCAGCGGATTTCGTAAATAGTAGTAAGCGAGCGCGTCGGAAATCTGCATGGCCATCGTGTAAGGTTCCTGACCGGTAGAGCAGCCCGCGCTCCAGCAGCGCAGTGTCCAGTCTCGGCGTGACTGCTTGCGATGCAGGATCTCCTCGAGTGTCGTCTTCTGAAAGAGGTCGAGCTGCGCCCGGTTCCGGAAGAAACTCGTTTCATTTACTGTGAGATTTTCGAGCAGAGCATTGAGCTCGCTCTTGCCTCCATGACTGGTCAGCAAGCGGTAGTAGCTGTAGAACGAGTCGGCATTGCAGGCCTTGAGACGCCGCTGCAACCTGTCCTGAAGAAAATGAACGCGGCGTTCGTCGAAGTGCATTCCGCATTCCTGATACACCAGGGTCTGCAGCAACTTCAGTTCTGCATTGCTGATCGCTATTGGGACAGTAGAAGTTGCCATGAGATCTCTTTGGCGTTCTCCGATTCTTAAGCGGTTGCGGCAGCCGCGACAGCCTCCGGCCGACGCAGCTCACCTTTCTGCAGCACTTTTGTGAGATCGATCAGAATCACCAGCCGGCCATTCCGTTTGCCGACGCCGGTGATGTAGTTGACTTCATCCTCCCCGAACAGGTTCGGCGGCGCTTCGATCTCCGATTCGGACAAGCGCATGACTTCCGAGGCTGCGTCCACGATCAAGCCGACGATTTTCTTATCGATCTCCGCAACCAGGATTCGATTCTTGCGGCTGGGCTCGACCTGGGGTTCGCCAAATCGCTTTCTAAGATCCACAATGGAGATGATCTTGCCGCGCAAATTAATTACGCCTTCGATGTAGTCAGGCGCATCGGGAACGGCAGTGATCTCCGGGAGTCGCACAATCTCGTGCACGAGGTGAATCGGCACGCCAAAGGTCTCCTTGCCAATGCGGAAGCCCACCAGATGCAGGTCTTTGGACGTCATGCTCATAAGGAGTCGCCCCTATTTCGCCGCTGCGGCATAACGCGACATCTTGTTATATGCGTCGCTGCGTTTGCCACCGTGACCGTTGCCGTTCAACGACTCCAGCACGAAGCGATCCATCGATTCGAGCAGTGTCCGTGACATCTTCGACATCTGCTCGGCCGACGCCGCCAATTCGGTCGATCCTGAAGTAGACCGCTGAATCAGCTCACGCATTTTTTCCATTGCGCGAACCACACCTTGCGCCCCGGAGGCCTGCTCTTCGACCGACGAGTTGATCTCATGCGTGATTTCATTGAGTCGCGTAGTGGCGCGGGCAATTTGCGACGAGCCATGCGACTGCTCGTTGGTGGCCGCGCCAATCTCCTGCGCGAACTTGTAAACCTCCGTGACCACATTGGAGATTTTCTTCAGGGCCGCACTGAGCTCATTGCCCTGGTTCAGTCCGTCGTTGACAATGCCCGTGCTCTTTTCCATGTTCTCGACGGCCTTGCGAGCTTCTTTCTGAATGCTCTGAATCAGATCGGAAATCTCGCGCGTGGATTGTGCCGATTTTTCGGCCAGCTTCCGCACTTCGTCCGCAACTACGGCAAAGCCGAGGCCGTGCTCGCCGGCGCGCGCCGCCTAAATGGCTGCGTTCAACGCCAGCAGGTTCGTCTGCTCGGCCAGGTCGTCGATAACTTCGACGATCTTGCCAATATCATTTGCCCGTCCGCCGAGCTCGCCGATGATTTCTGAAGAGGTCTGGATCGAGTTGTTGATCCGGTTCAAACCATCGGTTGCCTTCTCCATGGTCTGAATGCCGCTCTGCACCTCTTCGCGGGACCGTTGCGAAATGTCGAGAAGGACCTTGGCGGTATCTGCAACGCGTTGGATCGAGGCGACCATCTCGTCAATGGAGGCAGAGGTCTCGCTCACGCTCGACGCCTGAGTCTGCGTGTTCTTCACCATGTTCTGCACGTTGATGCTCATCTCGTGCATGGTGCTGGTGACCTCGTCGATCGCGGAAGCGGACTGGATGTTGATCTTGGCCGACTCGTCGGAGGCACTGGCGACCTGGTTCGAACCGCCTGCCACCTGAGAAGCGCCATCGCGGACACTCTTTACCAGTGCACGCAAGCCGACAGTCATTTCGCTGAAGGCATTTCCCAGCGTGTCGCTCTTTGAGCGCGGCTGGACCTCGACAGTGAGATCTCCGCCGGCAATCGCTTCGGACACACCCGCCATCTCCTTGAGATATGCGATCATCTTGTTGAAGCTCTTGCTGAGCTCCCCGACCTCATCCGCGCGATCGATATCGATTTTCTGGTCGAGGTCACCGGAATCGCCAATCTCGCGGGCCACTTTCATCAAATGCATGAGAGGTTCGGTGATCGATTTCGCGGTGAAGTAGGCAATGGCCACACCGCCGCCCAAAGCAAGCAGAGTGCACAGTCCGGAGAGAATGCTGGTGATGACCGTTGCCCGGGAATCGACACGTTCTTGGTCGCGCAGCACAGCTTCCGTCGCGCCCATGGTTTCATCCACGGGATCCTTTACTCTGGTGAGCCACTCGCCGGGATTCTGCTGCAGATAGAAAATCTGCAGTTCGGCGACGGTCGCATTTCCGGCGTCCACTTCTTTACGTTTTTCGATTAGCGGACTAGCGAAGTTGTGCTCCCAATCATGCTCGACTTCGTTCAGGCGCGTGAGTCCGGCACGCTCTTCAGCTGTGGCGGTCTCACGCAATTCGTGGATGGCTAAATCGAGAGCTGCCACTCCCGCGAGTACCTTATTGGCCTCATTAGAGTCGCCGCTGAGCAGGTAATTGTTGAGATGGATCTGGTTTTGGCTTAGCTGGTATTGCATCGCCGACGCTTGTCGCAATACCTGGAATGAGCGTTCGGTGTGGGTCTTGGCGGCGTGCTCGCGCAGGAAGCCGCCAAGATTGACCGATGCAAGCAGGACGGCGAGGCCGATCATGCCACCAAAGCCGTAGTAGAGCTTTTTTCCAATCGTCATTGTTGACCTTCAACCTTGGCAGGCACTGAGCTACACCCCGACTATCGCGTGTTCGTGAATTTGATTTCGACTATCTGGGTATCATCGGGGCCGTTTTCAAATTTCCACTGCTTCACCGCATTTTCAGCCGCATCGATCAGGAGAGGATGGCCGCCCAACGGCTTCACGGACTTCACTTGTCCGTTTTGCGCAACCATCACTTCCAGCTTTACCGCGCCGCTGACATTCATCTTTCTTGCTAGTTCCGGATATTGCGGCGTGACCTTGGACTTAATTTTTCGGCCGGGGTCTTCAGCTTGAGTGAGACAAATCGCTACCAGACAGAAAATGAGCAGCTTTGGCAGAATTGATCTCCGAACCAGATTCGACACAGTAATCTCCCATGGAAGGAATCCAGCCAGATATGTGCAAGGTGCGTGCCAGTCGGACGGCGTAGGTGAAGCGCCTGAGCAAACCCTACGTAAGTTGCTGAAGTAGAAAGAGCTATAGATATTGGGAGAGAGAAAAAACAGAACAAATCTGCCAGTTTTTGCGTCTCACGACGACAGATTTTGTCAGCGCGGATGTCTCACGGTGAGACGTGAAGGCTGTCAGCGCTCCGCTGTCGGCATTCGGCCCGCGGCAATGTTTGTTGAATCCAGTCCCGCCTACCGGCGGGACGACTGAAAAATGGCCCATACCTTCACCTGCCTCTATGTCCATTGCATATTCGCGACTAAAGGACGGCCTGCGTCGATCGGAACCGAGCTGCGTCCACGGCTATGGAGCTACATGGGCGCAATTGCGCGGCAGAACAATTTTCGCGCGCTCTGTGTCGGCGGGGATGGATGATCCACGCACATTTGCTGCATTCACTTCCTCCAGCGCTGGCGGTCGCAGATGCAATGCGGTTGATCAAAGCTGGTTCCAGCAAGCTGAGTGAGCGAGACCACTGGCAAACGGTTCGCGTGGCAGGAAGGATATGCCGCTTTCACCGTGAGCCTAACCGCGAATCTGTGGAGCATTACATCACAATCAGGAAAAACACCATCGGAAAAGGATTTTGCCACGGAGTGGAAGCTTCTGTTCGAACGACACGGTATTGTGCTGCCAGCGTACTTCTCAGCCGTCCCGCCGGTTGGCCGGACTTTGCCTCGCTCCGGCCGGAAACCTCTATGGTTCACTAGGCGTCCGGCCGAAACCTCTGATCAAACGACATCGCCCTGGGGCCGAACGCCGACATCCGAGCGCCGACAGCTGCCCTCCGAATGCCGACAGCCTTCTCGTTGGTTACCTTAGGTGTCCGCAGGCTTCAATCCTCCTTGACTCAAAAGGAGAATGCGGGATACCGTCGCAAGCGTTAGAACC
>CAZLIE010000126.1:0-478 GCA_964559345.1 uncultured Terriglobales bacterium
CTCCGGAATCTGTTCCAGTTTCTGGATGGATGTGACTTGGGTGGGAGGTACCTGGACTTGAACTTTATAAGCAACTCCCTTTCTGGATTCCGCCCAATATTTCGTCGTAACAAATCTGCTGTACGATGTGCTGGTGAGAAACGCCCGCCCAACTTCTTGGGCCGTAACTCCCATCTGGCCGGCACGCTCTCGATCAACGTCAACGTTGATGCTCGGATAATCGAGGGGCTCGTCGATCTGGAGATCGCGTATGTTGCGAATCTGGCTGAGTTCCTGACGCACTTTTTGGGAAAATTGACGTGTTGCAGCGAGATCGTTGCCGGTGACGTTAACCTCGATTGGAGTCGGGGCACCGAAATTCATGATCTGACTCACGATGTCTCCTGCCTCGAACGAGAATTGCAAGCCAGGGAATTTGGAAGGGAGGGTTTTCCGCAGCTTCTCCTCCAAGTCTTCTACCTGCACCTTGGACCCGGAT
>CAZLIE010000126.1:488-13110 GCA_964559345.1 uncultured Terriglobales bacterium
ATTTCAAGGACACTCGCAAGAGCCCCTCGTGTTCGCCGCTTGTCCACAGAAAAATGGTGTTCACCGGATAACTGGGCGGCTGCACGCCGATGTAGTCCAGTGTGGAAGCGACATCCGAAGGGCCAGCCACACGAACGATTTCGTCGCGTAGTTGCAAACCCGTGACTTCGGTCGTCTCAACATCGGTTCCGACCGGAGCGCGAAAACGAAGTTGCAGTTGTCCCGCCGGAACTCGCGGAAAAATGGCGCGGCCCAATCTCGGTCCAATCAAGCCGATCACGGCTGCGGTGAGGACCAGGTACGCTCCTATCAATATCCAGCGATATGGCATCAATCGATTGAGAATGCCTGCGAGGCGATCGCGCAGGTTCGTGAGTAGCTTGCTCTCGTGACTACGCTTTTCTTCTTCTTTTGAACGCACAATCCAGACGGAGAGCACAGGAACAAAGGAGCTGGCAAGGAAGTAAGAAGCCACCATTGCGAAGGCGACCGCTAGCGATAGTGGAACAAAGAGCGATCTTGCGACACCCTTCATAAAAAATGAAGGCATAAAAACAGCGAGTATTGCGAGCATGGCGAGCATACGCGGCACGATGACTTCTGTGCTGCCATCCAGAACCGCGCGCGCGACTGATTTTTCATCCGCGAGATGCCGATGAATGTTCTCGACTGCAACGGTGGCTTCATCCACCAGAATGCCGACAGCGAGAGCCAGTCCACCCAGCGTCATTATGTTTATGCTTTGGTCAGCTCCCCAAAGAGCAACGACAGCGGCCAGCAAGGCAAAAGGGATGGTGCCGATCACTATCAATGAGCTTCGCCAATCACGAAGAAACAGCAGGACGGCGACTCCAGTCAGAAGGGCGCCAAGCAAAGCTTCCCGCAGCACCGATGACAAAGCGTTGCGAACATAGACGGATTGATCAAGCTCAAACGTCATCTTGATGTCATTCGGAATGACGGCTTGCAGGCGCGGAATGTTCTGCTTGACTCCGTTCACGACATCCAGGGTGGACGCATCGGCGCGTTTCGTAACGGGAATGTATACAGTTCGTCTTCCATTGAAATGAGCGTAGCCAGTCAGGATATCCGTGCTGTCTTCAACATTGCCTAGATCGCGCAGGAAAACCGTTGGCCCGGCGCCACTTCGAATGGGCAGATCTCGTAATTCTTGTGGATTAGTGACAACGGAATTGATTGGTGTGATTCGAAGCAGACCGTCACTTCTGACGTTTCCCGAAGGAACAATCGCATTGCCAGAGCTGACGGCCTTCACTACCTCCTCGGGCGACATATGGTAGGCGCGTAGTCGATCAGGATCGACGTTAATGACGATGGTGCGCTGGTTTCCGCCGAACGGTGGCGGTGCAGAGAGACCGGCGATGGTTGCGAATAATGGCCGCACACGGTTCAGAGCCAAGTCCTGAATCTCCTTCGCACCGCGCGTCTCGCTGGAGAAAACGAGATAGCCGACTGGGACACTGCCAGCGTCGAAACGCATTACAAAGGGTGGGACTGTGCCAGGAGGCATGAAGGCACGAGCACGATCAACATATCCAATCGTCTGGGCCGCGGCTTGCGCCATGTCAGTTCCAGGATGGAACGTCAGTTTGAGCAGCCCGACATTCTGAATCGACTTCGATTCGACCGACTGGATTCCAGTGATATAGAGGAAGTGGTACTCGTAGTAATAAACGAGAAATCCTTCCATTTGCGCAGCATCCATCCCGCCGAATGGCTGAGCGACATAAATCACGGGCAGGTTGAGTTTGGGAAATATGTCGATGGGCATCCTGCTGATGGCCAAAATCGAACAAAGCGCAATCGAGAGCAGGGCGACAATGACGCTGATCGGGTGACGCAACGCAGTACGGATCAGCGACATGTCAGTGAACTCCCGTCGAGGCGTTTCGGACCGTATCCAGGAAGGGAGTGATGTCGCCTTGTGCCGCCGCAAGTGATGCCAGCGCCCGCCAGGCATTTAACTTTGAGATCGCATCATCACTTTCAGCCCGAATCAGAAGGCTTTGTGCCTCGGTAACCTCAATCACGTTGGTGAGCGCTGCCTGATAACGTGCACGCGCTTGCGACTCGGCATCCCGCGCCGCATGCAGTTCGGTAGGCGTCGCTTGTGCAATGGCTATCGCGCCTTCAAGTCGCGCCTCTGCTTCGACCACTTGCGCGGAGAGGTCCTGTACTGTTTGCTGATAACGTGCATTCTCGGCATGTTCATTTGCGGAGGCGATCTGCTTGCGGGCCTGGATCGAGAAGAAATCTAAAATGGGAAATGATGCAGTCAGCCCAACAACCCAGTTCTCCCGCTGCAAACCCAATCCGTCTGTTCCGCTTCCCACGCTCCCGTCCACATTAGCTCCGCTCCCGCGACCACTTATTCCCGACTGCAAATTGAAGTGCGGATAATAAGAACGATCGAGGACATGAACCTGAGCCGTGGCCTGTTGCAGTCGGGCGCTTTCCGCTGACGCGACTGGGTTCGCGCTAATAGTCGGTGCCGTTGAGGGAAGATTTGGAGGACGGTCAGCGAGTGGGCCTGGATCGAGCGTCAAGCTATCAATTGGTGCACTCAACAGATTTGCGAGTGTGGCGATGGCAATCTTCTTGTTCGTTTGAGCTTGGATCAGTCCGATATTCGCGGCCGCGAGTTCTGCGTCGGCCCGCGATGCATCCGCGCCGGGACGAAGTTGGTTCTGAACCAAAACGTGAACGGCTCGGCTGAAAACTTGTCGCCGATCCACATCCGCTTGCGCAGTTCGTATTGCCTGCTGCGCGTCGGCGACGGCAATGAATGCGTCCGCTACAGCCGTAGCCACATCCAGTTGACTGATGTCAACTTCAGCGGAAGCAACGCGAGCACCAGCGCGAGCGGCATCCACGTTGGCACGACGGTATCCGAAATCCACCGGCTCCCAAGAGACGAGCATTCCTGCCGCACTTCCCCAGACGCTTTGATTCGATGTCGTCGGCAATACTGGACCTGAGATTGAGGGCACAACCGACTGGGGAAGAAGCAGTCCAAAAATATTGTTACGAGTTGCGCGATTACTCTGCCAAAGCGCATTCGCGCTTGGAAGATATGCAGTAAGCGCCAGGTTTACGCCGCCATTCGCAGCGGCTCTCCGTGCAATCGCGGCGCGAATCTGCGGATAATGGGCTAATGCGTACTTAATTGCAGCTTCGATTGTCAAAGGCGACGGTAACGGAGCATCTTGTTGATCGGCCGCGGCGAATGAGACTGACCCAAGCGCGAATACGAGAGCAAAGTTTCGCAACGACTTCAATCGTTTCTCCCTGAATGACGGTGACCAAGTGACTTCGTTACTGTTTTGGTTTTGCGGAGTTGGTCTTGTCGAGAGCGGCTCGCAGTCCCTTCGCAAGCTTCATTGCGTCGTCGTTGGCCCAGAAGTGCATGAAGAAAAGACGCGGCTCTTCGGTCAGCATGTGGCTGTGCACCGCAGTAACCTGGATTCCGTTTTCGCGAAGAGCGCGAATCACTGGATTCACTTCGCTACCGATCAAGACGAAATCGCCAGTGATCGCCGCATGACCGTTGCCAGTCGGCTGAAAGTTAATAGCCGTTGCGGTTCCCATCGACGGCGGAATTTCCGTGCCCATATCGGAAATGCTCTCGCCTCTCGGTACAGAAAATTGATAAATACCGTTGTTGTTCTTTCCTTGGTAGCCGACCGTCTTGTCGATCTGGCTAGTATCGATCCCGAGGTTCTGTGGGGCGGCGGCAGGCGTGGCGGCGGCGATTGGGGTCTTTGTCAAAGCCAAGCCGTCCTTCAGGGCTGATGCTAGCTTGGTAGCCTCGCCATGTCCGGCAACGTGCATATACATCACGCGCGGGCTCTCGTTCAGCAGATGATTGTGAAGTCCAGTCTGCTCGATTCCTTCCTGCTGCAATTTCATCATCACAGGCTCGACTTCGGACTCAAGCAGCACGAGATCCCCCATCACGATGGCATCATTGCCCATCTTCTTAAATGCCAGCCACGAGCCGAGTGCGAGACCAGCCTTGATCGGAGTCCCGTCGACGGTAACTTTCAGATCTGAGCGCGGCATGTTGAATTTGAAGACATCACCTGGCTGCATTGACCCTTTGCGGCCGAGGGCGTCTTCGACGGGCTTCCATTCTGGCGGAGTGTTTTGCTGAGCTTGGAGCAGACTGCCGGAGCTAGCAAATATTGCGATGCAAATCGTTAGTTTTGCAATCCACGCTTGGCTGTTTGTTTTCATCGGAGTATCTCCTTTGGTTCGTTGTTTATGTAATCGCCTGATATAGCCCCTCAATCATTTCCATTCCTCGGCGGAGCAATTCCTCATCGGCGGTTCCTTCTTGCGTCCAGCCGATCAAGACACGATCCAAGCCGATCCCTTCTGAGCGCCCGTATTTCTCATCATCCAAATCGGCGTCATGAATGATCTGTGCAATGACAGTCACTTTCGGATCGCGAACCGCGAACTCTTTACGCAGGGTTTCAAAAGTGCAGTCTTCTCCGCGATGACCGAAGCCGCCGCCAGCCTGGAACATGTCAAATGGAACGGCATTCAGAGTTTTACGAGGGTCATCCGCGAACGCGAATCGCGCATTTGCGTCAATAAACTTTCGAATCAGCCACGCCGATGAAACACGATCAATGCCAGGTCTTGGCCGGGTGACCCATGTTCGATTGAGATATTCTTTACGCTTTTTCCCGGCTGCCGTCGGAACGGCTTGTGAGAGACCGTCAGCGCTGTTCAACAAGCCTTCGACTCGGCTACGCAGCGGACTAGTGAAGAAGTCGACGGTGACAATCTGCTGAAATCGTCGGCGCAATCGCGCCAAATCTGCTGAGCTGCGCTTGGCGGAACTCTTCCGAAGTTCGCGCAGTAGTTGTTCGTAATCCCGTGATCTCGCTTCGATGAATTTCTGACGCAACTGCGCTGAAGGTTGATCGTCGATGGCATTCACTTCCACGACGGATGCCTGTCCTTTGTACTTTCGAATTGCTGCGGCCAGCCATTCGAAATGCTCGTGATTTGCGGCGGTGTTCGGCAGCAGGTATCCAGAGCTAGGTAGGGACAGCGCACCGTACTGCTTCAGTTTTCGCCAGACCTCGACGCGACGACTGGCCTGATTTGCCGGCAGACTGAACATCAGCAGCAGCCAGGGCACATCCGAGTTGCTGGATCTGTCTTCTTCTACTCGACGAGTGCGCCTCTCTACTATCATCATTCGACACAATGATATAGGTGTAACAGTACGTGCGCAAATTTCGCCGCGTAAAACTTGAAGCCCATGTTCCCGAAAAAGGAGAGCCCAATGAAGTCGATTCGAGTTGTTTGTGCAGTGCTTGCTTTCGCGATCGTTACGATGTTGACGCTCGCCGCTACCCCACAATCCAACAAATCTAAAAGCGCAAGAGGCGCAAGCAAAACGGTGACCGGTT
Source organism: uncultured Terriglobales bacterium (assembly GCA_964559345.1). GTDB lineage: Bacteria > Acidobacteriota > Terriglobia > Terriglobales > Acidobacteriaceae > Gp1-AA112. The sequence continues at coordinate 5,939 of CAZLIE010000126.1, forward strand.
GCTTGCAGAAGGGTGATGAAGCCGACGAGTACAGCATCACCGACGCAGGTGGAAAGACATATGGATTGCGCAGCTCAAGCGTGAAGCTTGGCGATCACCTGGGACACAAAGTAACCGTCACCGGGCGTGTCAGACCCGAATCAGAAGAAAATGAAGCAAATGAACAAAAAGAAAAGAATGAGCATAATGAAAAGAAGGAAGTCGCTGACATTCGTGTCACGAATCTGAAGATGATTAGCACTTCATGCCAATGATCGGGTGACGCTGTACTGATCTCGAGTCCTGCAAAACCGTTTGATTAATTGTCCGCCGATCTAGTCGGAGCGAGCGCCAAGGATATTCTTGTTTCCTGGAGCGACGCTCATTGAGGGTCAGAAGAACTGGATTTAGACGCTGAGCTCGCGCATTCGTCCCGGCTTGCTGGGTGTCTGCTGCATTGCTAATCCTTGTGCTCTCGTGCACCGCTCAGAATTGTCTCGATGTTTTTGACTATGTGCCGCGCCAACGATGTGGCGAAGAACTAAACGGCGGCTGAGTGCACGCGCGAGTGCCTCAGGGCCCGGTCGTGGGAGACAGGGTATACACGCTGAAAGGCAACAACGCAACAGATCGACAAGTACGCTGGCGGGAAAGCGACTGTGACGGGCACCGGGGAAAGCTGAGACGATTAACGTGAGTTCCATTTAGGTTCCAAAGAGATACCCCGCAAGTCGCATCTTAACGCGACTGCATTGGTGATTATGTCTGGCATCTTATGGCGCTGTATGACTGATGAATACGCTTTCGCCCAGATTCACGCAAAGCTCAGAACGTCGCGAACAACGTGCTGGACACTCAGCGCTGGCCAAGGTTCTTTTTCCATTCCGAACCTAACTCAGGGTTCAATGCGCCGCGCCTTCTCCGGTCTTCTGGAATTTACGGATGAAAATTGCGAGTACAGGAGCGCATAGCGCAATTACTCCAAGCAACCAGAAGCAATCCAGGAAGGCGAGCGTTGCCGATTGCCGCTCGAGAATTGTCTTCACCTGTGCCATTGCTCGCAGGCTGGCGTCGGCGGCTGAATATCCGGCTTGCAGAAAATGACTAGTGAAAGCTGCGAGTGCGGCCTGGATGTTCAAGTCGGAACTGGTGATATGCGATGCCAGAACGCTGCGATGAAACTGAGTCCGCCTCTCGAGAACTGTCGTCACGAATGCGATACCGAAGCTTCCACCTTGATTGCGAAACAGATTCGTCAGACTTGAGGCCTTGTTGTTCTTGTTTCTCGGCAGGTACGAATACGCAAGCTGGCTCGTAGGCACGAACAGGAACGCGAGCCCGAGTCCCTGTAGTGCCCGCGCCAGCGCCTCGTGGCGGTAGTCGGTAGCCAGGTTGAAGCTTGCGAAATACCACATCGAGCCGCCGAGAATGGCGTAGCCGACTGCGATAAGCCCGGAGACAGGTATTCGTTTCACAAGCTGAACGACAATGGGAGCGAAGATCACGATTACCATTGCGCCTGGCCCGAGCACAAGTCCCGCGTCGGTTGCGGTATATCCGTACAGCGATTGCAGCATCTGGGGAATCAGCACGGTCGAGCCGAATAGGACGAATCCAAAGAGAAAATAAAAACCATTGGCGATTGCGAAGTTGCGGTCTTTTAGCAACGCGAGTTCCATCACGGGGTCGGAGTGACGAAGTTCCCAAATGATGGCGATCACGATCGCAACTATGGCGATGCTGAAAAACGTAACGATGAACGGGCTCTCGAACCAATCTTGCCGCTGTCCCCGATCAAGGACTACTTCGAGGCAGGCGAAGCCGAGGGCGATTAGCAATATTCCGACGTAGTCGACCCTTAGCTTGCCGCTTTTGCGTGCCGCCTCTACTTCGCGCTTGAACTCCGGCGGATCGGAAACGACCCGGCTAGTCAACAGCAGCGACACCAGGCCGATCGGAACGTTGATGAAGAATACCCAGCGCCATGAAAAATTATCGGTAATCCAACCCCCGAGCGGAGGACCGATGGCCGGAGCCGTCACGATCGCCATGCTGTACAGAGCAAATGCGGCCGGCCGCTTGTCTGCGGGAAACGTGTCAACCAGAATGGCTTGTTCTACCGGCGCCAAACCTCCTCCTCCAATTCCTTGGAGCACTCGGAAAACAACCAGGGTGCTGAGGCTTGGAGCGAGGCCACACATCAGCGAGCTGACGCTGAACACGGCTACGCAAGTCATGTAGTAATTTTTGCGCCCAAACACCCGACTAAGCCACGCACTGAGCGGCAAAACAACGGCGTTCGCGACCAGATAGCTGGTGAGCACCCAAGTACTTTCGTCGTAGCTCGTCGCGAGACCGCCAGCAATGTGAGGAAGAGACACATTCGCAATCGCCGTGTCGAGCAACTCCATGAAGGTGGCCAGCGTGACGGTGATAGCAATGAGCCAGGGATTCACGCCTTTGTCAGCGATCTTGATCCGCCCCATCGTTGCAGTCGCGGTCGCCATCCCAATCCCCTTTGGCGTATTTTGATGAAAGGCGAGACTGAACGGTCGCAAATAAGACAACAGTGGGTAAAATAAAAGAGACCGTACGGTCGTGCCGGATATCGGATCTGGAGGGCTTATGACTAAAGGGGGACAGACGCGGCAGAGAATCGTGGCTGAGGCAGCCACGATTTTCAATCAACAAGGCTTTGACGGCGGATCAATGTCCGAGCTGATGGAGGCCACAGGTCTCGAAAAAGGGGGCATTTATCGCCACTTTTCCAGCAAGGAACAGCTCGCCGCTGAAGCGTTCGATTATGCCTGGCAGGCAGCCCTGGACGCGCGCATGCACAATTTGGAATTAATATCGAACAGGGTCGACCGCCTGAAGCAGTTCATTTCAAACTTTGTGGAGCGACGTTCGCCGATTCCGGGGGGCTGCCCATTGCTCAATACTGCGATCGATGCGGATGATGGAAATCCAGTTCTTCGCAAACGCGCTCAGAAGGCGCTGCGCGGATGGCAGAGTCGCTTAGCTGCGATCATCAACGATGGCATCGAACGCAAGGAGATTCGAAGGAAAGTAAATCCTAAGAAACTGACGACTCTCATTATCTCTGCTGTAGAAGGCGCATTAATGATCAGCCGCCTCGAGAACGACAGAGGAGCTCTACTTGCTGTTCAGTCTTATCTTGAAACCTATCTGGAAACCGGCGTGCGGCTTAGCAAGTAATGCATCGAGTAATATTACCTGGATTCTGTCCCGTTATGCCGAACGGGCCGGTTTTGCTTCGACCAGCGGTACGTTGACCAGGTGCTCGCTCAAGAACCAAACCTGAAGCTCGTTGATGCGCTGGACTTCGCTCACGACCAAATCGTCAGTGCCGTCGTCAGCGAGCTGAGACGCACGGCGCGCTAGCTTACGGCTGTCGCCGATGATGATTTGGTGCGCGTCCAACAGGACGTGTTTGCCGGCTTGAACTTGCGACATTGCTTTTGCTCTACGCGCTTTCTTCAACCTTGCACTTATGATTCGGAACACTATCGTTTCGTTCGGATCAGTCATCTTTTCTTTCGCTTCTTCCGCATTGGATTGTCGATTATTCATGTGGCCGACAGCGGCTCTATCAAGAGAAGCTACGAAGATCGCGAGACCGCTTGCTGTTGCCCTCTTACATTTTCGCAGAGGAACGTTGATGTCGACGTTGTGCATTGGGTTCTATGTGTTGGCTGTTCTGTGGAGCCTCTCATCTTGTTGCTCCGCGCAAACCACTGAATTGCAAACAATCGTTACGCCGCTTGCAAACGAGGATATTACTTCCCCATGTTATTACTCGCTGAAGATATCAACGGCCTCAAATCCCATCAGGGCAACATGGGTCGTTTTCGATAGAGGCTTGGATGTCCACAATCTCTACACCGATCCCGCAATCCTCGCCTTCTGTCGCCGTTTTCGCATTGCTTTGCTGTTGCATGGACATTGCCCCGGTAAACTCCCCGAAGATCACCACGATATGAACATGGATCCGGCGAAGGGGCTCGGGCCAGCACTGTTTCGCGCTCTCGATCAGTTCGCAACCGCAAGTGGCCATCGCGAACTCTCTCGGACTGACCTGATTTTCCTGGGATTTTCTGGTGCTGGTCCGCTTTGCGCACGCTTGGTGGCCTCGAATCCAGATCGATCCATAGCGGCCGTTCTGTCTGCGCCGGGGCATTACGAACCTTTGGGCATTGATACCGTAATTGTGAGCAGCAAAGCGCTCAGCGTACCCGAGTTAATCATCGCAGGAGGAGCCGACAAGGTATCGGGGACAGCTCGCCCGTATAAGTATTTTCGGAGGTATCGCGATCAAGATGCCCCCTGGGCCTTCATTCTTCAAAATCGCTCTCCCCACTGCTGCACGGCAAATGTGCGTGACATAATGCTTCCCTGGCTTGAAGCCGTGCTCGAGCGGCGGCAAGCTCCATCCGATGGGACACTTCGTTCCATGGACCAGCATCGTGGCTGGCTACTTTTCCTAAAAACACGGGAAACCGATACAACCGACAGCTTCGGGCTGAAAACGTCTAATGCGATCGCCGCGAAGATACGGTCATCGTTGACCCCTGATGTCCCGAAAGGATGGCAGATAGCCGGTTGGGTACCGAACCGTCGCATTGCAAAAGAGTGGCTCTCTTTTATTGAACAGAAGCAACACCCCGTGTTGCCGCTCCGTTAGCGGAAGGCAGGTTGAAGTTCACCGCAAATGGAATTGGATTGAAGTAAACGACGACAAGTTCTGAACGAGCAGTAGCGCCGCAAGATTGAGCGATGGCAGTAGGGGAACCAATTCTGCTGTTCGAGCTTCTAAGCTTTCCATGTCTGACTCAACCCGGGATTTTCGTTATGCGGTCCGTGGACTCCGCCTGACACCCGCATTCACGGCTGTTACCGTCCTTGTGCTTGCGTTAGGGATTGGTTTCACGACAGCGATGTTTTCCGTGGCCAATGGTGTGTTGTTAAGTCCACTTCCCTATCCTGACCCGGACCGATTGCTTTGGGTGGGAATGTCATGGCCGAGCCTTCACGAGGAGCTGATGCCGGGACCCGACTATCTCGAGTGGGCGCAACAGAACCACACGTTGCAAGGTATGGCTGCGTTTGGCCTCAGTGGCACACAGGAATACAACTTTCGCGCACGAGGAGCACCCCAGCGCTACTCGCGAGCAGTACGTGGCCACGCGCTCTCAGGGACCCCAATAGTCGAACTTGTAGACCACGCCCTGAGGAATGTCGAACTCTAGCTCTGCCCCGCAAGAGATGGTGTGGTGCCCAGGATTAATTCGAGCGACCTCCCCGATCGGGTGTGCCCAAAGTTTCCCGTCAACTTTGAGTGGCCCGCATTGTCCTCCGTTGTCATCGAGTACTGCAAGATAGGTTTTCCCGTCGGGCGATGCTTTGAATTGGCCTCGTAAATCGCCCTCTTTGCAGGCAACGCAGGCGAGCATCATGAGACACGCCGCGGCGATGAATTGCTTCCCCGGGCTGGGTGGCCAAACCTTCCCATTTTGGTTTTCGTTGCAATGTCTCAAGGTGTGCGTGGTGTCCCGTTCCCGCACGGCGTTTGCGCGAGGCTGGGGTGAGTATACTGTCCGCAACTCCGCCCTTGCCACGGCCATGGAACTCGCCTTTATTTCGCTCGTCCTGACTGTCATTCTTATGCAGGCCATTTTTCTTGCGGTACTGCCCGGAACATACATTCGGCTGAGAAATCGCTTGCTCAGACTTCCGGATCAGGGCGTACCCGATCGCGGACACCGTCGGGAACGGATTGTGGCTGGATTCATCATTTCCTTAACGATCCTCTTGCTCTACTTCATTGTCGAGCTCATCCTCGGGGAGCTTGAAGCAGCCCGCAGAGTCGCATCTTGACGCGGCTGCATCGGTGGCAATGTATGACATCGAATGGTGCTGTATGACTGACCACCACTCTCTCGCCCAGATTCATCGCAAAGCTGAGAACGTCGCGAAGAACGCGCTGGACACGCAGCGCAGGGCCAAGCTTCTTTACGAACGCGCAGAGAGGCTCATGGCAACAGCTAGACGGCTACGTGAACGAATAAACCCGAGCAGCGGATACGCACTAACCCGGGTTGCTTCGCTTCGTGTAGCACTCAGGCCGATCACCAATAGATTCCGTTGAGTGGAGAGGGGCAGCAAAGACCCAGTCACTTGCCGTCACTATTCCTAGTGGTGCTTTGGTGAACGCCGATCGTACGCCTTCACGTGTATCCCATTCTTTTTTGTGTATCCGCGCGCGGAACGTCTGCGACGCTTTATCGCCGTCTACGCGGAAAAATCTCACTCATGGCCTGTCGAAAAACAAGCGGAGCACAAGGCATGGATTGAGTGGGCGCAAGAGCAAGCAGATCGAGTCGATCCATTCGTCTCACAAAAACCGGCTTCCGTGTTGGACCGGAAGCGTGAACTGTGGCAGGGCCTGAAAAAACTGTTCATAAGGTTCGAACGTAGGCAACCTCGATCCTTTCGAGCCGGTTGTTTCAGATTGCGGTTCCATTATTCATCCTGGTACTGATCAACGCTCATCCTGGTACTGATCAACGCTCATCCTGGTACTGATCAACGCGTCGCTATCAAACTTTTACGGACAGATGCGCTCCCAGTGTGCGGATGTTTAACCCACATCCTTACTGCATTCGAACTGAATTTCCAAAAACATTTATGGGTTTCGGGCCTTCATCAGAGAGGGGCCTGAAGATGCGCGACCGGGAGTGTTGGCAATTATCTTGGCGTGGTTCCAATAACGCAGGCAAAACATCTCTGCTACTAACGCCATGATGATTTAAGATAGTGGTTTATCAGTATTTTGCACATAATTTCAAATATTTCCTTGTTGCCGAAATATGCGAAATAAAGTAAAATTAATGCCATTATTTTTGGCAGATTATTTATATTAATTCATCAATATCAATAATATGCAAAATAAAAATAATATTTACACAATAATAAAATATAGGATAAAATCGCTACATCAGCAGTGCTAATCAGCGATATGGAACAAACAAACAAAATTCCAAGTTGGGTTTTTAGGCTGCTCCACGATATTAGGGGTGTAGATGCTCGCCCAGGCCCAACTCCTGGCAGCCTGGACGTCGCGGTTAATCACGGAAATCCAGCAACATTCGATGTACGGTACATACCAGTCC
>CAZLIE010000127.1:0-12881 GCA_964559345.1 uncultured Terriglobales bacterium
AATTTTGCCTCGTGGAGAACCCTCCCTCATATCTCCTATACATTCAAACAGATGACACGCAAGCCCCAGAAAGCATTCTTAATCGCGTTAACAGCACGCAAACAGCACGCGCGAGCGATACGAAGGAGTGATATGCAATTACCTGTATCCCGCTTTCGCGAACTCGTGCTTTGCGTGATCTGACCAACACTCGAAATTCAGCGATACTTCTCCGGCACAGCTCTCTGATGCTCGGCCAATCACCTCGGATCGTAAGCTTTCAAAAATGCTCGGAGGAATGCGTCATCTTATTTTGGAGCTCAAATTGTGACCCTTATCGGAGCAACAACGTCGCACGGCAACTCAGCCTGAGCCTGCGACTGTGATGGCCCGCTTTTCTGGATAATTGGCCGATTGATTTGGTTGATTCAACAGTTCGATCTGCCTGCGCAGCTCCCTGTTTTCCATACTTAAATTGCAAAGCTGTCTTCGCAGTTCATCCACTAAGTTTCTTTCCATGGCAGAGGGATCGTTCGGAATTGTGCGAAGAGCAACCCATGCTTCCAGTTCATCTGCGAATGCAACCACTGCTGTGCCGGATTTTCCATCTAGTCGCCTGATTGGGAGCCCAGCACATTTCTCGTATCGCTGGACAGTCCGTACGCCCTGTCGCATGCAGTTTGCTATGTCTTTCCAGCCGCAAAGTTTTCGTTGGTGATTCATGCTTTTCCATTTCTGCGGGTTTCCCTTCTTCGCGAAAAAGAAGTGAATTTTTGCTACGTGGAAATTCTCGGGGTCTCATTGCGGATCAATCATTCCGAAGAGACCCCGGCAATTTGGAATCGCGACTGATTATTTGATATTTCCGTTCAGTCCGGCGGGGAACAGGGGCTTTACGATCGCAATGATTTCTTGCGCGGTTCTCGGAATCGTGAGGCCCATCTCGTCGATGAAAAATGGTGAATTGGGACCAGGCAACATGTCCTTCTTGTCGGCTGCCGGTACCGTGAAGCCGCGTCGGACAACCTCCGAACGCATGGCCCCGGTGTGCTGCGCTTCGGTTAGACCGATGCGAGCAGCGGCATCAAGAACCGTTTTGCTCTGGATCAAGGGAGCCGCTCCGGCGTAGGCACTCGTGCCAACGGGTTCGAGGCTGGCAGCGGTGACGATGAAGCCTTCGTCGCTTTGCAGCGCCGCAGCAAGTGGGCTGAGATCGAAAGTGGGTTTTGGTACCGCTGCCTCGCCCAATGCCTTGAGCAGGAACAGCACGTGCTGCACTTCATCCCTTTGCAGGGCACTGGCGAGATACGCTACGTCGGAACTGGCAAATTTGGGCACGGATTGCACCGTTCCTCGGGTTGGTCCCGAAACCCGCAAATTGGGAATGAGACCGGAGTCTTCCAATGTCACGCCAAAGCTGGCAATGGTGTAGAACTCCGCCTCCAGGTATTCGAGATTGAGAGCAAAGTTGAGGATATCGACGTCCGACGCGGCGGGCAGATCATCGCCATCGTTGTCGCCATCATCGGCGAAAGCCTTGGGTGTAAGCAGTCCTCCAACAACAGCGGCGCCTGCCAATCCGGCTCCGGTCAGGCCAAGCTTTCTGGCAAAGTCGCGGCGCGAAAATTCAACTTCTGTCAATTTGGTCAACACTTTCTCTGTCATAAATCGCCTCTTGAACTTTCAGGGAAGGTAGTGAAGGGACTGCGGTATGGGAGCTTACGGTAGATGAAGCAGTAGAAGATATAAAGGATGGAGATGCGTGTTCATCCTTTTCGAAAAGGGAAAATTTCGGCCGCGAACTTGTGGAGTGCTCAGAGACGATTCCTGAATTGGAATCGATGCTCGCCAGCTCTTTTTGCATGGAAGCCTTGAAGTCGGCTTTCACCTTATTGAATTGAGCAAGCATTCCTCCAGCCTTATGCGCCAGACCGACAGATTTCTTCGGCCCAAGCAGCAGGTAGGCCAGCAGCAGCACAAATAGGAGCTCGATTGCCATGGTTACGACACTTCTGGGGTGGTTGTTTCGGATGCGATGGACGTCGAAGTTACCGAGTCCTGTTTTTGATTTTTCTCCGGCTGCTCCCGGATCGCGCCTTTGAAAGAACGAATGCCGTCTCCCAGTCCCTTGCCTAGTTCCGAAATTCGCTTGGGGCCGAATACGAACATCGCGATCACCAGAATGACCAGCAGATGCATAGGTTGAAATAATCCTTCGAACATAAATCCTCCGTTGCCGGCCCGGTACTCTTCCTCTCTTGCGCGAAAGGCACAAGCCTTGTTGCGGCCTGCGCCTTTCTTCACCAGAGGAGGTCCCGGACCGGGATCGATCAGTGAGACATGCCTTTGTCCATCTTGCATTGGTCGGACATCATGTCCAGTTTGTCCACCATGAAACTTTGGCCGCTATGGTCCATCTTTCCCATATCGGAATTGCTCATCGCGCCCGAGCTTGAGCTAGTGCCGGAATTCGCCATCGAACCAGTGCTGCCGGAGCTCCCGCTGTTATCGGGGCTGCCGCTTTTCGAGCTGGAACTCATCGACGAGCCGGAGTTCATCGAACCGTTCTGCCACATGCCGTGCACTTTCACCATGTGCCCGACGTGCGCGGAAAGATCCTGCGAGCTGGTGAGCATAACCATCTTGCCGCCTTTTTCTTCGAGAACGTACCCGCCATTTTGCGACTGAATGCAGCCCTTCAGCGTCTTGTCGCCTTTCATTCCGTTGTGCATCGAGCTGTTATTCATCGAGCTGTTGTCCATCGATCCACTTTGGCCACTGCTCATCGAGCCCGCCGAACTGCCGCTTTGGCCGGAGTTGGAACCCATACTGCCGCTGCCTGAGCTGCCGCCAGATGTTTGCGCAAAACAGCTAAGCGCAAACATCATCGTCATTGCCATCACTACTTTGTTCATTGCTATCCTCCTAGAAAATTGTTAAAGCCACCTGTAATTTGGCCGCACCAGGTGATGACTTCGCTCAAGAGTCAAAACCGTATATGCGGACCAAACGTTACCTTCAAATTGTTGTTGGCCCCGTTGTCGAAGTAGATCTCGTCTCCAACATCGAGACGCAAACCAACCGGACCTATGAATGCCTCTACTCCTCCACCCGGATAGAAGACGCCGTTGTAATCGCCGCCGCTTCTTCCCAGATTCGTTGCAATGCCGGCATTCCCAAACGTCGCCGGGCCCGTATTCGTGCCAAAGCGGAGAAAACCGCCTTTCGCAAACAGAAAGGCCCGAAACGGTCCGCGACTCCCGGCCTGCAACTTGGGACCGACAAGGAAGTGAGTGAGTCTCAGGCTCGAGCGGCTCGTGTTGCTGATGCCAGGGTCCGGCGTAAGGATATTGACGCGCGTGCGCTCGAAGTCATACGCGCCCTCGGCTTCAAGCGCAATGTGTCTCATGAAATTGACGCTTACGCGCGCGCCGACGCCGACTTCGTCTTGCGGCAGGAACTGAGTGCGGAAGTAATCCGCAAACACTCCGACTTCTCCATGGTCTTGGGCGACGGCCGATGCGGGGATCAGCGGAAGGACAAGAGATACAAACAACCAAAAACTGCGTTTCATGCGGGCAACCATCCTTTCAAGTCGCGGATGCAATGCGGTTTCGAAGCGAAAAACCGAGGACAGCGGTCGCGGGGAGAGACGGGCCGCCATCCTCGCCTGACGGCCTCAAACGGTATTGATTGCCCCGTTCACGCCATTTGGAAAAAAGCCGCCTTTGGTAGTTCCTGGGGCCGCGCCTTTGCCGGGGCCTCCGCCAAGCACAATAGCGAGCACTTGTGACGGAGTGCGTTTGACCGCAAGCGCATTGCTATCGACGTTGAAGTACTGGCTTGAAGTGGGAGGCTTGTCCAAGCTGTCCAGCGCCGGGAAGACAAAGTTTTTTTGCACGACTTGAAGACGAATGTTTCCGGTGTGGAGCGCTTCCGTGCCGAGAATCTGCGCTGCCGCCTGCAGATTGTTCCCCGTAAGAAGCGTCGCTGCCCCCGCGTAGGCGCTTACGCCAACGTCTTCGAAGGCGCGGGATGCGAACAGAAACGTCATGTCATTGTTCACAGCGCCAAAGGCGCCGAGGTTAATGGCCGGTTTCGGAACGGCAGCCGAGCCAAGCGCGCTGCGCAGGAATTTCACGTGCTGCATTTCGTCAAAAGTGATCTCCGCCGCGATCTGCGCCAGCGCGGGATCGCTAAATGCCAGCTTCGCGCCGCCAGTCGTCGGACCCGCGCCAGAGCCTTGATCGGCCGATGAAAGACCCTGGCCGGTTGTGGTGAAGAGGTAGAACTCAGCTTCCAGATACTCCAAATTGAGCGCGAAGTTCAGCACATCGGCTTCGCTTGGACCGGCAGCCAATACCGTGCTGTTGCTGGTTCCGCAGGCAGAAAAAAAACCCGCTCCCGCAGCGGCTGCGCCGGCGAGTCCAACGTTGCGCAGAAAATTACGACGATTCAACTCTCGCTTTGCGCGGATTTGCTGAAATTCATCCCGTAGCTCAAGCTGCTCGGTGGTGACAGGCTCTATGTCGAACGACTGCTTGCCCATAGCTTCCCTTTCCAGATTCAAGAAATCACGCCTCGTGGTTCGGCGTATGCAGTTCGATATGAATTTGGTTTGTTTGTGCTGGATGTCTGTCGCCGAATTAGAGGGCCGAAACTTTCGTTTTGAAGCGCAGGAACGCGATCAAGTGGCGGCTGCTGCAACCGAATCGGGATTGAGAATTGTGGAATCATCGGAGGTTGCGTATGGCCGTCCGCTACGCTACCGAAACTTTCGTTTTGATGTTGACGCAACTTGTCTAGTTAGAAGGCGCGCAGGCAGCGCAGAATCAAGGTGCCGGTTACAACGCTCTCTTATGATGGCCGCGATTCTTTCGGTTGGACATTCTCCGGAGCTGCTCAGAAGTCGTTCTCTGCTACTCCATTCCAGGGGCTTTCACGTCACAGAAGAAACCGACTGCCGGCGGGCGTTGGAGTTGGTTTTTCACGGCAACTTCAATCTTCTGCTGCTCTGTCATTCTCTCGAGAAAAGCGAAATCAATTTCCTGGTCGAAGAAGTTTGCAGAAAGCCAAATCCCTTACCTGTACTTTGCATTCGACAGCACGATTTCGCGAGTATCCCGCAGGGATATAACACCGCCGCAAGCGCGCCGGACATTTTGCTGAATCGGGTGGAAGGTATCCTTGCTCTCGGCAGAAAATCGGGCGAGTGCAATAGCTGAAAAAAAGGACATTAGCATGGAAACTCGCATGGCGCTGAAAGTTGTCCCCGATGTCACTGTAATCCATTCACACCCGTCACGAATCCTCAATTCCTGGAAAGAAATCGCGCAGTACATGCGGATGGGCGTTCGCACCGTCCAGCGACATGAGACACATCTGGCTTTGCCTGTCCATCGCGTCGGCAAGAAATGTCGGTGTGCGGTTTTTGCATTTTGCGACGAGATCGACCACTGGTTAACGATCTCGCCCACGCGAAATAACATCAAACCGGCCCACGCCTGCAAGACGTTCTCTTTTCTGCTCCAGGCGTTGCGGGGCCATGCCGCCGATTGCGTCGATTGCTCCGCGGCGCGCGAGCATGGACAGAATCAGGCCAGCATAGCCAGTTGACGAATTCACTGCCGTGGTTCCCGCATCTGAACTGCGTAATGCGTTGGCGAAGCGCTACCTTCTTGCTGATTTTGCTTTTCACCAGCGTCACTGCCTTGCTTGCGCAGAAGTCCCGGGAACTTCCTAAGCTCAACTCGAGCGATTCCTGCGACTCATTAAAGGGGATGAAGGTGCCGGCTGCGGCCATTGGTTTGCCAACTTCCGGAGCATACGTGCGGTCCGCGAGGCTGGTGCATGACAGCCGTGGCGAGTATTGCAAAGTGCTCGGGGGCATACGCCCAGTAGATTCGTCGGCGCAAGATATTCGCTTCGAGGTCAATCTGCCGACAAATTGGAATCGCAAGGCCGTGCAGGTCGGTGGCGGAGCGTTCGACGGATGGCTCGGCGGCGCCACCAGTGGCCTCAAGCGTGGTCCCCTAAGCGTGGCCAGCGAGCCGGGACCGTTGGCGCGCGGATTCGCGACCTTCGGCGGTGACTCCGGCCATCACAAACATTACCTGTTCTTGCCGGACGCCGTGAACGTAGTGAACGCATCCTTCGCCACGAATCCCGAGGAGCGCCGCAACTTCGCGCAAGATGGGCTTAAGAAAACGCACGATGCCGCCGTAATCGTCATGGAACGGCGATACGGAATGCGTCCTTCGCGAATGTTTTTTCTCGGCGGTTCGACCGGAGGACGCGAAGCCTTCTTCGTCGTGCAGCGTTGGCCTGAGGACTACGACGGCGTGCTCGGAGCTTTTGCCGGATGGGATCAAACAGAACTAGACCTGCAATACATTCGTGTATCGCAAGCCATGTACGCGAAGGGTGGTTTTCTGCCGAAGTCGAAAACTCGGCTTCTCGCGCGGTCGGTGATGGAGGCGTGCGATGAGCTGGATGGCCTGCGGGACCGCATGATTGCGAATGTATCCGCATGTCATTTCGATCCGGCCACGCTGCTCTGCGTCTCGGGAAAACACAAGGATTGCCTCACCCCGCAGGAACTCGAAACCGTCCGTACCTTTGCCACGGAGCAGAGGACCGCCCAGAAGCTCTGGAACGGTGTGCAGACGATGCCCGGGTTCAACGTGCTTGCGGGCGCGGACCTTACCGGCTCAATGGGGCTTCTGCATCATGCTGAGCATCCGCCAAAGATTTTCCTGAACTCGTTCTATTACCTCATCGGCGATCAGGTGCTGCGCTTCTTTCTCACCGGCGACAAACACTTCAACGCGCTTACCTTCGACACAACTACGGGTGGCAAGTACTCTGCCGAGTTGCTTCCACAATCGCAGGCTTCCGATGCCAGCGATGCCGACCTCACGCGGTTTGCGCAACACGGCGGCAAGTTTTTTATCGTGCACGGAACGGCAGATGCGACGATTCCCACTGATTCCTCAGTCATGTATTACAAGATGCTTCAAAACCGGATGACTAAGGAGCAAATGGACGGCTTTCTGCGTTTCTACTTAATACCTGGTTTTGGGCATGGGAAAGGCGTCTTCAAAGCCGGCTTTGATGCGCTAGGTGTGCTTGATCGGTGGCTCGATACCGGCATTCCTCCGCAGGATCTAGTGCTGGTGGACAACAACAAAGGTTCCGGCAGGCGCACGCGTCCCCTGTGCGTTTACCCCGCCTGGCCGAAGTACAAAGGGTCAGGCGACGTCAATGACGCGATGAGCTTTGTCTGCGCTACGGAAACCGCGCATGTCGATTCGATAGTTCGCTAAATGTAACCGCGCCGAATCTAGCAGCGGCGACAGGGACATCCATTTCTTCCGGGAAGCCTGGGCTACTTCGCCTCGATTGTTTTCAGGTGACCTTCGCCCTACCCGTTCCATTGGGCGCCTAATCCTGGCGCCTCGAAGAGGCTTGGACTGGCGCAAGTTGACGGAATTGTTAGTTACCGACCCTGTAACAATGAAGTTTCGAGCTTTATTATCCGTTGCAGCTCGGCTCGCAGCGGCGCTCTGCTTCGATTTGTGCCGAGAGACATTTGGAGGCTCACGTGGAACCTCGCGGCGAGAGTTGTGAATCTTTGGCGCGCGTATCTGCAGACGGCATTGGTTCAAAACTCTCCGTGCGCCAATGGCACGTCGCGGAACTTGCCGCCCAGGGTTATTCCAATCGCGAAATTGCTTTAGAGCTGAAGTTCACCGAGCAGATCGTCAAGAACGTGCTGCACTCGGTGTTTGACAAGCTTGGAGTCTGGAATCGAGTGGAACTCGCAAATCGGTTTGGAAGAGGGATGGAACCGGCGATTGCAGCGGGAAACCAGGAACGGATTTCGCCAAGATTTGTGGGACTACAGCACGGTGCGACTCCCGAAACCGAACCAGCGTTGGATCTGGCGACCGTTGCTGACACCGGAATGGAACTGCGAGATCTGCGCGAAGACGCCAACTTTCCGCTTAGGAAAAAGCGATCGCGAGTCGAACCTTCCGCAGCCGATGCCTATCGAACTTTGGGCCGCGTTTTCGCCGACGCTCCGGACGTGATCCTGCAACGTCTGGTGGAAACAGCCACCGGCTTTTGCGGCGCTGACAGCGCAGGAATCAGCCTTGAAGAGATCGTGAAAGGAGAAAGACGGTTTCGCTGGATTGCCATTTCCGGCACTTTCGCGGCATTCCTGGGGGGAACAACCCCTCGGTTTTTCAGCCCTTGCGGAATAACCCTGAGCTCTGGGAGAGCGCAGCTCTATCGCGTCGGCACGGCGTACTATGACTTTCTCGGTATAGAGGCCGAGCCCATTACCGACGGCATTCTCATCCCATGGCAGGCGGGTGAATTGCGGGGAACTCTCTGGGCCGTCTCTCATCAATATCGGGAAGCATTCGACGTGGAAGACTTCAAATTGCTCGATGGACTCGCAGCCTTTGCCGCGATGGCCGTACAAAATCGTTACGTAACGAAGAACGATGCAGCATGAGAATAGGCGGGAGTGTCGATGAGGGTAAAAAGAGGTCAGTTGCGACGGGAACCATGGTCAACGTGATTAGCGCATCTGCGCTCAAGCGGCAATACGTAATCGACACAGCCAGTCGCAACTGAGGCCGACCGATCTGATTCGCGATTTTCGAGCCTAGCCTTCCACTTGCCTTCGCACTGCCGGTGTACGTTTGGCTTCCAGTAGCTTCGCGACAGCAGCCAGAAACGCTTCTGTAGAAGTTCCTTTGGTGAAGAACAAGTCAGCAGCCTCGGCACCTGGAGGCACTTCGGGAAGCCCAGATAACACCATGACTGGCAAAGTGGGCCGGAGCCGCTTCATTTCTCGAATAATTTCGATTCCTGCCAAATCCGGCAGCCGATTGTCGCTGATAACGAGATCAACATTGTTATCCCTAAACATCCGCAGGGCAGCTTCTCCGGTATGGGCAGACAACACCCGATAGCCTCGCTGAGAGAGCACCTCGCGACACACCTTGAGCGGCAGTTCTTTCTCATCCACACAAAGAATGATTGGCCGGTTTGGAAAGGCAGATGACACAGCAAAACAGTCACAGGGTAGAAGACGGTGAGAAGATTGCAACCTGCTGATCCCAAGGCTCGCGATGCAACAGGACTTATAGGATACTATCGTCGGCGCAGTTTGGCGCATCGATTTCAGACTGAGGTTTAGCATTGTGCAGCTCTGTTCACGAACCAAAAGGTCTGAATTGGAGACGCACGGATGCCAAACTTCGTGAGCACTGGGGAAGAACATCGGACGAGGTTAGGTTATGGCATCATTCATGACCGTGGAAAGGCATGACGCAATATTGGTGTGGAATCCTAGAGTGGGATATAGCTGCTCGGCCTGTTCTTGGACAAGACGTTTACACGTCCAGGACCGATTGCCAGAGGAGGACGAGTTGGCACAGAGAGTTCGTATCGAGTTTGCCGATCACGTTCGCGAAAAGCATTCTCAAAAGCGTCAAGGCGGTCTATAACCTATCATTTCTCGAATGACTTTTGCGCTGCGCAGCATCGGGGAGAATTAGCGAGAGACTCCCACGATTCGCTGAATCTTTAGACATTTGCTGGTCCGCAAGTGCGCCATGCTATTAGATGCGCGAAACAAGCCAAATATGATAGGTTCGGGCCGTGCCTCCGGAACTTGAAGTTATAAAGTGTTTGGACGGTCTGCCTGTCGCATGGCGCTGCTCGGTGTGCGGAAAAGCAATCGAATCCGGTCGCATCTACACCTCGCCGCTACTACTGAAGGAATTGTGGGACAAGCACTGTCACGAAGAGCACGGCCCTGATGCTCGAAATACACCCCCAAAGAGCGCCCCTTAGCGGCGCCGGTTCTTGAGTGCAAGCCGTGGTGCCCATTGGTCGTTGACCACAATCAAATTTCGAGTGCCGCATGGTCGAGCCCGTCTCCTTCAAGCAGCCGATCTGATGCGTTGGTGCAGTGGTCGCCGCGAATGGAAATTTCTAAAGTGAATTCAGCCGAGCTTAAAAATATCGGGCATTAGAGTGCTGATGTCGAATAGACAGAGATTTGCTTGCAGTGTTCCCGAAATCACTGTCTGTTAAAAGACGCCCCTCGACGACCATGTCCGGCTACGCTGTAGCTTGGGTTTTGCGTGTTTCACGGTCTAAGCCCTTCTTGCTCCATGGTAAGTAAGACGGGTTTCTCATCCAGGTGGCAAGCCGCTGGCAAAAATTCCCATCGGAAGCGACTCGGTCCTCGAGACAAAACTTTGACCTCATCTCACAAACAGCACGCAATCAGCACGCGGTACTGCCTAACATGTTGAAAAGCCGAGAGTGCGGAAGCAATCGAACCTTCAACCTCCGTGATTCCGAATCAACAACCCGAATACGAGCGACATGCGTTTGCTGTCTGGAGCAAACTCGAATTCCGGCACTGAGGCCGAGCTGACCATTCCCGCCTCCGTCGCATACGCGACTGTCGCCTGCTGCGCGCGGTTCGCGCCAGAAAAGGTGCTAACTTTTCCCGAAGGCATGGCCATTAGTAGAGATAAGAGCTGTTTAGCAGTGGCGGAACGACGCACCCTTCTGATGCGCAGACCCAGAGCCGAGGATGCGGCGCGCGAATATGATTGGTAGCCAGGCACAGAAAAAAGATTGACTATAAAAAATTCCACAGGAAAATCTTGCCTTAGGCACGGATTTTTTCTGTCTCGATGTCCATTTAGTAAGGGTAGAGAGCACTTCTGCAAACGCGAATCGGGCAGTTTCACAAGCCCCTGTGTATCTTCCTGATTGCACATCCAGCTGGAAAAATGGTTGGATCGGCATAAAGTCGCTGGCAGATCCGCAAAGAAAAACCGGACCTGGCTCAACCGATTCGAGGAATCAAGAAGTGTTGCGTTTCTTGCTCACGATTGAGAAGGCACACAGTTTCGAGCGAAGAACGTCCTCGGCTGCGACAGCGTTGCCGCCGCAGCCGAATGGTCGATGACCACAACGGCTTCGAAAGGCGGCAAATCTCTGCCGAGATCTGCCGCCAATGGGGAGGCACAAATTTCCTTTATACCCTTCCCGTTACCGGTACCTCCTCGTGGAGGTACCTCTGTTCACCAATCGGGGAGCGGGGTTAGCTCCCCGATTTGGCGGTTATGCAGCTCGCCGCGCGGGACAATACTTTTGGCCCGCGTCTGATCCGGGCGTTGACACGCCGAAGACTGCGGCTTCGTTCGGCGGAGTGAGGGTCAATGCGTGGGTAGATTTTTCTAAGGCAAAATTTTTCTGCCACGACGCGGCCATTTTTGCCGAGTCGATGTGCAATTAGGAGAAGTAGGAGGAGTGTTTCGTTTCTGACGATGCCTTCAACGGGCAGCCCGCTTAGGAGGCCAAAAAAAATTCGACAAGGCGCGCTCGTTTTTCCCGTCTCGCTGTGCATTAGGAGATATAGGGGCCGATGTGTCCACTGCCAAGCTCGGGGCGGGGTTGGCGGCGGTCAGCAACGAAACAATATTTTTGCTAGAATGCGCGACCATTTTTCTGAATTCAATGCCCATTTAGTAAGAGTGGAGGGGATGGAATGACCGAGGAGGAGCTAAGTAGATTTTTCTAAGGCAACATTTTTAGACTTTTTCACCTTAGACGCGGTCGATTTTCCCGACTTGATGGGCATTAGGATATGTAGAGGCTTTTTTCTAGCCTGTCGGTTGACAGGGCCCTGTCGTCGCGGCGAGCTGATCCAAAACCGAAGGCTGATAGCCTTCACATTAAACACTCCCTCTCAGCCAAGGCGTTTTGCCGCCCGATCCCCAAAAGACCCAACCGGGTCAGATACCCACATCGAAATCTGAATCGGGAGCAATCTGCATGAAAGGATCGTTTGCGAAACGCGAGGCTTTGCTGGATGAAGTCTCGCAAGACTTGTTGACGCACCTCGTCCACTTGGGCGGCTATTGCACGGCGCTTCAGGCCGAGCAGATAGGAGTCGCACAGTCTGGTAAACAGGTTCGAACACGCCTGAGGACGCTGCATCGCCTGGGGTTTTTGCGGCGCGTGACGAAATATCCCATCGTCTATCAGGTCACCAAATCGGCGACTCGCCTGCTCGGCCCGGACTCCAGCAGCCGCCGGCGGCACAGTCAGGCGACCGTCGAAGCCCGTCTTTTGGGCGTGCATTTCTATCTGGAAGCGCGCGCCTGGCCGGCAGCATTCATCTTCGACCACGAAGAGAAAATCATGTCGTTTGAAAATGCGGGCTGCCCACTCAGCGTTCTGCCGCAACGCAACGGCAAGCCGTATCTGCGCGAACATTTCGTTCTCTGGTTTCCAGCGGGTCGCATCGCGGTTGCGACAATCGATCTGCCGCAGCCAGGTGTCGGACGTAGGCTACGGCTATTCATTCGGCAGTACCTGCCTCTGCTTCGTCACTTGCGACAAGAACTGGATTTGCTGATCGTAACCGCGGACAAGCGCCGTGCATACATGTATCAGCGCCTACTGCGAACCAATCGCGCCATCCAGAAACTCGATCTCTTTAGCTTGGTCGAAAGAATAAAGCCCTACAGCGTCAGGCCACCGGTGCCCACCATCACCGAGCTGACATGGCCGAAACGCGAGACCGACGATTTGGGACCAGAAGAAGAACAAAAACAGGACTTAGGCCAAAACCACCCGTACCAAAGACAAGTCTCGAACGTGATCGAAGACTGACACAGGGAGGCCGGGCGGCTGCCCGGCTGCGGCGCAGATAGCCAACGCAGACACAAAAGCAAGCGCCACGGCGGGTTGTCAAGCCCGCCGTGACGCGGTCAGCCAAAACGGGAAAGCCACAGGGCGGACTCCTTTCCCTTGGCCCATTCTCCTTTACCCATTCACCCTTTGCCACCCTTTGC
>CAZLIE010000128.1:0-10697 GCA_964559345.1 uncultured Terriglobales bacterium
TTGGCACCTTCGTGAACGGCCTTTTCGGAAGGCAGGGTTGGTTCCAAGGCGATAGAGGGAATCAGCATCTCCGATGAAGTCGAGTTTGGCGAATTCGAGCGTCCAGAACCACTGCGCCGATCTGACGACGATGCAGTCAGCAATTGCGGCAATTCACTAGGGCTGACACGCTGCAGGCCTGGTACATCCGGAATGAGTCCCGGCGAGTTTGTATCAGGTTCGGGAGAAAGCGAGCGCTGCTGAGGCGAACTACCCGCCTGGGTGCCGCCAGGCGGAACGCGGCCATTATTCCCTCCGCCACCTGTTGTTTCGCCCTGTGTCTGCCTCTCAGCCGCGCCGATTCCCTGCTCCCCCTCAAGTTCCTCCAGGCGTCGGCGGTTTACCCGCGCCTGGAATTCCTCCTCATCAGTGGGACGAAGCGCAAGATAATGCCTCTTTTCAATCTCATCGCTCGCAATTTTTCGAATGGTCGAGTCGTCGCGGATGAGCTGGAAAAGATCAACATCACCCAAGTCGTCCTCCGCCAGCAGCCGTCCCTGGTCGAGTGCTTTCTGGATAAGCACACGCTTCACCTGAAGTTTGAGAGCAGGCTGCGACTGCAGCAACTGAATGATCACGTCCGACGTCAAGGCAGCGTCGGCATCGGGTGTGGCACTGCGTCTCTGCTGAACGGCTCGGTAATCCTGCATCGCCGAATCGCTCTGACGCGCTTCGGCGTAAGGATCGACCGTTTGTGCGAGAGTTAAGCTTTGAAGAGAGCAGGCGAGGAAAAGACTTGTGAGGGCTGAAGCGGGGGAGAATATTTTCATAAGACTTAACTGCTCAGCAACACTTCTTTAGCGAGCACCCATTTTACTGAGCTTCTCTGGTAAATGGAATCAAGATAACCCCTTAATACCGCGAGGCTTAAACGGCAAATTGTCGGAGAAGTAGGTGGTGAGAGTTTACCACGTTCGGAGTTGCTGGCCCGCTTGAAACGCTCCCCGGCCGATGCACAAACATCGCCTCCGGCGTAAAGAAACACAACTGCGCAACTTAAAGCGTTGCGCCTGGGCAATAGCGTTAGCTAGCGGTCTCCCGCTGGTTTTGATTGGCTCGCTACTTCGCTGGAAGGCTCTTTCATCCGTGCGAGATTTGGAAAAAATGGGGTGACCTCAAAGGGCATTTTCTCCCTTGCCGAAAGTAGCGGAACCGGTTTGCTCTTCTGCAAAGTCACCTGATCGTTCCACGGATTGAGATTGATACGACCACCGAGCGGAAGGGCTGCGAGTTGGCGGACGTTGGTGGCTTGCAATTGTGGCGCGGACTGCGCCAATGAACCCAGACGAAGGACCTCATCTGACTTTGCGATGCGATTCCCAAAATTCGGATTGATTAAGGAAGGCAGCTGATGGGAGCGGCTCTCTAACGCACGCAAGAACAATCCCGCATTTTGCAGCTTATCTTTGTAAGGAGATTGCGCCAATAGCTGGAGCGCTTTTTTGTCCGCTGCATCTTCTTCTGAGTCGGTTCGCTGCATCGCAATTTTCCGAAGCACCTTCTCGTCAGGAAAGAGCATGCGGTCGCTGAACGCGTATTTCGTATCCACTGCGTGGCCGAGAGCGATATGCGCCAACTCGTGTGAGAGCACCATGGCTAAGGATGCTTCATCCGGGAGAACGTCGAGTAAACCCCGACTGACAACGATGGTATGACCCACGTTGAAGGATTCGAGCGGCGTGGTCAGAAGTACACGGCAGCGAACTTCGGGGTCGACAGAAATGTTGTTGGTGACTTCGAGATTGTTGACGACCGTCTCGAGTACCTTCGACGCCTCTCCAGCGGGAGCAAGAACGCCGGCGCGTTCCATGCGATCGAGGACGTTGTCTTCCGCTTCCCGCTCCCACATATGTTGCGAACGCAAGGGGCTCGACTCATTCGCATTCGATCCACTATTGTCGGCAACATTGGCTGCCGCTTCCACCTGGAGGTCAGTAAATTCCGATTGCTGTCCGGAGTGCTTGCGGTCATATCCCCAAAGCCTCGTCTGACTTTTCATCCGTAATTTGCGCGCGAAATTGTATTGCGCATTGGTCTCTTCCGTGTAGACAAAAGCCGGGACCCACAGATCCGGCTGAACGTTCAGACGCCACGTGTCGAAATGCAGATACATGCTGCCGGGCTTCTGAGGAGCGTACGTGCCGTTAATGCGGACGATGTTGTGGCCCTGGTCTTCCACCCAGATTCGCCCCAGGAAGTGCGTGCCCTTCACTCCTCGGGCGGGCTCGACGTCGTAGACTCGAGTGCGAACTTCACCGAGGAACTGCTGGCGCTGGTACTTGAGCTGATAGTGGCGCGAGTCGAAATCGTGATTGAGCAGCACCAGTTGCGTGAACCCGAGAGGAACGTAGTGCACCTTGTAGAAGCCGTCGAGCCGGTCCAGTGTTTTTGAGATGAGTCCCGCGCTGCTCTTGTCCATTTGCTTGCGAATCAGCTTTTTGTTTAGGACAAGACGTCCGAGGAAATATTGGTCGCTCTCGGGAACCGCGCCCAGTTCCTCATCGGGCTTGAAATTCTGAATGTAAGTTTCGACCACGGGACTGAATTTCCGCATGGTGTCGGAAAGTTTGTTTTCCTGCGTGAAAATAGCATCGGCATACTGGTCTCTCGCGGGCTTTGACTCCTGAGCGTGTGCTCGCATACCGAGTGTGCCGGAAGCCAACGAGCACAGCAGAACGAAAGACGCCGATTGTTTTCGTAACGACATTCAATACCTCACTCAGCTAGTGCAAAGACGATGTGGACGACAGCGTCGGAATCGAACGGCTGTCCCGAGCGCGTGGCAGGATGAAAACGAATCTGCTCTGCGCAGCGGATGGCAGCCTCATCCAATCCGTGTCCCAAACCTTTGACGATTCGCAAAACATTCACATTTCCGGAAGCTGCGAACTTCACGTCGAGCAGTACTTCGCCCTCTATGTGCTGCTTCCGCGCCTCCTCGTTATAGACCGGACGAGGCTTATAGAGGATTTCAACCGGCGTTACTTGAGCTTTTTCTATTGAGGGCCTTGCAGTCGAGGTAGTAGGAGTCGCATCCCCAAAACCGCCGGTACTGACGGATCGATGAGAGCGGTCGCCGGAGCCGCTTCCCGCGACACCATCCCCGGATCCGGAGTTTGCGACAGTTCCGCGAGCACCCTTGGATCCTCCAGAGCCGTTCCCTTGGCCAGAACCCGACGGCAAATCGAACGCGCCCACTGAAGCCACAGTGAGCTTGCCGTCCTTCTGCGACTTCCCCGCAACTCCATTGGGATCGCCGAAACCTCCGGTTTGAACCTGGCGCTTGGACAACTCGACAGTCGGCTTCGCCGAGCTGCCGGAATCGAAAGTACCCTCGGCCACAGGTTTCTTCGGAGTCACGGGTTTGGGAATGTCTAGGGGGGCGACCTTGGCCTCGATTTTTGGAGCTTCTGGCACTTTGCTAACCGGCTCGGCTTTACGCTCCACGTTGTGAATTTGCAAAACCGGCGGGTTCTGGGGTTCGGGCGAGCGCAATCGCGCCAGCATTCTCGCAGTAGGAGCTGGCGGCGGTTTCACCACCTGTGGGCGAGCAGCGGGCGGCTGGTCCAGAGTGATCGGAGTCAGATGCGATGTGTCAGCCTTTTCGAGTTGCCGAGGAAGCCAGATACCAACACGGACGAGGACGATCAGGGTAAGTACGTGTACGACACTGCTGAAGAGAAACCGATTGCCTCTCTTCGACGGCACTACTTCGCTGAATGTAGGAACGAATGCCGAAGCGCCATCGTGCTTCAGCAGAACGGGCCGGCTGGGATGCACCTGACTGGACGATCCGGGAACTCGCGCCCTGTTTGCTTGCTGCAACCGTCGACTCCTTGGTGTTTTATACGGCAGTTGTGACGCGGTACTGCGCATCCTCCGTGCGTCCGACCGGCAAGGCGTGTCTAGGAACACCTCGGCGGTAAGTACCGGGATCTCCGGAAGAAGGGCGCTGCATGGAGTGATGACTGAGTAAACAGCGGTGTTGCTCGCCAGAAGCGCTGATTTTTGAGCAGCATCTCGGGTCAGCAACTCAGACGATCGGGTGGTGGGTCATTCTCCGAATTCGTACACAACACCGAAACCGAGCCGAAAATAATCGCTGGAGGAGGATGAACCGCCATTTGCACCAAGGCGGTAGTAGTCGGCCTGCAGGGCGCGCACCGCAAAATGGCCTTTTAAATACACGTCCAGCCCACCACCACTTGCGAAGGTGAACGATGTTCCGCTTTCATGAGAAATGCCGAATAACATGCGAACGAAGGGCTGGAACCGCGAAATGTGCAGCTTGACTTCAGGGCCGCCGAGAAATGACTGCAAGGAGAGACCATGCCCACGATATTCCCCGAATTCGCCGGTCACGGCGATCCAAGGAATGAGCCCATGTGATCCGGAAACCGTGAAGCCGTTCAGACCCTTCACGTCTTCTCGGTCGGTGGCAACATGGGTGTAGTTGAGAGCAATTTCGTTGCGTGCGCCGAAACCCACACCGGTCACCGCCGGCACAGGAGCGGACTGAGCGAAACTGAGCGTTGTAAGAACGAGTATTAAGCAGGCAACTCTAATCACACCTTGCTCCTCGCCAGAGTACAGGTGGATAGATGTGAGTTGAAGAAACCGTGCTGCTCGGGATTCAGGTATGTGGTGCAAAGCCTTGGACACCGGCAAGCCTACATCCGCCGGTTCGGTGTGGACTTCAGTCTCGCATCCTGAGCCCAACTGATTGCTTGGGAGACTCGCGTTGGGAATTTATACTCACGAGCGAGCACTCGAGACGATCCTCCGCGATCAAGCACATGCCCAAATGCTTGTGCCTCAACCCCAGGTGCTCGGAATGAAAGGGTTCCCTCTTTGGTGCGGTACTCCAGAGCACTGGTTGTTCTGTTTTCATCGGTTTCCATCTTTTTCCCAGCAAGCTCACTTGCGCAGACGGCAGCATCTGCGAAACCTGACGTTCTCCTGAAGAATGTCCTCGAAGACCAGAAGGAAATCTGGACCGGTCCCGCCAAGATTCGCTTAAGAGACGCAGAATGGCTCGTCCCGTTTGCCGGAATAACTACAGGTCTGATCATGTCGGATCGCACTGCCTCGACGGAGGCGACCCGCAACTCTCACGTGACGACTAGCCAGCATTTATCGGACTACGGAATCGCGGCGATGGGAGGCACGGCTGTGGGCCTGTATGGGTTGGGACGACTGCATGGCGATGATCAGCTGAGCGAGACCGGAATTCTCTCCGGCGAGGCCATGGTGGATTCGCTGCCCGTAGACGAGGCATTGAAATATACCTTCGGCCGGTATCGTCCTTTCGAAGCGAACAACAGTGCAAGGTTCTTTAAGAGCGGCACGTCGTTCCCCTCGGGGCATTCAGGACTCGCTTGGGCGTTTGCTTCTGTGGTCGCACATGAATATCCGGGGTGGCTAACCCAAACCTTGGCTTATGGGGCGGCGTCGGCGATCAGTATCGCCCGAGTGACGGGCAAACAGCACTATCCGTCCGACGTGTTCGTCAGCGGTGCTGTGGGTTACCTCGTCGGGCGACAGGTATATCGCAGCCATCACGAACTCACTCGAGACGATCTCGGCAATTACGGGCAGTTCGTTAGCGAGCGGACGAACACGCCGGGAAACATAGGATCAGTGTATGTGCCGCTGGATAGCTGGGTGTATCCGGCCGTGGAGAGATTGGCAGCCGCGCGAGTGGTTCGCACCGAGTTCTTAGGACTGCGTCCCTGGACTCGGGTGGCGCTTGCCATGATGTTGCTTCAGGCCGAGGAACCTCCAGACGATAGCGATACATGGACGAAGCTCACGTTCGAGCGCTTGCGCGCCGAATTTAATCCGGAGATCGGACTGGCTGATGGCAAGTCCGTGGATTCAATCGGCGTCGACTCCGTCTACACGAGAGGGACATACATCGCCGGTCATCCGCTGAACGACAGCTTTCATTTTGGTCAAACTCTAATTAATGATTTCGGCAGACCGTATCAACAAGGGTTCAACGAAGTTACGGGTTTCAGCACGCACGCCGAATCAGGAAGGTTCGCATTCTATGTACGCGGCGAGTATCAGCATGCCCCAGGAGCGTCGGCTTACCCAGCCAGCGTACGCAATCTAATTTCGCAATTGGATTTCATCCCGGTGCCACCTGGAAACGCCATACAGCCTGTCAATTCGTTTCGTCTGCTCGACACGTATGTCTCCGCGACTGTAATCGGCAATCAGATCTCGGTCGGAAAACAGAGTCTTTGGTGGGGACCAACAGAAGCCGGAGCAATGATTTTGAGCGATAACGCCGAGCCTTTTTACATGCTTCGGATTAACAGGGTTATACCGCTGAAGCTGCCCAGTATCTTCGGATTGCTTGGTCCGGTCCGCTATGACAACTTTTTCGGGAGATTAGCCGGACACAAATTCCCCCGCCAACCTTTCTTTTACGGCCAGAAGATAAACTTCAAGCCCACCGAGAACCTCGAACTCGGATTCAGCCGGACTGCCACATTCGCTGGACAAGGCGCTACACCTCTAACTTTCGGAACGTTTTGGAATAGCTTCACCAGTACGAGCGACGTGCCTCCGCAAGTAAAAGCAACCAATAAGGATCCGGGAGCCCGCCATGGGAGCTTCGATCTGACTTATCGCGTACCTTACTTGCGGAAATGGCTTACCGTGTATACGGATTCTTTGGTCCACGATGAGCCGTCGCCATTGTCAGCTCCGCGCAAAGCGGCAATCAATCCAGGGATTTACCTCGAAAAGTTCCCGCGCATTCCCAATCTGGATCTGCGCGTGGAGGCCGTTCGCAGTGACGTGCCAACTCTCCCTAGTCAAGCTGGCCACTTCTTTTACTACGAGGGCATCTACCGCGAGGCTTATCTAAACAAAGGCTTTCTGATGGGCAATTGGATAGGCCGCGAAGCAAAGGGAGGACAGGCCTGGCTCACATACTGGCTGAGTCCGATCAGTACGGTTCAAATCAGCTACCGACGTGCCAAAACCAGCAAAGACTTCATACCAGGAGGCGGAACTCAGAACGACTATTCAGCGGAGGCACGGCTGCGCGTCACGAAGGATCTTGAGCTCCGAGCATTCGAACAGTACGAGAAGTGGAATGTGCCGGTTCTTGGCGGCAAGACATCGGACTTCACCAGCGCCATTGAATTGCAATTCTTCCCTCAGCATTTGCAGAAAGTTCGCTAAGGGAAAATGCTAGCAATTCGAAGTGAATCAGCCAAAACCCAAGCGTCACACGCTTGTGAAGCCTAGATGGTGGAGGGCGAAGGCAATGTATTGAAGCTAAAGAAGCGCGAGGAAATTGGGCTGTGACGCGTTCTGATTTGTCAGGTCTCCACGCACTGCCGACGAACCTAATCTCGACGAATCGCCATATTCACCAATCCGTCACTCGGTGGAATGTCATTTACGAGCGTGCCCAAACGACCTTCCGGCGAAGATATACGTCGCATGATGTACATCCGATTAAGTAGCCGTCCGCGTCTGCACGGACGAAAAAGTGGTTGCCGGTAGCGAACTGAAAACTCCAACTCGCCTAGTTGGACAGATCTTTCAATCGCGGTACCCAACGAGAGTCGCCCGCCGGAAATCGAGGCGAAAGAATCTATTTCTCCGTCACGACCGTGAGTTTTCGATCGCGCCACCATCTATGTCCAGGTGAATCATATCCCGGCGGTGAATCTTCGGCGCAAACAGTCGTCCGAATCTTACGGAGCCCGCGTTGCATTCGCATCAGTGAGGATCACGCTCAGGGGAGCCTAACCAAGGAATCGACAAACCGCTGGTTCGGAATCGACAAACCGCTGATTCCTCTGAAAGTGCCCTATCGGCACAAAGTAGCTGTCGCAGGAATGGCTTTTCCTGCAGCATGGTGCCAGCCCATTGGATGGGTGTTGTCACTCTGCCGAAGACGCAGAGTTGGGCTGTACTTGCCAGTTGGCATCTGGAACCGTCCAAAGCGTCAGATTGGAATCCACCGTTCCACCGTTCCACCGTTCATCAACCAGATCGCGTCCGACCCAGTTGAGCTGTTTCTCCACAGAATGTCCGATTTCCCATTCCCATCGAAATCACCTACCCCGACTACATTCCAGTTCAAATCCGGAACTGTCCAGATCGTCAGGTTCGAAGCCACGGTTCCACCATTCATGAGCCAGATCGCGTCCGACCCAGCCGACCTGTTTCGCCACAGAATGTCAGATTTCCCATCCCCATCGAAATCCCCGATCCCCACGATTTTCCAGTTCACATCCGGAACTGTCCAGATCGTCAGGTTTGACGCCACTGTTCCGCCATCCATCAACCAGATCGCGTCCGAGCCGGTCGAGCTGTTTCGCCACAGAATGTCAGATTTCCCATCCCCATCGAAATCCCCCACTCCCACAACCTGCCAGTTCAAATCCGGAACCGACCAAATCGTCAGGGTTGACGCCACTGTTCCGCCATCCATCAACCAGATCGCGTCCGAGCCGGTCGAGCTGTTTCGCCACAGAATGTCAGATTTCCCATCCCCATCGAAATCCCCCACTCCCACAACCTGCCAGTTCAAATCCGGAACCGACCAAATCGTCAGATTGGAAACTATATTTCCTCCATCCATCAACCAAATCGCATTCGAGCCGGTGATGGTATTTCGCCAGAGAATGTCCGCCTTTCCATCCCCGTTGAAATCACCCACTCCCACAATGTGCCAGTTCAAATCCGGAACCGACCAAATCGTCAGGTTTGAAGCCACCGTTCCGCCATTCATCAACCAGATCGCGTCCGAGCCCGTCGAACTGTTGTGCCAGAGAATGTCCGATTTTCCATCACCGTTGAAATCATGAGGCGCAAATTGGGATCCGGCGCGCACACTCGTAGTCGCTTGCGAAGATAGGCCGGCGTTGTCGGATACGGTTGCAGTGACGGTAAAGGTTCCGGAACTGGTGTACGTGTGAGTTGCTGTCGTTGCATTCACCACCGTCCCATCCCCAAAGTCAATTTGGGAAGAAGTTATGGACCCATCCGGATCCGATGAAGTTGACGTCGATGCAGTTACCGTCAAAGGTACGCTGCCGTTCCTTGGGGAAACAGTGACCTTCGCTGTCGGTGGCTGATCAGATATAACCGTCACGGACGTGGTGGTCCGAGCAGATTTTCCCGAAGTTCCATATACCGTGCCGATTATCGTGTACGTACCAGGATTGTTATATGTGTGATTCGCTGTGCTCGCATTCACTACCGTTCCATCGCCAAAATCAATCCATGAAGAAACAATACTGCCGCCAGAGTTTGGATCAGTAGAACCTGAGTAGAGGCTGTGACGGTCAGCGGCGCTCCTCCCGAAGTGGGATTCACGCCAAACCGCACAACCGGCGCCATCGCGGTGTTTCTCGCAAGCAGGCCGAATACATGCACGCCGTCCGCGTCGTCGATGAGCACCGTTCCGTTGGCAATCATCGGGGTGTTGAATCTGCGGTTGTTAAACTGATCGCGCGTCCCAGCCTGGCTGCTGTTGTAGAGCTCGTGCGAGAGGTCGCCGGCATCAAAGGCGTAAAGTATCCCGGGTGTGGCGTTCGCTACCGCCCAGACAATTCCGTTGGAAGTACCGTTTGCGGAAACCGCGGGCGAGTCTCCGAATTTAGGGAAGGTTGCCGCGCTCTGAGAACTGGGCGACGTCCCAAGTTTCGCGTTGCTGATGGCAAATGCTTTAAGCTGATCGCCGCCGGCGGCGTAGTAGATCGTGTTGTTAAACAAGGCCGGTGTCGAGTACGACTGTCCGGCGAGCGCGCCCGAAATCTCCTGATATATCTGATCGCCGCCGGAATGGAACTTGCCCATGTTGTCGCGGCCCACTACGTAGATGATCTTGTCCTTACCTGCACCCATGGCAAGATGGTGGACGGTTCCTGAACTGTCTTTCAGGTCCGGCAGCACAAGTGGTCCGCCCGAGCCCAGTTCAAGATCGCAACAGTTCTCCGCTGCCTGGTTGGACATATTGAAGTAGTCGACCACTTTAAGCGAGCCTCCAGCGGTGGAGAGCTTCACGAAGGCATTGCCGAAATCCTGATTTGTGGGAAAACCATTGGCATCGAGAGTGGTGTCAAAGGTGCCGTTTCCATCCATGAGATGGATGTTTCCCGACTGATCGGCGGCGAGACCGCCTCCGGACATCCAGATCCCGCCTTCGGAGCCATTCGGCGTTATATTGAAGACGCTCACCTGTTGCAGGGTGTTCTGGTCATAACCCATGATCCAGCCGTGATACGGATCCTGGTCGCAATGCGAGGCGAACGATACATAAACAACACCGTTGAGCAGGAGCAACGCAGAGCGCTCGAGGTGCTGTTTGGGATCGAAGGTCACATTTCCATAGGTCGCCTGGATTTCTACAGGGCTGCTGCTCTGCTCGGTGCCGGTGGCGAGGTCGAGCGCATGCAGCCGCTGATGGTAGTTTCCGCTCGAGTCCTTCGACATTGCCTCCAGATAGATTGTGCCGTGGGCTCCCGCGCGGGGATCGATTACCGGGGTCCCGGTAACTCCGATAGTCGGCGAAATCGAACCGCATCCGACGTTGTCGCTGGGTGTCTCACCCGCGCCGACAACCGTGACCTTCCAGAGCGGCGTCGGCGATAAGGTGTCGGCATCGAAGGCATAGACCCAGT
>CAZLIE010000128.1:10707-12785 GCA_964559345.1 uncultured Terriglobales bacterium
CAACGTAAACCACGTTGTGTGGGCTGCCGTTGATCATGACGTTTGTGGCATAGAGGGGCTGGCTATCGATTTCATTGCTTCCCCCAACGGAAAAAAGAGCCAGCTTTCCAAAGCTCGAGGAATTTACGTTCGCCGGTGTGAGGATCGTTTCCTGGTCGTATAGCCCGTTTCGGGAATCGTTATTGCGATAAGTATTGACCGCGACCTGAGAGAAAGCTGACTGCCAAGCAAGAAGCCCCAGAACTAACGACAACCAAAAGATCCTTCGAACCTTCCCGAAGGAACTTGCGCTCACGGTAGCAGGCGTCAGGATGCTTTCACTGAGGTTCTGCCCCGTCCGCCCATTGTCGTTCCTATGACTGGTGACGGCCACCTGAGCAACCGCCATCTGCTCTAAGTACAAAAAGCTGCGTAGAGCAAACATACAATGCAGGATAGAGCGCATCATCGGAGCCAATCCTCCTCGGCTAGCAGCAGCTTTGATGAGCATTGGAATCGAGAGATGCTGTTCGGGTTTGCTGGTTTAAGGGGAAAAAGCAGGGACTAATAGTAGTGATGAGTAATCTAGTAGCTGCAAACGATCGCAACGGATGCCAAGCTAGATTAGCGGAAAGGAGAGCCATGTAACATGACTCCGCCGGGTGCAAGCTTCCCCTAATCGGCGGATAAGGGAAGCTTCTATAGGCTGGTGAAGCTACACGCAGTGGAACTTGATGGCGTCGGCGGCGATGGCGGGGTGGCCCAAGGCACTGCGTTGAAGTCAAAAAAGTCGAGTAAGTTCGGCTGAGCCGCGTCCCTATTTGTCATGTGGACGCCACTGCCGATGAACCTATTCTCGACGAACTTGATGATTGCGGTGTGATCCATCGGCACGTGAGAGACGTAATGCCGGCGCGCAAACGGTGAAACCATGATATTCGGCACGCGGAATCCCAACTGTGCAGCGAAACCTTGCTGGGCTGCAGCGTCTCCAGAGTTGTAGCCAGGATCCGAATATGATCCATAAGTCCGCAAATCGCAGTGGAAACTGCCCGAAACAATCCTGCACGGATTGAATCCATCTGCATTTACAGCGATGCTGCTGATGTCGGTAGTGATATTCAGGCTCGCATCGGTGTAATCGTTGGTGTGGCCTGGGACGGCAGGGACGTGGTCGAAAGGACCACCGCCTTCGTCATAGCTCAGGAAAAAAACAGAATCATTCCACGACGGGCTACTCATCAGCTTGTTGATAATCTTGGCTACAAACTGCTGTCCGCTGATGATTCCTCCGCCCGGATGTTCGTCCGTTCCGTCGTTAAAGCCGGGTTCTATGTACGCAAAATTGGGCAGTGCCCCATTCTGAGCATCGGTAAAGTACTGACTTATCGGAGCGACATGTCGAGTATCGATGCAGAAAGAGTTCGAACTATCGCCCACAACCGACGACGGCTGGGTTCCAGACGCGCAAGTATTGTGATTCGGATTGTCGTACAAGTAATTCAGTGATGACTTGAAGTAGGCGAAAGTGGTCGCGGGAAACGGATCTGATGGGTCAGTATTTGAGTAATAAAGCTTCCATGATGCGCCTGCACTCTGTAACTTATCGAAAATATTGGGAAAACTGAGCCCGCTGTTCAGGCCATCATCATTCGACGGGTCATAAACCAATCCTTGGGTCGTTCCTCCGGACAGTGTGGCGATCCGGTTTGGCACCGTTTTGCTTGAAACCGGCGAAAACCAGCGGTCCGACAGCGCGAATTGCGACGCCATGAAGTAGTAATAGTTAATAAAATCCTGGTCGTAGTAGCCCATTGCGCGCCTCCCGACCGAATCCGAGTATCCCCGCGACTTCGCAATTCCTTCCGCGGTGTGAACAAAACCATTCATGAACGCCTGACGAGTCGTCGAAAAGTCGTAGCGATTGACGTCGCCATAGCTCTCCAGCCATGCCGAACTCATGTCTTCCGTGCATGTAGTGGAAAGCTTGAATGGAGGAAAGTTAGTTCCTTCATCGTCTGGATTGGCGATTTGCGCGCGCTGACCGTCCAATCCATCCACTTTGAAAAGTTGTCCATTGTCGCCCGTCGTCCATCCAT
>CAZLIE010000129.1:0-3334 GCA_964559345.1 uncultured Terriglobales bacterium
TGCGTCGATTCGGTCTGGACGCTAGCCACCCATTTCTTCTTCTTATTCTTGCTGCGGTTCATTTCATTCCTTCGCTAATTCGTGAATCTCTAGAGCTTGGTTGTAAACAGTACCTGTATACGAGATTGTGCATTCCTGCAGACAGACGATATCCGGCCTGACTTTCCGCAACCCCGCAACTACCACTTTGATCCGTTTCTTGAACCACTCGTGCTCCAGTCCTCGAGATTTAGAGTGGCATAGCGGACGCGCATGCGAAAAAGGTTACGCAGCGAGATCGAGCAGGGCTAATCCAGTCGACTCATCCAGCGTGCGCTGAAGATATGCGGGAGTTTCGATTACCGTGATCTCCAACGTCGGCCAGACGCGAGCTCCAAGCAGATGACCGCCATGCGCGCTTCCATCGCGCTTGCCCACGATCACATGGGCGTGCAGTTTCGGGTTTCCATCCTTACGCGCAAAATTGCCAATCAGCGATAAGAGTTCGACCTGCTCGTTGATGTCGATGGACTGGTACTTACGCGCCTCGCGCTGAAAATATCCAAGCCGCACGCGTTGGAACGCTCCAATCCCGTTCAGTCGAGCGCCGCTGAGGTTATTTTCTTCGGCAAATTGCAAGAGCAAAGGAAGGACATCGTCGTTCTTGTCAAAAACGACGGCAAATGTCCGCAATCCCTGCTCTTCAAATAGAAGTTTCGATCGCACTTAGAAGCACCCTTAAATCGAATTGGCTTTTACATCTTTTGTGGTGTTCCCGGAGTCCGCAGACGACTAGTCGCAAGCTGCGCGATCAGCAAAATGACCCATATCGCGAAGAAAAGCCAGATCCACGCGCCGATGGCAAAGACGTGAGCTAGTCCGAGGACCCATAAGATGAAAAAGATTACCGCTAAGGTCCAAAGCATATCTCTTTCCCTCCTTCCCTATCTGGTAGAAGCAAATCACACGATCAATTGTTGCCTTCCCAAGGCAACCTGACGAGAGATTTCCATTTCGGCAACTGAGGGCCGAGGAGCAGCTCTAGTCTTGACCTGTGTTTCTGCTTGACTGGCGTTGTTCGATTCGACCCTTTGCAGCAAGATACAAACCCGCCCCGGCTGCAAGAGCTGCGCTTACCAGCACACCATTGCTGCGACGGATGGAGCGCTCTACTTCCCTTGCGCGTTGCTTAACCATGCACTCCTCTGGAGGCCCGCCATTAAGGCCCTCGCCGTTGTGGAGTGCAAACTGAATCACTTGAGCAATGTGCAACGCTTCTCGATCAGTTAGTTGGCGAATCTGCTCCTGACAACTAAATCCGTCTGCGATCACAAATGCGTCGGATTCTGTCTTGCGGACAGCAGGCAAAAGGCCCTGTTCCGCACATGCTACTGAAATGTCGTACTTTTCTTCTTCAAAACCAAACGAACCGGCCATGCCGCAGCAGCCGTCATCGAGAAGCTCGAAGTCAATACCTAGTCGTTTCAGTAGGGCGGCTTCATCATCCATTTGCATGACGGCTTTGTGATGACAATGTCCGTGTACTGTGGCCCGGCGCGGGAGTTTAGGAATCTGGAACTCTGGTGCTTTCTTCTGCAGAAACTCGCTCAGAAGAAAGGTCTGACTCTTCATACGAACAGCATCCTCGTTGGTCGGCATGAGCCCGCAGAGTTCATCGCGAAAGACAGCGGCGCAGCTCGGTTCGAGCACTACAATGGGAACGCCGGCGCTGAGGTCTTCGCGAAGAACGGAAAGCGTATCCGCCAGATATTTTTCTGCACGATCTAACATCCCGAAGTCGAACAATGGACGGCCGCAGCACACCGGCTGCACAGGAACGTTGACCTCAAATCCGGCGGCTTCGAGCACTTCCACCGCCGCTTGGGCAATGTCAGGATGAAAGTAGTTGTTGAAAGTGTCTGCCCATAGAATGACCTTCAACCTACCATTCTCGGCTCTCTTTTTCCGTTTTTGGAACCATGATCGAAACGTAATCGGTGCAATAGGAGGCAGCGTGCGATGAAGAGAGATTCCGGCTGCTCTATTGGCGATCTCCGACAAGGCGGGTGTCTGCGTGATCATGTTGAAGGCGCCAGGCATTAGAGAAGCAAGCCGCGCCCACTCATTGACCAATCCCAGCGCATATGCGGAGCGCGGGCGAGGTTTGGTTTCGTAGTAGTGCGAGAGGAACTCGGCCTTATAGGTCGCTATATCCACAGAGACGGGACAATCACCTTTACATCCTTTACACGACAAACATAAGTCGAGCGCCTCTTTAACATGCTCATCTTGCCAACCCTTCTGGATTGAGTCGCCGCGCAGCATTTCGAAGAGCAGCCGCGCCCGGCCCCGCGTAGTGTGCATCTCCTCGCGGGTGACGCGAAAACTCGGGCACATCGTGCCTGTTTCAAGGGACCGGCATTTGCCGACTCCAAAGCAGCGCTCCGTGGCTTCCGCGAAGCTGCCGTGGTCGTCAGGAAATTTGAAGTGGGTGAAGACAGGCTGAGGACGATAATCGGGGCCGGTACGCAGATTGGAATCGAGTGGATAAGCATCGACGAGTTTGCCCGGATTCATTCGCCAGTGCGGATCCCAAATTGACTTGAACTCACGAAATGCTTGCATCAGGTCAGATCCGAACATCTTCGGCAGCAGTTCGCCTCTGGCTTGGCCATCGCCGTGCTCGCCTGATAGTGATCCACCGTAGTTCACGACCAAGTCCGCAGCTTCTTCCATGAAGCTGCGAAAATTGCGCACACCCGGCGCCGTCTTCAAGTTGAATGTGAGGCGCGTATGCATGCATCCATCTCCGAAATGTCCGAAGATGGTCATTTTGTAACCGTGCTTACTCACGAGCTTGTAAAAGTCACGTAGGTAGTTGCCGAGCTTCTCGGGAGCCACGGCTGCATCTTCCCAGGATGGCCAGGCATCCTCCTCGCCCGGCACTCTGCTGGCTCCGACTCCCGATTCGCGCGTTTCCCAAATTTGCATCTGCTGACTGCGATCGGAAACTACTTTCATCTCCAGATGACCGCGCAAGTTCCGCTCTACCCTCCGCATCGCATGCTCGGCTTCTGCGACCGCTTCCAACTGTGTCTCACCTCCGAATTCCGCCAATATCCAGGTGTCACCTTTGGGCAGATAGCGGGCTCCGGCGACACGCTTGCCTTTTTCCACCATGTTCTCGATGACGTGTTTCTGAAATGCTTCGAGAGCAATCGGACCCATGGCTCGCAAGTCTGCGGCGTGGTCGGCAGCAGTGAACATGTCGGGATATCCGATCACCAACAGCGCCCGAATGGGTGGACTAGGAACGAGTCTCAATTTGGCAGACAAAACGATTGCGCATGAACTC
>CAZLIE010000129.1:3344-12626 GCA_964559345.1 uncultured Terriglobales bacterium
TCGGAACCGACTAGCGCTCTCGCAACGTGAAAATCGTTCTCCGGCAGCAATTGATCGAGGTTATAACCGGAAATGCGTCTCGGAATTTGTGGGTAACGTTCGCGAACCTGTTTCCCATATCGGTCCCGAAGCTGCTTCAATTTTTTGTAGACCTCGCCGCTCTGCCCGCCTTTCCGTATGATCTTGGCAAGTTCGAATTCACTGGTCTTGCCAACTGTCATGTGCAGACCGTTATATGTCAGGACTTCCAATTCCTCGACGTTGTCCACGGTCTTGCCTGCCATCACAGAGTGGGCGCCGCAGGAGTTGTTGCCGATCATTCCGCCGAGCGTGCAGTACTTGTGCGTAGCCGGATCTGGTGCAAACGTGAGATGAAAGCGCTCGGCAGCATCGCGAAGCTGATCGCAAATAATGCCGGGCTGTACTCGCGCGTAACGCCGATATGGATCAAGCTCAAGGAGCTTATTGAGATACTTGGAAAAATCGAGGATGACAGCAACATTGCAACACTGTCCGGCAAGACTGGTACCGCAGCCGCGGCCCAGAATTGGCACCTCCCGTTTGCGGCAGGCTTCGACCGTCTCAAAAACGTCTTCGACTTCTCGCGGAATTACAACGCCGATTGGCACTTGGCGGTAGATCGAGAGATCAGACGCATACAAGGCGCGACTCCCAATATCGAACCGTACTTCGCCTGCGATCTTTTTTTGCAGCTCGGCTTCAAGGGCCTTCGCTTCCTTCGACCAGTCATCTGCACTCAGACGAGGGCTAGTGCCTATTGTGACGAGAGTCGCCATTGTGCCCGCCCTTCCTCGTAAATTCGGCTTCTTCCTCTTTTTCTTCTTCTTTACCTCCGCGGCTGTGCTGGATACCTAGCACGCGAGCCCCTGCTCCGTAAGGACTGGCTTCGAATGTGGACTCATCGAGCATGTCGCGCCCAATCGTTAAACCAATGGGAACGCGATTGCGTTCACCTCGGGCCAGGGCTTCCGCCAGGTGCTTTGTTTGTTCGCCGGTGATCGCAGGCGGCAGGGGAGGTTCGTGCGGATCGACGACGCACTCAATCACGATGGGGCCATCCATGTTGAGAGCTTGTTTCAGTTGATGATGACAACTTTTCGCATCCTCGATGTGCACTGCTTTCAGGCCACATCCCTCTGCAACCTTAACGAAATCGATTGGAGCCAGATCTACGCCATATTCCGGATTGCCAAGAAAAACCATCTGCTCCCACTTGATCAGGCCCAAAGTGTTGTTCTTCGCGACGATCAGCTTCACCGGCAGCTTGCATTGTGCAAGCGTTGCAAGATCGCCCATCATCATGCTCAAAGACCCATCGCCCGTAAAAGCCACTACCTGGCGGTGCGGAAACGCGACTTGGGCGCCAATCGCGTAAGGAAGCGCAGCGGCCATGCTGCAAAGAGTCCCGCTGAGTGAGAACTTCTGGTTCTTGCGAAGCATCATCCGTGCAATCCAGGTAGTGACTGTGCCCGAGTCTCCGCAGACGATGGCATCATCTTTGAGCAGCTTCGATAAATTCCAAGTGATCGCCTGTGGCTTCATCGGCTTGTCGCGACGAGTGCCGCGCTCTTCCATCAGCGCCCACCATTCTCGGGTGTCCTTCTGTGCCTTTTTGAGAAACCCGCGGTCTTTGTTCCGAGGCAGGAACGCGAGCAGTTCGCGCAACGTGGACTTCGCATCTCCGACTAAACCGAGATCGACTGGATATCTAAGGCCTATCCGCTCCGGTTTATCGTCGATCTGCACGCCCACAGCTTGGCCCGGTTTAGGAAGAAACTCGATGTAAGGAAATGAGCTGCCTACAATGAGCAGCGCATCGCACTCCTTGAACACATTCCAGGAAGCCCGCGTGCCCACCACTCCGGCTCCGCCCACGCAGTAGGGGCTATCGTCGGGCAAGCAATCTTTACCGAGCAGTGCTTTTACCACTGGCGCGCCAAGGCGCTCCGCCGCCTGCTCCAGTTCTCCGCGTGCGCCTCGTGCCCCTGCGCCGGCGAGAATCGCGATCTTCTTTTTATTACGAAATAAAGCTGCTGCCTTCTCCAACTGCGCTCTTTCGGGAATGCGCTTTGGAACCGTAAACACTTCTGACTCGTGTCCGGGTAGATTGCGATGTGATCGCTTCTGATCGGACATATCCGCGATCTGATAATCGATCGGAATGCAGATGTGCGAAACCGCACGGTGGCTCAAGGCGGCGCGGCAAGCCAGATTCACGACATTCTCGACGTGAGCTGGGCCCATGATGCGCTGGTTGTAGATGGCAACATCCTGAAACAAGTAGTCCTGATTCATATCCTGCAGATAATGAGTGCCGATCAGATCGTGGTAAGTCATCCCAGTGATTGCCAGCACGGGTGCCTGCTCGATCTTGGCGTCGTATAGGCCATTCAACAAGTGAATGGCTCCAGGAGCTGCGGTCGAGAAACAGACACCCAGCTTACCTGTGAATTTTGCATATCCACACGCTGCCATCGCCGCAGCTTCTTCATGTCGCATGTGGACGTAACGAATCCTCCTGTGCGCTTTGCGCAGCGCCTCCATGAATCCGTTGATTCCGTCTCCCGGCAAACCAAAAACGACCTCTACGCCCCAATCAATGAGGGTGTGTACTACAGCATCCGAGATGGTCATGAATTACTCCTCAAGTCAGACCTGATTTCAATCTGAGCGTCTGCAAAAGTAATGGAGGTTGAAGAATTTCTTGCGAGAGCTGCGCGTACAAAACTAAGCCCACCATGGAATAGATATCCCGGCGAGATAGGTGGGTTGACTGTCACTCACAGCAATCTTTACTTGGACAAACCGTGAAAGGATGCAATACACGTGTGTGCATTTGGTTTGTCTGGGCGGCAACCGCTTTCGGGAGATCGGTTGACGTACGTCACCGCACGCCAGAGACTTCGAATGCAAGTCCCATATGAGGTGTAGCGTTGATGGTTGCAAGCAGTAGGCCGGCCATCAACGTTCGGCTTGGTCCTTTTCTTCCTCGACCGAAAATGGAACTATCCGGTCCGCTCCAATCGCCAGGCATAAAAGCGTGACCGGCAGATAAAGACCGCGCAGTTGCCATCTAGAATCAAGCCAAGTGCCGCCGATCGCGCCCGCGGCATACGCGCACCAGATCGAGAAAATGAATAAGGCGCTTCGAAGAGTCTTCGACCGATGCTCCCGATACGGCTCCCCCGACGTGGAGCTCGCGACCGAAATGTCATATGTGTCGAAGAACACCTGCGAAACCAATTGGCAAAATTTGTTAATCATTCCGGTGACAAACGTGGTGTGTACTGTAAGCGCACCCACTCTGGTGATGGTTGCGGTCTGCAGTCCCATCGCAATCGCCAGCAGTGCAAGCGTGATCTTCGGATAGCGTGGGTCAAACTCGGCAGTAAAGCCGGCGAGGACTTGTGAAGCAACGATGGCAAGAAGCACAGCCTCAATGCCGAGCGTCCATGATGCGATGCTTCGGATTTTGCGCCGAGATCCTATCTCGATGAGTGCGCGTCCGACGAGCGACCCACAAATGAACGACACCAGAACCATAGCTGCGAGCGCCGCATCGCTGACCCTACGGTTAAAGATGGCATTCCCAAGATGCACCGTAACTCCGGTCATATGCGCGGTAAAGGTGTGATAAGCGGACAAGTACCCAACAATGTCTACGGCTCCCGCGGCAAAGCTAAGAACGAGAGCAATCGCACCTTTTTCGAGATGTTTCCGAATGGCTACTTCCAACGTTGAATCGTTTCCTGGTCCAGGCAGATCAAATTCCACCACTTTCTTAATGTCGATGAGAATAATTTGCCACAGCTCCCGATCAATTCCAGTACGCCTCCCAACATCTCGATGCGAGAAGAACAGGGGAAAAATACAGGGAAGTTTTCCAATTAGGCTCGGAATCGCCGAATTCTGCCCGGCATCTGCAATTACATTTCAGGAACAAAGGAATTAAACAGGGAATTGGCGCCGCGAACCCGCGTGGATCCCGGGGGATTCACTATCTGGCTCCGCGCAGCTTCCTTGCCATGCTGCTGATGCGGCGCTTCGGATTTGCACGGGCCGCTTTCGCTTCATGACATACTGCGCCGGCATCAGCCGTACCTCGTGACCCTGCTCTCTCAGAGCCCGCCCGAGAAAGTGCGACCCCTCCGCAGGCTTCCATGCAATCAATTCGACCTGCAGTGAAGCCCAGATTCCCGCCCCAATACTGATGCCGCCGGTCACTGCATTCCCATTGGCGAAGCTGCCGATGCAAACACTGCCATGCCTAGAATTCCGAATGTGACCTCGATCGCCACAAAGACAAATGTATGGCTAAAAATCGCAGGACTAGGAAAACCCCCAGTCGCGATCCCTTACAACTGGATAAGTTGACATTGAATTCCAACCTCAACCTCTCTGGAACACACGATTCG
The DNA here is from genome assembly GCA_964559345.1 of uncultured Terriglobales bacterium. Classification (GTDB taxonomy): domain Bacteria; phylum Acidobacteriota; class Terriglobia; order Terriglobales; family Acidobacteriaceae; genus Gp1-AA112. The sequence goes on from CAZLIE010000129.1 coordinate 7,781, forward strand.
ATGTGCCCCAATTCTGAATCTTTTGGATTTGTGCTCCATTCATTGCGGTGCAACTCACAGGGTTATGGTTGCAGCCCTTGAGGGTTGCAAATGCAAGCTCGATTACTCGACGAGGCATGATTCCTTGGCCACATCGGGCCGGAGCGCTGAGTAGTCACGGAAAGTCTGCGCTACACAGCGCCCGCCGTGACGCATCGAACAGAGCAGGATGCTGCTCTCGGATTCCAGTCTGATAGAACTTCAACCGCGCTTCCAGACGGAATACATAAGCCTCAACCGCATTATCCTGATTACTAACCGAGAGGGTTGGGTAATGGGAGACTCTGACCAGGGACTGTGGATCTATCAGTCGCGGACACTGTCACGGTATCTATGGACCATAAACGGAAAACAGCCGCAGTTTAGTGCTTTTTCCCCTGTAACCCAGAACACATCCCTCGGCTACTACATTGCTACGCCGAGAAACTGGAAAGGGATGCAGACCGAAGACTCATCGCAGCAATCCATCGAGTTGCGCATCACCCGCACTGTGGCTGACGGTCTCGACGAAGAGATCTTGCTCACCAATTACACGCAAATCAACACCGTCGTTGAACTTGCGCTTGAAGTGGCCTCCGATTTCGCCAGTCCACGCGACGCGACTAGCGGCGGCAAGATTCCCGGAAAAATCCGGCAGAAGTGGAACAAGAAGGACTCCGGCGACTGGGAGCTGAGCTTCGACTACCGCGCCAAGCACAGATATTTCCATCAGGGAGATTGGGGTGTAGCTCGGATTCATCGTGGAATCCTTCTGCACTTCAAAACCGGTCTAAGGCCGAAATATCGAAAGGGGAAAATATCGTTTGAAGTGAGGATTCCCGCGCACCACAGTTGGCGATGCTCATTGCGCTGGATTCCGCAGATCGAGGGCGATAAGTTGGAGTCCGGCACGGGCGCACGGGCACTGAGAGTCCGTGAAGAAAAACAGCGAGCATTTCTGTGCGGGACTACCCAGTTCAGCTCATCCGGCACATCAATGTTCCCAGCGCTCGTGCTCAGCACGCTGGAACGATCAAAGAAAGATTTAGCTTCGCTTCGTCTGTTTGATCTCGATTCTCAAGATGAAGAGGGCAGCACCTGGATTCCAGCTGCCGGGCTGCCTACTTATGTTGGTTTGTTCGGCCGTGACTGCCTGGCCTCTGCCTGGCAAGCCGCATTGCTGAGCACGGCGATAATGCGCGGTTCGCTTTCGGAACTACCCAAGACACAAGGCAACCTGATTGATGATTGGCGCGATGAGCAGCCAGGACGCTTTGTCCACGAGCTACACACCGACCCGCGCGCGGTACTCAATTACAATCCGCACGGTCGCTACTACGGAGGCGTCACTGCTTCCATCTACTACCCGGTTGTTGTCTCCGCTGTCTGGCATTGGACCGGGAATAAACAGCTCGTCCTTCAGTACATCAAGCCAGCTCTCGATGGTCTCGCCTGGGCGGATCGATATTTGCTGGACGACAGCGGCTTTTACCGTTATCGCACTCGCTCAAAGCAAGGTGAACGCAACCAGGGCTGGAAGGACTCAGATGACGCCATCGTCCACGCCGACGGCTCACAGGTGAACGACCCGCTAGGTACCTGCGAGATGCAGGCGTTCGTCTACGCTTCAAAGATCCACCTCGCAGAAGTTCTCTGGTGGCTGAATGATCCCAAAACGGCTCACCGGCTATTTCGCGAAGCGGAAGACTTGAAAAAGCGCTTTAACGAGTTCTTCTGGATCGAAGATGCCGGATACTTCGGAATGGCCATAGACGCCAAGAAACGGCTCGTCCGATCGATCGCATCGGATCCTGGACACTGTCTCGCCTCGGGCATCGTCGAAGATTCTTTGGCAGCGCGGATCGCCGATCGCCTTATGCAGCCGGATATGTTTTCTGGGTGGGGAGTTCGCACGCTTTCCGCGAGACATCCCGCATTCAATCCATTTTCTTATCACCGCGGCTCAGTTTGGCCGGTTGAGAATGCCGTCTTCACCTTGGCATTCGCCCGTTATGGTCTGCACAAAAAAATGCAGAGGCTTGCGCGGGCGATATTCGATACTGCGGAGATCTTCAAATATCGTCGCCTCCCTGAGGTTTTTGCAGGACATCAGCGCGACGACGAGCATCCCTTTCCGGGAATGTATCCCAAAGCCAACTGGCCGCAAGCCTGGTCGGCGTCCGCTCCGTTCACGATCATGCAAGCTCTGCTCGGGATCTTTCCTTATGCACCTCTGAACGTACTGCTTCTCGATCCACATCTGCCGGATTGGCTACCGCAACTCAGCCTCGAGAACATGAAGGTTGCGAATGCAACTGTCTCGATCCAATTCACGCGCACTGAAGACGGCCGCACGAGCTACAAAGTTACGGATCTGAAAGGCAAGCTGCACGTCATCCGCCAGCCAAGCCCATGGTCGCTTACGGCGGGCTTTGGACAACGAGTGCGAGACATCATCTCCAGCCTGTTACCGAGAGCAAGCTAGCTCGCCGCCGGCCGGGCGAATGAAGCGATGAAGCCTTCGAGGCTGCCCTGTTCTTTGCAGGGGTTTGGAACGATTTTTCGTGGACTTTCAGTCCCCCTCTTCATCGGGGAAGACTCTTCAACTGGCGCGATGTGTTCACGCAGTTGCTGTACATCCGAATTAGTCTTGTCGAGACTGTGCCGCGTTAATCCTTCTCTGCTCCCACCAATTGGGCCCCACGTCTTGGCCTGCGGTTTGACTGCAGGATTTTCTTGCGCAATCGCAGCGTCTTTGGAGTGACCTCGACGAATTCATCATCCGCGATGAACTCAATCGCCTGCTCCAGGTTAAGCGCCTTGAACGGCACGAGGCGGATGGCCTCATCTGCGGTGGAAGCTCGCATGTTAGTGAGCTTCTTTTCGCGGACAATATTTACGTCGAGATCCACGTCACGCGAGTTCTCGCCGACGATCATGCCTTCATACACATCGGTGCCGGGAGCGATGAACATCTCTCCGCGCTCCTGCAGGTTGTAGAGTGAGTACGCAGTGGCAACGCCAGAACGATCGGCGATCAGCGCACCTGTGGGGCGGTGCGGAATCTCGCCTTGATATTCCGTATAGCCGTCGAAGAGCGAGTTCATCACGATAGTTCCGCGCGTGTCAGTGAGCAATTCGCTGCGCAGGCCGATGAGTCCGCGGCTCGGCACCCGGAATTCGATGCGTACGCGTCCATAGCCGTGGTTGTGCATCTTGATCATCTCGCCCTTACGAGGACCAAGTTTCTCGATGACCACGCCGATGAAATTTTCCGGAATGTCGATGGTAAGGTGCTCGATCGGCTCCATCAGCTTGCCGTCGATGCGGCGCGTGACGATCTCCGGCTTGCCGACCATCAGCTCGTAGCCTTCTCGGCGCATGGTCTCGATCAGGATCGAGAGTTGCAGCTCGCCGCGTCCCATGACCTTGAAGTTGTCGGTATTGGCGGTCTCTTCGACTTTGAGGCTGACGTTGGTGAGCAGCTCTTTCTCTAGGCGTTCGCGCAGATTCCGCGAGGTGACGTACTGGCCGTCGCGTCCCGCAAATGGTGATGTGTTCACTGTGAACTGCATCGCGATCGTGGGTTCGTCGATTACGATGGGCGGCAACGGCGCGGGCGCATCAACTCCGGTAATGGTTTCGCCGATGGTGATTCCCGTCACTCCGGCGATAGAAACGATGTCACCCAGCACAGTCTTTTCGATATCAACCCGCTTCAGCCCACTGAAGGAAAACAGTTTGGTGATCTTCACCGGCTGCATGCTGCCGTCGCGCTTCGCGATTACGACCTCTTGGCCATTGTTGAGCGTGCCGTTGAAGACGCGCGCAATTGCGAGCCGGCCAAGATAGTCGCTGTAGTCCAGGTTTGCGACCTGGATTTGTAATGGCCCATTGGCATCGCCTTTGGGCGGCGGGATGTGCTTCAGGATGGCGTCGAACAGCGGCTGAAGATCGCGTCCGGGCGAAGCGTGGGACACGGACGCGGTGCCCTCCTTAGCGTTCGTGTACAGGACAGGAAAGTCGAGCTGATCCTCTTTGGCGTCGAGATCGATGAACAGGTCGTAAACCTCGTTCAGCACTTCTTGGGCACGCGCATCGGGACGATCGATCTTGTTGATCACGAGCACCGGTGGCAGTCCAGATTCGAGGGCCTTGCTCAACACGTAGCGCGTCTGCGGCAGCGGGCCTTCGCTGGCATCCACCAGCAGCATGACGCCGTCCACCATTTTGAGCGCGCGCTCGACTTCGCCACCGAAATCGCTGTGTCCCGGCGTATCGACAATGTTGATCTTGATGTCGTGGTAAAAGATCGCGGTGTTCTTCGCGAGGATGGTGATGCCGCGTTCACGCTCGAGGTCGTTCGAGTCCATGACGCGCTCGGCGACAATCTCGTTGGAACGGAAGGCGCCGCTCTGGCGAAGCATGGCATCGACCAGGGTGGTCTTGCCGTGATCAACGTGCGCGATGATGGCGATGTTACGGATCGAGGAATTCAATGTTTACCCTTTATCGAGGCTTACGTTAAGTCAGAGACTTGATTCCAACCATGAAATGCTGGTGTCAGTTGCGGAAACACTCTCGTAATTCGGCAAGTGGATGCTACGAGAGGGTTCGCCGCAGGAGCCAGGCGGGTGCCCCGTCTTTGTAGCTTCTTAGCAATTTCTTCTGCGTGGCGGGCTCCAGTTAATGTTAACACTGCTCTCGCGTGAGAGCCGCAGGTTCTCGCTCACGCGTCTTTATACTGAGTAAGCACGCATGCCCCGGACTCATGGGAAATCTCGTGAACTTCAGCAGAAGGCGGAGAAGTTTTTCCCTGGTGGCGTGA
>CAZLIE010000130.1:0-12560 GCA_964559345.1 uncultured Terriglobales bacterium
TGAGTACGTCGAGCGCATCGGCCTTTAGAGAGTCGTCAACCAGAACCGTCATCCGTCGCTTCTCGGCTGCGTAATACACGACGGCTTCCGGCACGGTGTAGCCGGCCTCCTCAAGGAGGAGCGTTTGTAGACCGACTTGCACTCGATCAGCGGGCCAAGGCTCAGCGTGGTTGAGCGGAGGTTCCGCAGCCTCACCGGGATCGTCCGGTGGCGGTGCCATGACCTGATACTTGGGCCGACCCTTGCGATACTCGACGGGCACGGCCACATTGCCGCTGATTTCTGCCAGATCGAGCGTTGCCGTGAGGTTCAGTTTGGCGCTGCTGAGGGCGAGGCTGCGCACGATCTTCGGCTGGTTACCATTGTCGCTGTCAGTCAAACGTGTGACCTTGCTGGGCTGATCCACACGGCGATGCACATGTTGACCCTCTTCAGTATCGGGACTAGGAAGAAAAGCACCTTCCACGGCCATGTAATAGAAGAGCCGCGGACAGTATGCATATTCGGCGACACTGCGTGTTGGCCACAAACTTTCGTCCGGCATGGTGGTTCCAGGTCTCAGCTCGCGACAGCCGTTCGAGCGTTGCAGTCAGCGAGCCGGATTACGGGTGCTCCCAGTTGGCGGTAGTCGCGCTCGCGACAAGTGAACACGATCACCTGTAGCTTTTCAGCGGCCTTGTCCAAGATGCGGAGCATTCGCTCAAAGCGCTCATCATCGGCAAAAACAATGGCATCATCGAGCAGGACTGCCGCGGGATGGCCGTGCTCCTGCAGCAGTTCGGCGAAGGCCAGCCGCGTCAAGACCGCAAGCTGCTCGCGTGTGCCGACACTCAAGCTCTGAAAGGGCTCGACAGTCGCGCCACGTCGCAGCCCAACGATGTTTATATTTTCATCGAATGCGAGCTCAGTTCCGGGCAGGAGTATCTTGAGATATCGCTGCACGTGCTCCGTCACCGGACGGAGGAACTGCTCCTTCGCAGCACTTTCGGCGTCCAGTAGCACGTGCAGAAGGAGGTCCAACGTCTTTGCCTGATGCTCGATCCGTCCCGCTTCATTCTGTGCCGCTGTGAGACGCACCTGGAGCTCATCCCTTCGTTCGCCAAGCCCTAAGCCACCGCTGACACGCAGCTCCGACTCCAGCCGAATTGCCTCTTCGCGCAAGCCGCAGATCTCCGTTTCAATCTGCAGATGCGCTGCTGTCGCCATCCGTAGTTCCTGCGTTACGGCTTCGGGATTGGCATCAGCCAAAGCGCGCTCCGCTGCAGCGAATGCGATTTCCGCTGCTTTTGCATCGCAGGTTGTTTGCAGAAGTCTTTTGCCAAGTTCTTCGTCCGAGACTTGCGCGCGCTCGGCTGCCAATCGCTCTTGGTATTGATTGCAGAGCGCCTGCTGGTGCGAGTGTCTGGCGGCGTCAGCCGTTTCCGCATTGATGGCGTGGTTGAGTTCCGAGCGAGTCTGATCGACCTGCTGGCGTGCTGCATCGATGGCACTCCTCGCGTTCCCATTGCGCTGCCGCAAGGCTGCCATGTCCTCCGAAGCATCGTGCGGCTCGATCTGTGGGCTCGGGCCTATCGACGATTCGAGTGTCTGCACCTCGCCCAATGCCCCAGTGATCTGGAGTGTTAGAGCTTCGATTCCTTGCGGAGCATGAGCAGCGATCACTCGTGCGCTGGCGTCGGCGCGGCTCAATGCTGTGGTCCTGCGCTCACACTGCTCCTCGGCATCGGCAAGGTTGGTCGCCCCGAGTCGCTGGAGCATTCTGTCGAGGTTTCCGTTTGCCGCTTCGAGATCAACCTGCGGGTTGCCGACTGCGGCTCCAGGAAAAATGGCGAGCCGCAAGAAGCCGGGAGCTTCAATTACCGTAGCGCGCGTTAATGTCCGCCGCTGCTCCCCAACGATTGGGTTGTTGCCCAGCAGGACACTTGCTCCGGGCGCAACGCTGATCTCGATCTGAGTCGCCACCGATTCCAGTTTTGCACGAGCGCTCGTGACTGCATCCTGCAAGCTCCGGAGTTGATTGAGATTTGACTTGTCAACTTTGATTGCGGCGGCGACAGCAAGTGCCGATTCACGCTCCTGGTTGGCAGCAAGACTGGCGGCATGGTCCTGCTGTAGCCGTGCGAGCCGAGTGCGGAAGGTTGCAAGCCGATCAAAAGCTTCAGCGCGCTTAAGCTCCTGCTCAATTGTGAGTGACTGTGCTTCAGCACTGGCCAGCTCCTGTTCGTCTTTTTCAAGCTTTCGCATAACTTGAGACACGCGATTGCGATCCGCCGCCAGTGAGTCGACGAGCGCATTCAGAGTGGCTTCAGCTTGAGCAAGTGTCTCGACCAGTTGGCCACGTTGAGCAGCCTGGTCCGCGCCGGATTGGCGGCGCTCATTTGCGGCCTGCAGCGCCAAATCAGCATCCTTGAGTTGGGATTGAAGTTTGGCGAATATGTCGCTGCCTCGCTGGGCGGCTTGAACCCGTTCACAGGCAGCTTCTAGCGCCCCTTCGCGCTGGTATTGAGCCAGTTTGCTGAGGCAGCGCTCAAGCTCATCGGTGCTGCGGCTACAGTTGACAAGCTGACTTTCGACGGTGGCAAGTTCTGTGCCAACGTCGAGAACTGATTGCAATACGACCGCATAAGCGCCTCTCGGCTTTCCCGTGGCGGTGAGCAACTCCTCGCGCCGGCGACTCACCTCGCCGATGAGCCGCTGCCCACGCTTGCCACCCAGAACGTCTCCTACCTCCTTCTGCAATGCTTCGAGAATGCTGGTGCGTCCGGCGGCGTTCGGCTCCAGTACCAGCGACTTGCCTTGCTCAACCCAGAACATCCCAAAAACGCCTTCATGTTCATGCTGGTCATCTTTACGGATGCGTTTCGCGAGCGATACACGCAGCAAACGGCTCAGCTCCTCCTCGGCAGCCGACCCGTTGAAAGTGCCCGTCGGTGTAACGAGCTCCGCCTGCGGCCGTTGGCAATAGGCTTTGAACAGCCGGTAGATCTGTCCGTCCAGTTCAAATTCGATTCGTACCTCCGGACGAACATTCGAGTTGTACGGTTGCATTGTGTCGGCGAACTCGCCCGAGATGTTGTGTTTGACAAAAAACGCGGTGCGGATCGCCTCGACCAGTGTCGACTTCCCATCTTCATTGTCGCCTGCGATCAGCGTCACACCGGCCCCCAGATCTTCGACAACTAAGGGCTCGATTAGTTTTCGGAAGTTGCGGATTTCGATTCTGCGTAGGATCATTGCGCACCACCGCCTGTGTGAACTCGATAAAGCAGCGCAATGGCATCGCCGCTGTAGCTGTGATTCGGGTCTGCCGAATCTGATGCGGTCCGGCGCAGGCGTTCCAAAGCAGCGCGAACGAAACCCGCGGTGTCAATGCGATCTAGATCGGCATCTGTCGGCCGAGCGATGAGGCCAGTGGTGTCCTCCCGCAAGTAAAGCAGCCGGCCACGCCAAGCCTCCAGCAAGCGATCCATCTTTTCATCCGTCTCCAAATCGATAGCGCCCGTAAGGACAAGCCTCACGACCGAGTCCTGGAAAGGCTCGGTGATATCGGCGAGCTTCCGATCTAAGGAGACAAGATCAGCCTGATTATTAATCTCATGATTCAGCTCAAACCAGCGGTACCGCCCGACCGGAACCTTCTCGACCAGGGGCATGGTGCCGGGATTCTCGATGTGTACCAACAACACATTGCCGCTGTCGTTCGCCTTGAAGTGATCGGTTTCGGGCGTGCCCGCGTACCAGCTACGTTCGCCCACTTGCATTGTGCCGTGCCAATCCCCAAGTGCGACATAATCGAGCCGGCTGAGGATCTCGCGATTGCCGGCGATGGGGTTTGCGGCGTCAAACACTCCTGGCGTATGCGAGGTGATCGCGCCGTGTGCCAGACCAACTCGAACAGCGTGGGCCGGCGTCGTCATTGTGTCCCAGACGCAAGTCAAATCGCGGACCTCGTGGCGTCGCTGTAGCGGCGCAGTGAGCACTGCAAGGCGACCGTCAGCAAGGTCCAGAACCTCAGGTTCACGTGAAACGTGAAGATTGACCGGTCGGCCAAGGTCCTCAATTCGATGCCACACTGAACCCGCAACCGCCGGATCGTGATTGCCTGGAATCAGGACCCATGGACCGGTATAGACCGAGAACGCCTGCAGTAAGCTGTGGACGGTCTCATTACTCACCGCGTCAAAGTCGAAAACATCACCGGCTACCAGTACCGCGTCCACGCCGCGCTGGCCCGCCAGCTCGGCGATGCGCCGAACTGCATCAATTCTTTGGCGACGCAGGATGATGGCGGCTTCAGCTCCGATTGGACCGAAAGCCTTCCCAATTTGGAAATCTGCAGTATGAAGAAAGGAGACTGCCACGTTTACCCTCCGCGGACCTTTGCTCGCTGACTACTGTTTCCGACAGCGAGCACAAAGTTCGACAGAGGGCGTGCTGAATAACTAGTCGACGAGCAGCAGTCGGCAGGGAGTTGGGTCAACTGAGGTTTGAAGTGCGCGTCCCATGCTGGTGAAGGAGACAATCGCCTGCCCAGGAGCAAGCGCCGGCAGCCGGTTCCACAAGCCGTCGTCTATCCCGCCAATTGACTTCCGGAGACGAGTGACAACATGTGCATCACTGATTTTATGCAGTACCCAGTTGTTGATCAGTCCGAGTACTTCGTCAGGTAGGTGTTGCGGTAGCTGCGTGATAAACGCCAGCCCAAGCCAGCGCTTCCGTCCACGTCGGGCTATTCGTGCAACCTGCTGGAAGAGGACTGGCATTTGCGCAATGCGTTGCGCAGATAGAAACTCATGGGCCTCTTCGATGAACAACATAGCAGGAGTGGGGGCCTGGTTCTTCTTTGCGGCCTCACTGTAATTCGCTTCCTGCTGCTGTTGGAGGCCGCGCAGAAGCTGAGCGATGACCATGTTGTTGATCTGCGGCGAATCCGTGTCGCTCAGGTCAACGATTGAGACACGACCGGGTTGAAGCATTTCAGCGTAGTTCAATGTTCCACCGGCGATATCGAAGATCTTCAGTCGCTTTACCCGTCCAACTCTGCCGAGCACGGTGCGCCAGCTAAAGACGTTCTTCGGTAGCTGCGCCTTGTTCTGCTCGACCAACTGTTTTAGAACCTCACGCCCGCCGGCGTTGAATTCTTTGGACTCTAGGTAAGGCTCGTCTTCGCCGCCGATCAATGCTGTGATGTAGTAGATCACGTCATGCAGGTGAGAAAGCTTCATCCGCGGATAGCCACTTTCGAGCTCGTCGAGTTCCAAAAGCTTTTGCCCTTCTTCCTTAGTCGCCGGGAATATCTTCAGGCGTTCTAACGCAAGCTTGGCTACGTCGTATGCTTTCCAGAACCGCTCCTGTTGCGCATCATTCAATTCCAAGATTTCCATTACGGCATAAGGCGATAGTTCCGAAAACTGTAGTGAGAACTGATGGCGATTCGGATGGGCCGGATTTCGTGTTTCGCGTCCCACAAGGTGATATACGTGTGTATTTTCGATACCTTTGGCCTGCATCCCGCGGCGTTTCAGAGCATCCAGCATGCGCTTATCGGCAGTGGGCTCGTTGATCGCCGTGTACTCACCCTCCGTATCCAGCAGGACGATCGCAAAGTTGGCAGCCCTGAGTTGCGCGATCTCGCCCGAAACAGTGGTGGACTTACCGCCACCTGTGGTGCCGAGATAGCCCACGTGCCTAGGCCAAACACTTTTCTCTGTCGGTACCCGCACTTCCACATCTTCATGACCGTCAGCTAATCCAATTCTGATTTCCCCTTCGAGCCGAAGGACGCGCGCAGTGTCGTTTCCCGAAAGGAGAAATACAGGGCTGTTGGGTAGTGGTCGGCGACGAGGAGGAACAACAGAACCGTCGATCTCCTCGCCCAAAATCTCTACCTGTACTCGACCATGATATTTGGGCAGCATGGGCACGCCCTGAACTGCTACAGTCTTCAGCATTGGCGAGTCTGCTCGCAGGGCAAACGGCTCAGCGAAGGGTCCGCTGACTACGACTCCAAGATATGAGCGCTGATCGGTGCTCTTGATGCGGATCAACGACTGATGGGTAACCTCTTTTAAGCGTTCGGCTGGCAGAAGCACCGTTATTGTCCCATCTGCACTGGATGGTGTATCGAACAGGGTGCGACCAATGCTACCGGCGTACTCTGCAGGTTCGAGTAGCTCGCCACCAGCGGCCGCAATCTCAGAATCAAGTTCTTGAAGTGCTTCTTTGGGAACAGCTTTAACAGTCACTACCGTTTGTACTTTCCCACTTTCGTTTAGCCTGTCATCCATAGTGCCTCCTTAGCGACGGCTCTGTCGTTCGGTAATGTAACGGAACGGCTCGCCGGCTTCCGCGTAGGCCGTTTGAGTTGGTGCGGCCAGAGTCTCTCGTCCAAATGTCGTACGACACAGCATGTCAGCCAGATCAATCAGCATTGGGAACCCACGCACATCCTGGAGAACGCTATCAGCTAGCGCAATGAGCGCAGCTTCATGCACGTGATCAATGTGGGCATAGAACATTTGTGGCGGCCCCATCTCCGATGCTCGAAACACGCCTTTAATGATCTTTCTGCCCTGCTCGCGGCCAAACTTTCTGACTCGCTCGTCATAACCAGGCCAGTACTTTCCTTGATCGGCCAATCGAAGAATACTGTCTTCCAGAGTGTCAATAATTGCGTACTCTGGAAAATGAAGAGCATTCCCGATAGTCAAAGAGAGGCGATCCGCGGGGCTGCTCGGAACGAATACAAAACGACCATGTTCGATCAACGCTACGAGCAAAGGAAGACTCTTATCGAGCAGTTCCTTCATACCCGCGCCCGTAAGCAGTTCGTAAGGCGTCGGATTGCCGTGTCCCATTCGCCAGGGTGCTTGACACATATTCATCAGCACGGACCGTTCTGCAAATGTCATGACGCCCCGGCGGGCTAATTCACTGAGCTTGTCTTTGCGACTTCCTGAGTCGTACCCGCTCCGCTTCTGCCGCTGCTCGAGAACATCCAGCGTTTCCTCAATTGGATCGGTACCACCCAGACGCAGGTCACGACGATAGAGACGGTGAACCCATGATCCTTGATCGCCGCGATAGGAAACAGTGCAGACGCCTATCTGAACGATGGTGATTGGCAGGCTGTCGAACGGAACGCTGGTGCCATCACAAGCTTCTACCTGGCCATTGAATAGCAAGCCGCGATGTGTCTTCTCGATATCAGCGATTTCGGGACGATAAACTCCAGCACCTTTGGGTGCGCCGGGCCGAACTTCAAGACGTGGAAAAACTACCTTCCGAACTCGTTCACGCAACTCGTCTTCTTGTCGCACTGCATCAGCAATTTCCTGTTCGAGTCGGCCGTACAGATTTGCGAGATCCTCGCCGTGATGCCACGTGTTGAGATCGAGTGCCTGATCTAACGTTTCACCGAAAGAACTCCGGAACTCGTCTGCGTCCGTGGCAGCTTGTGTCGCTTGGGCAGAGTCTGGCGGAAGCGCCGTCTGGCCCGGTTTTTCGTTTGTGAGTTCGTCCACTACGCCATCCCTTACCCGCATATTCCGTGGGAATAACAGAAGTTCGACGACGGTGTGATCTTTGTTCGCACAGACCACACGTAATAGTTAGCGAACTATACTTCCAAATTGGAACAGCGGCAATGACTTAGCTCATCCCGAGCCATTCCCGAACCGAGGGGCCGCCGAACCGAGAACTGCACAGATTGGCAGAATATTTCTGCGCGACATAGCTTGGTAACCCAAAGCGCCGAGTTAGCAAACGTTGGAGCGCGGCTATGCGGCCAGTGAAGGAAGCGCTTTTAAGATTCTTTTGTGTGGCGAACCAAACTTCCGTTTCGGGTGCAAGGAGTTCAAGAGCAAGCCGATCTGCTTGGCCTTCTGCTTCGAACACCTTGCTACTGGCCAAGTGACCATCTTCCCGGTGCATGAAATGGGCATATAACCCGACTGGAGCGTTTGCCAATACACCGTCCAGCCTTTGTTGAGGAGTTGGTCGGCGGTGTCCATCCAGAACCTCTTGAATTTGGGGTCCAAGTTTTTCAATGGCAAGCTGCCGAGGCTGCTGATAGTCGAGCAGAAAATGCGCAACTTCATGTGCGATAGTAAATCGCAACTCATTGGGCGGGTCGGCTCCATCTACGACGATGAAACCTTTACCACATGTAGCAATGACACAGCCGTGTAGGGCCCGATCTGCTGTTCCAACCATTGCCGGTAGCTGCCGCTTCCGTAAGTAGATTTCAACATCATGGACGTAGAGCTGAGGTACGCGGACAATAAAGAGGGGAAGCGACCAAGCAACGGCAGATTCGATGTCACGAGGAAACTTGCTCCCTTGGTGGTTTGCGAGTTCCCAGAATTTCTCGGCCGTTCGCCTTAGCGCTGACTCCAGCATTGGTGGTTACCTGGAGCGTTTCTTGCCGCTGCGCTTCTTAGGAGACCGCTTTTGCTTGCGGTCTCTTGCAGCTGCTAGGAATCCAGTATTCAGATCTGTGACCATCGGCGTGGGTGCCTGCCGAATGGTCCGCAGAGAATCAACTTCGCGGAGAATTGCCGCCAGCCTTTCTGGATTGACACCGCAGTGCCTTGCAATCTGTTGAACATCTGCGTGAAATGATGGTGCGTCCGGGTTTGGTCGCCGGCACAATGAGAGGCACACAAGAGCATCAACAGAGCAATCAAGAACGGACGCCAAGTCGACATCTGTGGCGTCGTTTACGTTCCGGTACTCGCGCAAATCGTAGCCCAGCAGTACAGGTTCGTTCGCGGCACGATTCGCAGCCCATTTCAGGATGTCTCGTTCAGACATTGCGCTTGCTCCCTTGGCGTTTCAATTGTGCCTTGAGACGATCTTTATGCTGTTTCACGATTTTTCGTTGTTCAGAATTGGGAAGGTTCTCGATGCCTAACAGGGCAGCGAACTTGCTAGTCCTGCGTTCGCCCTCCGCGAGAAGACGAAGCAGCAAATTGTCACGCGGACTACCGAAGCTTTGTAGTCTATTTAAGCCTCGTTCTTTTTCGATTCGAGCGATCGCTAGATCCTCCGAACCACGCCTGATGCGGTCAATCTCCGAAGACTTATTCCGCAGCAGGATGGATTGTTCGACGTTTTCTTGAAGCTCCTCCCCGCGTCGTCGCCGACGATCCTTTTGAGCAACATTGATCAGATCCCGCTCAGCGGCACGTTTCAGATACCCGAGTACGCCTGATTTACTCGGATCGAACTTTTCTGGGTATCTGATGTAGCTGAAGACTGCTTCTACCGTCGCATCGTTCACCAGATCGCTGTCGTGAATCCCGTAATTGTGAGCACGAGCGGCGACATGTCGCTGAATCAGCGGGAGGTATTTCTGCGCTATCTCCTCCGAGGCAGTCGCATCGCCAGACAGCAAGCGTTGATGAAGTATTTTTTCCTCAGCGTCATTACTCATTAAGACTGTTGGTCACTCATTTTTTTTCGAAATGAAAGGATTACTTCCGTTCTTAGTCGTTTAGCCAAGGCCTCCCCGGATTTGTTGCGGGGCGGAGGTAAATAACGTCGCTTATCAGGGATGCCACGACGCCTTTCCGATATCAATTTGAGCGCATGATCGGCAGCGAGCAGCCGAATAGCAATTGAATTCCTGATGTAGACTCCTCTCAGATTGCAGTCACCTACAACCATAACTGCCTGCCCGCTTGGAACTAACACGCGCGATATTTCACTTATCACGGCACTCATGTCTTTGACATAGCGTTCGATCATCCGCTGATATCGCTCAGGCAGCCTTTGCACTGGATACATTTGATGGACGATTTCTGACAAGTCTTGTTTGGCGAAACCCGTATCTCCGCATTCTGCGCCAACACTTTCCGTTCTGATCTTGCGCAACTCCTTAATCTGGTGCCCCATCCAGACCAAGGACAACTTGTGACCACGCATATAATCGATCGCATTCAAATAAGGAGGCGACGTAATCACTAGATCAATCGATTGCGAATCAAGCGGAAGGCTCCGTGCATCCCCTCGCCAAACCTGAGCTTTAGGTGCGGCCTGAGCGCCTTCAAACAAACAGCCTTTAAGAACGCGTCTCAAGGACTCCTCAAAGTAATCAAACGGGCTTACTGGGGAACGCATGAACCATTTGTGTGGCCGACTGTGAGAAACATCCCTGGCAAGCGACACGCCTTTATCTTTCGTAATGACCATTCGTGAGAATGCGCACCACAGAAACTTGCGGATGTTGCCGTCGACGACCTCCTGAATAGCACGTCCCAGAGCACACAGCTGCTTTCGGGCTTCTAAATCAAACCAATATCGGACGAACTCCTGGGTTTCCTCATCCGCACTCAGGGGATATGCTCGCCTTCCGGCGATTTCCATCCGTCTTGCAGCGCGCAATGCTCGATGCCCATAGTCTTCGATACGACTTACTTTGGCATCAGCTGTTCCGACTCTAGCAATTAAGACAGCCAGTGGATCTGAATCGAAACCTATAGACGAATGCCCAGCGGCGCGTCCGGCTATTAAGGATGTACCCGAGCCGGCCATCGGGTCGAGAACGCGCAGGCGGCCACGATGAGAGCTGAGAACTTCCCAGGGAATGTTCGCTGCCATGCGTGCCGGAAACGGATGTACCGTATGGCGACTAAGCATCTGTTGGTTGAAGCGATCTTGAATGCTATCCGTGGCTTTCATTGTCTTTCGAACCAGGCTCGAAATGTGCCTCAAATTGTACGGCAATCCGTAAATCATTCGTACCAGATCGGGATGAGAACCCTAAGCGAGAGCTTCATAGGCACGAAACTCTCCTGGAACTCTACTTCCATAGCCCCCCAGCAGGCCATTGCCGCTGGAATCCTTCGTCGGATGCGAGCGCCTGCACAATCGGCAATAGAAATGATTCGATTTGTCGGCACACCGCTTCCAGCCATTCGTCTTTCACGAAGACGCGATTTCGGTTCTTGAACGCGGCCCACTGTCGCTTTTTAACTTCGTCATCGAAGAACTCCGCAGTGAAGACAACAGGCTTGCCGGGCAAGTCTGTGTTGCGAGTCTTAAATGTGCGGCGGATCGCTTCGGCCAAGACCGCACCGTCGAAGGCAAACTGTCGGCATAGGCTCGCAATATCGTGGAGGTCCTTCATTCTGCTGTTCGCCATACCTAGGCTTACGAAGGCCTCAAATTTCTCCGCTATCACTGTTTCACGCGGGTATGCCAAGAGCTTCGGTGCAGGCAAATCGAGGAGCGGGCGTATTTCAGTCTCGATTGCAGCGGGCGTGACGACATCTCCGAATCCGAGATCGACCTGGATCGGAATGCGTGCACCTTCCAAATAGCCGAGAAATGTGACGCGGATGCCCTGATAATCAGCATCCTCGATTATCCGCTCGGCCTTAACCGTATCGGGATCGAACATCACACCATCGTCAGCCACTTCGACAGAACAAATTTCCTTGAATAGCTCGACAACGGCTTCGGGACTGTTATCAGCGCGCGCCAAAAAGTCTGCGTCTCGCGTAGGTCTGTAACGTTGCTCTGTCCACAGCTCGAATAGCAGCGCGCCTTTGAGGATCAGCTTGTTTCGGTGCCGCGATTGCGAGATTCGATACAGCAGCCTTTCGAGTCCGAATTTCGTCAGGGTGAGATCGAAACTTTCGTTGCGCTCGTGAGCAAGATTCAGCAGTCGCTGCCGCACGGAGGCTGCGATGTTCTTTACACGCTTGCTCAACGGAGGGACTCCAGATATGGCCTCATAACGTTCGCAACCCGACAGACTTTCGCCGCCTCCCAAATCTGGTTTATCGAGGCTTTTTTCTGACGAAAGCAATCTCGCAGTGCTTCGAGCGCCACGTCAGTCCCGATCTTGTGGCGAAATTTGAAACAATCTGCAACCGTTTTGGCAGGGCTGAACACCCTTATTGTTCCGCCGCTAACTTCTTTCTCTTCGATTCCATAGTGCAGAACGGCGTCTGAGAGACGGATGATTCGGACGGGGGGTGATGTGATCCGAGGTGCCCGCGCTTTGAAATGGACCGCGATCCAGACCTCTGAAGGCATCTGCGTCCCAATTTCGTGAAACCTAAGCGCTGATAGAAGGCAAATAATTGCTTTCGGCGCTCGCCTGCTGACCTCAAGCAGACTCATGTGTTCTGACGCAGGAATTGATGTGGCTGTATAAAGACCTCGGTCGAGTCTCCGTAGCTCTCCGCTTTGGACTAGCCTTGCGAGATAATTCCTCGGTATGCCGGCAGCTTCAACGTCGCGCGCACGAACGATGTGCCGCCGTTGTACGAGCTTCAGCAGTTTGTCAGCTTTGGCCTGCACTGGGTTACTGTAACAAAATGTCGGTAAATATTAAGAATTACCGACAATTTGGAGGATTGCCAAAGGGAGGGCAGTTTCTAGGCTCGTGGCCGATGCCAAACTTGCGGCGAGAGAGAACCTTCGCCGCGGACAACTTTTCCGAGTAGAATTGTGTGGCGTAGGGCCTCCACCCTCCAAGACTCACTTCGATCCAATCCACAAAGTTCTCAGTAGTCTCTAATCCAAAAATGCCATTTAGGTTGAGGGGC
>CAZLIE010000131.1:0-12177 GCA_964559345.1 uncultured Terriglobales bacterium
CCTGATCTGGTCACCACGGAGCAGGAATATCTTCTAGCGCGCAAGAACCAACAGCAGTTGGGGCAAAGCTCGGTTCAAGGTGTTGCGGCAGGGGCTGACACTCTGGTGTCAGCGGCGAAAGAACGTCTCCAACAGTGGGAGATCCCAGAGAGCGAAATCGCGAAGCTGGAATCGACAGGCAAAGTGATCAGCGAGCTCACGTTCAACTCTCCGGTTTCCGGCTACATCACCGAACGCACTGCTTTGCCTAATGCTTACGTTCAGCCTGAAACGAAGCTGTACACCGTTGCCGATCTTTCGACTGTATGGGTTTATGCCCAGGTGTTTCAGACCGATGTTGGCCGAATCAAACCTGGAGATCCTGCTGAAGTGACAGTGGATGCTTATCCCGGAAAAGTTTTCAAGGGCCGCGTGGACTTCATTGTGCCGCAAGTGGACATGAATACGCGTACGGTACGCGTACGGCTGGTGTTTCCCAATTCTGCCTTGCAGCTCAAACCCGGCATGTACGTAAACATCGCTCTCAAGGCGCCGTTGGGCAAAGCTCTGACGGTGCCCGCATCCGCAGTGTTCCATTCCGGAGCCCGCAATCTCCTCTTCATCAATAAGGACGAGGGGAATCTCGAACCGCACGAAATCAAGTTAGGGCCGCGTGTCGGGGACGACTACGTGGTTGTCAACGGCGTAAAGCAGGGAGACTCGATTGTCACCTCTGCGAACTTCCTCATTGATTCGGAGGCTCAACTGCAGGCGGCTGCTGGTGCATTCATTCCACCACCGCCAGGCGCAGGAGCCGCTGGGGCAATTAATGCTCCATCGGGCGCTCCACAAGCAACTGTGGAACTCACAACCGATCCATCACCGCCGAGCAAGGGCGGTAATACGTTCCGAGTGAAGCTCACCGGCGCAAACGGGTCACCCATTACTGGAGCCAAAGTGAATGTGACGTTCTATATGGCAGCCATGCCCGCTATGGGAATGGCTGCAATGAAAGCAGCCATTGATCTGCCTGAAAAAGGAAACGGTGTTTATGAAGGGAAAGGTGAGCTGCAGTCGGGCGGCACTTGGCAGGTTACCGTTACGGCTCAGCAGAATGGAGCTGTCATCGCTACCAAGCACCTGAGTGTCGACGCAACAGGAGGAATGTAACGTGATCAGCCGGATCATAGAATGGTGCGCCCACAACCGGTTCCTCGTGTTTACTGGAACATTTCTCCTCGTCGTGGCCGGAATCTGGTCGATGGGACACATCCCTCTGGATGCTCTCCCTGATATTTCCGACGTTCAGGTCATTATTCATACGAACTGGGAAGGTGAACCACCCAACATCATCGAAGACCAAGTCACATATCCGATCGTCACCGCTCTGCTGGCAGCGCCGCAAGTCAAGGCTGTGCGCGCCCAGACGATGTTCAATGATTCCTATGTGTACGTTGTCTTCGAAGACGGCACGGATATCTACTGGGCGCGTTCTCGCGTGCTCGAATATCTGCAACAGATCCAAGGTCGATTGCCCGCAAACGTTCATCCAGTGATTGGACCAGACGCAACCGGGGCAGGCTGGGTGTACGAGTACGCGCTCGTGGATCACTCCCACAAATACAGCCTGGCAGACCTGCGGAGCCTGCAGGATTGGCATTTGCGTTACGAGTTGGAAACCGTTCCAGGCGTCGCCGAGGTAGCAAGTATCGGTGGGTTTGTGCGTCAGTATCAGGTCCAGCTTGATCCGAACAAATTGCTTGCTTACGGCATTCCCCTCTCGACAGTGATCGACCGCGTCAAGTCCAGTACAAACGAGGTAGGCGGTCGCGTACTGGAACTGAGCGGAACTCGTTATTACATCCGCGGCCTCGGTTACATAAAATCCCTCGCCGATCTTGAAAACGTTCCGGTCAATGCCAAAAACGGAACACCTGTTCTGATTAAAGATCTGGGGACTGTTTCATTCGGACCGGACATTCGAGAAGGTGTAGCCGAATGGCAGGGACAAGGCGAAACCGTGGGCGGCATTGTCGTGATGCGTTATGGCCTGAACGCACTTAACGTCATCAACGGCGTGAAAAAGAAGCTGGCAGAAATCAGGGGTTCTCTCCCGCCTGGAGTCGAGGTGATCGCAGGTTATGACCGCGCGCCCTTGATTCAAGAATCGATTAAGACCCTGCAACGCGACCTGCTCGAAGAGGCGATCATCGTCAGCCTCGTGATTATTGTTTTCTTGTTCCATTTCCGGTCAGCACTCATCCCGATCCTCACGCTGCCTATTGCCGTCGTAGCCGCGTTCATTCCGATGTACTACCTGCACGTTAGCTCGAACATCATGTCGCTGGGTGGATTGGCCCTTGCGATCGGCGTGCTAGTGGACGCAGCAATCGTCATGGTCGAGAACGGCTATCGTCATTTATCTGAGCTGCCGAACCAGCCAGTTCCAACCAGCACTGTTGGAGCGGAGCACGTCACCTACGAAGAATCAATTCAAACCAACGAGAAAGCCAAAGTCACGGAAAAACAACGCCGCCGCATTTTGATCGATGCTGCGAAGCAAGTGGGACCAGCGCTGTTTTTCTCGCTGCTGATCATCGTTGTCTCGTTTGTACCTGTCTTTTTGCTGGAAGCTCAGGAAGGGCGAATGTTCAAGCCGTTAGCTTGGACCAAGACCTTGGCTGTCGGCTTCTCTTCATTGTTGGCAATCACGCTCGTGCCTGTATTGATGGTCATTTTTATCAAAGGCAAACTCAGACCAGAATCGGAGAATCCGATTTCTCGCGTTACTCAGGCTCTGTACTTGCCGGTTCTGAAATTGTGCCTCAAGTACCGAAAAACGACCCTTCTGCTCAACTTGCTCTTCCTCGTTTTCACGTTCCCGCTGATGTTCAGGATGGGCAGCCAGTTTATGCCTCCGCTATTTGAAGGCTCCTCGTTATATATGCCGACATCCCTACCCGGAATTTCGATTACGCAAGCGTCACAGCTTCTGCGGGAACAGGATCGCGTCCTCAGATCGTTTCCCGAGGTGCAAAGCGTCTTTGGGGCGGTAGGTCGATCAGACAGCGCTACCGATAATGCGCCGCTCGACATGTATGACACAACCGTCATGCTTAAACCACGTGAGCAGTGGCGAAACGGGATGACCTACGAAAAGCTCATTCAAGAGATGGACGCGAAGCTTCAGTTTCCGGGTCTGACTAATACCTGGACCATGCCGGTTGAGAACCGATTGGATATGGCCCTGACCGGGATCAAGACCCCCTTGGGCATGAAAATTCAAGGTTCGTCTTTGGATGGAATTCAACAACTCGGTTCGCAGATACAACAAGTACTTTCCGGAAACTCTCAAGTTCGCTCTGTATTCGCGGAGCGCGTTGCACAAGGCTTTTACGTAAACCTTGAAGTGAATAGGCCCGAAGCTGCGAAATACGGCTTGACGATTGCAGACGTACAGCAGGCTATCTCGTCTGGAATAGGTGGCATGAATGTAGCTGAAAACGTAGAAGGCCGCGAACGTTACCCCATGAACGTTCGCTATCTCCGTGACTTCCGAGACAACGTGGACGAGCTACGCCGCGTCCTCATCTCTACTCCGTCCGGAGCGCAGATTCCGATTGAGCAGGTGGCGAAAATCTCGTTTTCTCACGGACCGGCCATGATTCGGGATGAGGACGGAAAGTTAACCGGATATATCTATATCGATTTGAACACGAAAGACTATGGCGGATTTGTAGAGCAGTCCTCAAACAGGCTGCTTCAGCAGCTGAAACTGCCAGCCGGATACACCTATCAGTGGTCGGGCGAATATGAGTTCGAACTTCGTGCCAAAGAACGACTGAAGATCATCTTGCCAATTGTTTTCTTCGTCATCTTCCTGCTGCTCTACATGGTTTTCCATTCCGTCACCGAGGCTTTTGTCCTGATCCTCCCCACGTTTTATGCAATGACCGGAGGACTGATTCTGCAATGGCTGCTCGGCTACAACTTCAGCGTGGCGGTATGGGTCGGTTACATTGCACTGTTTGGCATCGCCGTTGAGACCGGCGTAGTGATGGTGCTGTATCTCCATGCTGCTCTTGATCAGCGGCTTGCCTCCAAAACGCAAATCACAAACAGGGAAATCGAAGAGGCAGCTATCGAAGGAGCAGTACATAGACTTCGGCCGAAGCTAATGACTGTCTTCGCAGTGTTGGCCAGCCTGGTTCCTATTCTTTGGGAAAGCGGTGTTGGATCAGACGTAATGAAACCGATTGCAGCACCCATCGTCGGAGGCATGATTACGTCAACAATCCACGTTCTCATCCTTGTACCAGTGTTCTTCGTGCTGATGAAAGAGCGGTCGCTACGGAGCGGAACATTGAGCCCCAAAGAGGGCGCAGTTGAAGTTTAGCTGTGAAAAAGAATAAGGCGAAATATGGAGCGTGCTGCCGCCCCGAAAAGGGCACGGCAGTGATGCTATGCCAACGGTCAGCTAGTTGACCATATACTTAGGTATAGGGTGTAAGGTGGTTGATGATGCAGATTGGCGAGTTGGCAGAGCAGGCGGGGGTAAGCGTCCAAACGGTGCGGTTCTACGAACGGCGGAAACTCTTACCCGAGCCGCCTAGAACCCACTCCGGTTATCGCGAATATGGCGAACAAGAGTTGAAGCAACTTCGGTTCATACGTCAAGCGAAGGGACTTGGATTCACTCTCGATGAGATTCGCGAGATCATCCGCAGCCGCGGACGCGGACAGTGCCCATGCACGGATGTGATCGCGATTGCCGAGCGCCACCTGCGCGATGTCAACCAACAAATCGAAACGCTTGAGAAGTTCAAGAACGAGCTGACCACTGCGGTCCGGCAATGGAAGAGAGCTGGCAAGCAGAACGTCGCAGCAGGGGCCATCTGTACCCTCATCGAGCGAACGATGGATTCGCGCCACGCAAGAAAGAGCAATGGTGGACGATAACGGAGTCCGCGCGACTCATTTGCCAGCCGCAGTGCTGGGGCTGAGTTTTGTCGTCGTTTTAGTGGCGGCCCTAGTCGCTTGCTTTGGCGCGTTGAATGACCTGAGAGCGCAGAGTGCGAGCGCTGCCCAAGTCACGACCGTCAGCATTCCCGTCGAAGGGATGTCGTGTGTTTCTTGCGTCGCTCGCGTCAAGCGCACTCTCAAGGGTATCGAGGGCGTGCAACACGTGGAAGTAAACCTCGAACGCCGGGAGGCGAGGGTGCGATTCTCACCCGAGAAAGTCACGCCTGATCGTCTCGAAGCCGCTATAAATGAACTTGGATACAAAGCCGGAAAGTCACGGGTCGTGGAGTCAAAGTGACCCTTGAGGAATTTCTTCGGCATTTCAGCCACTTTGGCGGCCCATTATTTCTGCTGTTGATTCTTCCTCTGGCCGGTGTTGTTGCCAGCGCTGTTTTCCCCTGCACGATTCCCGTGGGAGTCGGGATTGCAGGCATGGCGGGCACATCGGAGGCGCAGAACCGTCGGGCTGGTCTCAGGATTGCTGCCGGATTCTTTGTGGGCATCGTCGTAAATCTGGCGCTGCTGGGAGCGCTTTCGGGCAGTCTGGGTGCCATCTTGGGTGAGACGTTTGGTCGCTACTGGGCATTAACGATGGCACTGGCATCGTTGCTCGCAGCCCTGATCGCATTTCGCGGCCCGCAACTCGATATCGAGAGACTCGCGAAGATGCGTCGGCCGGGCGTCCTCGGTGCGTTTGCATATGGGTTCATCTTCAGTCTCGGCACTTCGGCTGCGCCCTTGTTGCTAGTGCTCACGGTTGCGGCCGGGCAGCGCACAGCAGGTTACGGGCTACTTCTTTCCATTGCCTTCGGGGTCGGGCGAGGCTTGCCATTCCTCCTCATCGGTCTATTCGCCGGCACTATGGCTAGGTTCTTGCGCATGCAGCGCTGGCGGAGGGTCATTCAGGTACTGAGCGGGACCGCTCTGATATTCGTCAGTGGCTATTACGGATGGGTCTTCGCGAGCTTGCTCTGAACGAGTGGCACGCCCTCCAAGACTCGTCCTTGCCGCCGATCAAAATTGTCCTTGCACCCTATAGCTGGTACAGGGTTCATCTTTATGCCATAGAGAAGCAAAAGCGAGGCAGACGATTGATTTATGACCGAAGCAATGACCGTTGAAACGCCGGAACAATTTTGGAGCGAAGAGCCTTCTAAGCTGCCCGGGCGGCGACGGATTCGCGCCCGCATTGGCGGACTTCACTGCTCGCTCTGCACCGGCACGATTGAAAAGGCACTTGGGAAGCGGCCCGGTGTGGACAAAGTTGCCGTGAGCCTCACGCACGAGCAGGCGCTAATCGAATATGACCCGAAGGTCACGCGCGCGAAAGACCTGCTTCAAACACTGAAGGACATCGGCTACACCATTTCGGACCCGCGGAAGCTGCGTCCCTACGATGAAGAGGAACGTGCGTTGGTCCGCGAGCGCAATCGCTTCCTGACTGCGCTAGGTGCGAGCATCGCCGCGATGGGCTTGGTTGGATATCCGCCCGGCAGTCCCTGGTTCCCGTTGTGCGTGTTTTCTATCGCCAGCCTGGTGGCGTTCTCGTTTGTCGTACTGCGAGGGTACAGCCTGCGCACAGCGATTGCCGGTTCGGCGCTTTTTGCTGCGTTCGGAACTGGCATCTACGCCCTCCAGTTGCGCGGCGTTTTTGGTGCGGCAAGACCGTGGATCTCCGCAGTTCTCGCCCTGACGCTGATTTTCGGAGTGGGGCTGCACATTGCGCGCATGGCCTTCATGGCGCTGCGGCGCGGCATCCTCAATCAGCACGTCCTAGTCGAATTCGGTGCATTTGCCGGACTGATCGGCGGCATAGTCGGACTGACACTCCGACCGCCGAACTATCCCACAGTCGCCTTCTTCTCCGTCGCCGTGATGGTGCTCGCTTACCACATTTTTTCCGAGTGGCTGTCACTGATCGTGAAGACGCGCAGTTCGCAGGCAGTGAAAAAGTTGCTCGATCTCGAGCCCGACGTTGCTTATGTCGTGAGGGACGGCAAGGAGCAAGAAATACCGCTTGAACGCGTACGCGTTGGTGACTTGGTTCGGGTTCGTCCTGGCAGCCGGGTACCCGTCGACGGCGTCGTCGAATCGGGTGAATCGGACGTGGACGAGTCGCTCGTCACGGGCGAGCCGCTGCCCACGTACAAGCGCATGGGAGACCATACCTTAAGCGGGTCATTGAATGGGCATGGCACGCTCCTGATCCGGGTCACCGTGGTTGGTGAAGAGAGTTTTCTCCGGCAGGTGATTCGCAGCGTGGAAGATGCACGCGCGCTAAAACCCGGTTTACTGCATCTTGTCGATCGCGTGCTGAAGATCTACACGCCTATCGTGCTGCTGACCGCACTCGGAGCCGCTTTGTTCTGGATCTTCTTCCCGATGATCACGGGATCGTCCCCCGACGTGCAGCGGGCGACGTTCGCTGGCCTGAGCGTGCTGGTCATGGGTTATCCGTGCGCGGTAGGAATCTCTGCGCCGCTCTCCATTGTCCGCGGAGCCGGGGAGGCGGCCGAACGCGGCGTTCTCATGCGCACTGGCGAGGCGTTTCAAGCCTTACGGCGGATTCAACGCGTGGTGTTTGACAAAACCGGCACGCTCACGGAGGGCCGTCCTGCGCTGCGGCAGATCATTCCGTTTGATTCTTCGGAGCAGGATTTGCTGGCACTTGCGGCAGCAGCAGAGACTGGTTCCGAGCACCC
This sequence comes from uncultured Terriglobales bacterium, assembly GCA_964559345.1. GTDB lineage: Bacteria > Acidobacteriota > Terriglobia > Terriglobales > Acidobacteriaceae > Gp1-AA112. Next base: position 7,704 of record CAZLIE010000131.1, read on the forward strand.
GCTCGCCCGCGCCGTGGTTGAGGAAGCGTTCAATCGTGGCATTTCTCTTGCCGAAGTGCAAGGATTTGAGGCAGTCCCTGGGAAGGGCGTTCGGGCCCGCCTCGGTGACGACAAGCTTCTCGTGGGGAGTCCGAATTTTGTTTCGAGCGACGGCCTGGATATTACTCGCCAGAACGCGGAAATCACGAATCTCGAATCGCAGGGTTTGACAGTTATTGCTGTCGCCAAGAACGGGACACTCGCAGGCTTCTTGGCTTTGGGCGATGCGTTGCGTTCAGATGCCGTGGAGACAGTGCATCGGCTGCACGCGCTTGGTATCCAGACGAGTCTAATTACTGGTGATAATGAACGTGCTGCACGCCACTTCGCGCAAGCCGCCGGAATTGAAGATGTTCACGCGCGTGTCCTCCCTGCTGAAAAGGCTGAGATGCTGCGAAAGCTACAGCAGAGTTCTCGCGTGGCAATGGTGGGCGATGGTATCAACGATGCGCCCGCACTTATGCAGGCAGAGGTGGGAATTGCATTCGGCAGCGGGGCCGATATTGCCATCGAATCGGCCGATGTAATCATTCTGAATCAACGGCTCAGCGCGGTTCTCGATGCTTTTGAAGTCAGCCGCTACAGCTATCGCAAGATCGTCCAGAACGTCTCACTCGCGTTTCTCTTCAATGGCATTGGCATTCCCGCTGCTGCGACCGGGTTGGTTCATCCTATTTGGGGAATGGTGGCAATGGCCACCAGCGTGACCTCGATCTTCATCAACTCGTTGTGGGGCCGTGGTGCATATTTCTTTGACGCCATCAAGACCGTCGGTCATGCGGCACCGTCGCCTTCGTCTCCGCTGCCGGAACCAGTGCGTGCATGATGGGAGATCAAATGTTGAAGTCGATAACTTTTGAAGTCGTCGGGAACCAGGGGATCACTTGACAGGGCTGTGAGCAGCGCATCGAGCGCATGCTCAAAGCTCTGCCGGGTGTAGAGCGAGTGCGAGCAAAAGCCAGCAAATTGACTTAATGTACGACGCATCAAAGCAGGACACCAGTTCCTTAGCCGATCATTTAGCTGCGGCTGGTTATCAGGCCAGAATTATGGGCTAGCGCCTTGCGCGGCAGAGGCACGCCTACGTACTGCACGAGCCAAGCGAATTGTTTAGAAAAAACAAGTTCGAAGAAGCATGTGGAGTTGCATATCTCAGCGGAAGATCTTCAGGCAACCGCCTTTCCTCAATTACGTTTCCCAACAGAAGTACCGATAACGCCTTGACTCTACACACGAATCAACGATGTAGCCTTTAAAGCAAGTGAAGGAGGATCAAATGGCCACAACTTTAGCTAACCAACTTAACGAGCAATGTATACAAGAGTGTCTGCAATGTCTGCGCGCGTGTGCGGCATGTGCCGACGAATGCCTAACGCACGACCCCGCCAAGATGGCGGAATGCATCCGGTTGTGTCACGAATGCATTGATATTTGTACTCCCTGTGCAACGCTGCTTGCAGGAAATTCGCAGTTTGCGCATCAACTCTGTGGGATCTGCGCCGATGTGTGTGATGCCTGTGCCGCACAATGCGAGAAGTACAACGACATGGAAACGATGCGGAAATGTGCTGAGGCCTGCCGTCGTTGTGCCAAAACATGCCGAGATGTAACGAAGGCGGGTCCAATTCGTCGCGCCGCCTAGATAACAACAAAGTGGGGACCTGCGCTTAATTATTCAGTCGCGGCGAGCGACATCGGCGTGCCCACTGACCGAGCGGTTGCGCGCCCAGGTTGCAGCAGCAGCCGGAACGCGACGAGGTGCATCCAGAAAAGCGCTGGTACATAAACCATGGGGACCGCGTAACCGGCCCCGAGCTGCCCGGCAACTGACGGCAGATTGACACTGACCGCCCGCGCCGTGTCGATGACGAGGTCGGCGAGACCGACCAGATTGAAAACCCAGACCAGGGGCCAGAAGAGGAACGGCACACGCACGGTCAGCAGCGCGAGGATTGCGAGCAGTGCGGTGGCGAGGTCGCCATACGCCACCGGCGTCGCGAAGGCCTGCGGCAGGTTTGGCCCAACAAACCCGGGCAGTAAGAAGGCCAGCCCGAAGAAGCGAAAACTGTTGAACGTGGCGATCGCGCGGTGAGCCTCGATCCGATCCATTGCCCTCAGGCGCGGCCAGACGTAAGTCGCGATGCAGAGCGCCGAGGCGAGATAACCCAGCGCCATATCTATAAAGAAGATTTCCCTTGCCGGCATGTCCGACCTCCTTGTCATCGGCGAATACCGACGACCTGATTATGATGGTTGCCTTTTAATTGGCCTGCGCTCCTGGGCCTATCAGTGCCCTCAGCGGCATCAAGGGTCCGACGGGAACGTACTGGGTATCCATCAACTGCGCCTTTTCGAGCGGCAGCGTTTCCACAATGGCTCGTGCCTCGTCCTCGGTCTTCGCCTCGAACAGCATGACGACGCCTTTGCCATCGCCGCGCGAATACCACTGTTGGATTTTCCCGTCGAGGTAGAGCCTCACGGTTGCCCGAACCTCTGCCGGGATCACGGCCATGACTTGTTGAGGGGTTACGCCCTGCTTGGCAGTCTGAATGACCAGCACTGCAGTGGTCTTCGGTATAGCCACGCTGGGCACGCCTGAGGCGCCGCCGGACGGTGATTGCGCTACGGACGCCGCCGGAAGCGCTGCCATGAGAAAAGGGATCATGAATTTCATCGGTTAGCCTCTCGATTCGGTCTGGTTAGGTTCTTGGTTGGTCGTCGATGGTGGTTCCTTCGAACGACAGTTTGTTGCATCGTGTACTCCTAAGAGTACAACCGTACTCTTAGATATTCAAAAAAAACCGCGTCATGTCTCAGCGAAGCTTTTTACGAAGAACTTCTTCGCTTCGGTCAGCATCTGCTCACGCATTTGAGGCGACGAGGTCATTCGGGCCATAGTCAACACCCCAGCCATACTGGCGTACAACAACTGAAACTTCATCAGCTTTTCTTCTCGCGTCCGACCAGGGACAAACGGCAATATCCGCTCACGATACGCTTCTCGCGACGCCTCAATCCGTTTTCGCACGGACAGCGGCTTTCGTGCGAGCTCTGGCCCGAGAGCCGCAAGGGCACAACCCATTCCTGGCGAATCCGCATGGCGCGTGCTCAGATAGCGTTCGATGATGGCCCGCAGAGCTTGGCCTTCAGGCGCTGACTTTGCAGCCTCCAGCATGCCCCTTCCCATCTCATCGAACGCTCGCGATACCGCGGCAACGAAAAGGTCATCCTTGCTTCCAAAATGGCGGTAGAAGCCCCCTTTCGTTAGGCCCACCTTCTTCATGACTGTGCCGATGCCACTGCTGTCCCCGCCGTGCTCCCGGAAGGAGCGAGCGGCCATGGAAAGAATCTTCTCGTGGTTCTCGGCCTTATGTTCCGCCGAATATCGCATGCCATTAGAATACGCACGTACTCTATCCAATGTCAAGGATCAAAAAAATCTATTTCGCGCGTCGACACGCCGTTAAACAGCGCGAAGACCGACCAAAACAGGAAAGCCTTGGTACACCTGCCACAAAGGAGGAAGGCGAAAATGCTGAGTGGGAGAGATGCTAGTAGCACACGGATGGCATCGACGGCAGCATCACTGGCCGATCAGATTTTCCGCTTTTCCGCTCATTACGGAATGGCTGCAAGCAGACGAGTGCGTGTCCCATCCGAGACGTATTGGCCCCAAAACACTCAAACATAGAGCGAACATACCCGACTGGATTTCAGATAGCTCATGACGAGATGAGTGGGATTCTTGAATGTGTTGCAGAATGGTTGACCGCGTCCCCACGCATTCGCTCAGCGCAAGGCGGACAAGTTCTGGACGGATTAGCGTGTGTTGCTGCATGTCTCTGTACTGCCGAACCGATCCTATTGCGTGGCAGACAGGTGCCGATCAATGAATGCGTGCAAGCGCTCGCTATAGCCGACCGGAATCTCGAACACTCGCTCGTCAGCCACAATGACCAGCATCTTCCGAAGGGAATCGTACAGCGCGGAGCAGCGATGGCACATTCGCAGATGGGCTTCAATTTCCGCGCGGAGCGTGGGACCAATGTCGCCATCGATGAAATTTGACAATTGCTCTAATACAGTTTCGCAGCCAACCATGGCTTTTTCCCCTTGAATGATACGAGTCGTTCGAACCAGTTTCTCTTGAACAATGGAGCAAGTTCTTCCCGCATGCGCAGTCTTGCGCGATGCAGCCGTACCTTTACCGCCTGCTCGGAAATTCCCAGGGCTTCCGCACACTGCCCGGTACTGAGCTGTTCGATATCTCTGAGCGCAAAGGCGTCGCGATAGATTGGAGCCAGCTTTTGTAGCGCGGTGTTGATTGCCACTAGGATCTCTTTTCTCTCAAGTGTCTCTGATGGGATTTCGCGCCAGTCGGCAAAGTCGCGCGGCATAAACATCCCTTCGTCTTCACCGGAGCCATTGTCGATTG
>CAZLIE010000132.1:0-12057 GCA_964559345.1 uncultured Terriglobales bacterium
TCTGAGCTCGAATCAAACCGGTATTGCCAGGCCTGCAGCAAATTGCAGGCTTGGCTTGCCCCACCGGGCTTCGAACCCCTACTTCCTCCGCGGCTCCTCCTTTGGCAGCAGCCTGCGACCTGCGGCTTTGTTCCAGTGGAAGAACCGACCCATCTTTGTGCCAGACAGCAACACTCCGGACGGCAGAAGGTTGGTTCCGATGAGTGATCGCGTTTACGAGCTATTGCGCAGGCGCGCAGTCGGCAAGAGCGCAGGTTGGTTATTCCCATCCAAACATTCAAGGCGGTCACCTGACGGACATGGCACATCAAATTCGGAGAGCGCGCGCGAAGGCTGGACTGCCACGGATTTGGTCCTGTACTGCGGCCGGCACGATTATGGCAGGCGCGTTCTGAAGAACACTGGAAATCTTGCGGTCGTCATGAAGACGATGGGACACAGGGATGTGAAAACTGAAGATGCAGTACCAACATCCTGAACTTGACATCGGTCGTGCCGCTTTGAACCAAGCAAGCGCTCCTGTAATTCAAGCGAGTGCCTAAAAACTTTTATGGCACGTTTTAAGGGACAGGTAGAAAAAGGTCTAAGACGAAAACTTGGTAAATCTGGCGCGCCCTGAGAGACGATTTTAGAACTCTCCTTTAGGTCTCCCCGACACCACCTCAATGCGCATAGAATTGGCACGGTAGAAGCGGGCAGTCCCATGGGCATGGCGCCTCAACGAGGACGCGTTGTCGCAAAGTACCGGCTATTTGAAAAGCTGGGCGAAGGGGGCATGGGTGTGGTCTGGCGCGGGGAAGACGTGCGCCTTGGACGGCAAGTCGCCCTCAAATTCCTGACGGCGGAAGCGGCACACGATCCCGGACGGCGTCAGCGCTTCGAGCAAGAGGCGCGGGCCGCTGCGGGGCTCTCGCATCCCGGCATTGCGACGGTTTACGAGCTGGTGGAAGCCGAAGGCCAGATATTTATTGCCTTTGAATATGTACCGGGCGTAACGCTGCGTAACAGCGTCACTGCAGGCGGACTTCCGCCCGAAGAGTTGCTGGACATCGCAGTCGATCTCGCCGACGCCTTAGCGTCGGCGCATGCCGCAGGAATCGTCCACCGCGATCTCAAGCCGGAAAACCTGATGCGAATGCCATCTGGCCACTGCAAAGTGCTGGATTTTGGCTTGGCTCGATTCAATTCGCCTGCAGCCGGCTACGGAGCTACCCGTACCTACGTGACGGAGCAGGGAACGGTCATGGGGACGGTAGCCTATATGGCACCCGAGCAACTCGAAGGGAAATCAGTTGATTTCCGGGCTGACATTTTTTCGTTCGGTACTCTGCTCTACGAACTGGCTACCGGCATTCATCCGTTTGCAGGAAGCAGCTCCGCTTCCATTGCGGCTGCCGTGCTGAAGGATGACCCGCGGCCACTCCACGAACGTGCGCCCGTGCATCCCGCCGAACTGGAGCGCATCATTCGTAAATCCCTCCGCAAGAGGCGCGAAGAGCGCTATCAGTCTACGCTCGACCTGGTAGTTGACCTGCGCAGCCTTCGACGCGAGCTGAAGAGTGGGACTGCCGTACAGTCCTCCACGCAAGCACAGTCCGCGCCGGTCGCCCCCGCATTGACGGAGTGCAGCTTTACTCTGACGGAGCGCCTCTGCCGCAAGATTAACCGCGCGACGCTTGATCCGCGTATTATCGGCGACCGCCTCTCGTATGTGGATAATCAGGTCGCCTCAGACGTGCTGGTGCTCTTTCTGCATGGCCTCGGCCTCGATCACCGCGAGTTTGAACCTGTCCTGAGGCGTTTGCCGTATCGCGGTTTGAGCCCGACCCTGTACGGCTATGAGCCCAACCGCAAGGCTCGTATCTCGTTATCGTTTGCCGATCACGTGGTGATTGTGCGTGAATGGCTGCGGGATAGCATTGAAAGGCTCTGTCCGGCAATTGTTGTCTTGGTGGGCTGTTCATTGGGTGGGGACATGGGCTTTGAGATTCTAGCCACGCCTCCCGGCGAGGCCCCTGTTCGCCTGGATGCATTCCTTTCTCTGGAATGCAATCTATGCCTAGATACGTGTTTCTGCTCGCGAGTGCTTGCCGGCGTTGCTCCCGATCGGCCGGACATTTCCGTGAGAGAGCTGCGCCGCGTCAGCGAAAACGTGGCGTCACTTGACGAGTGGCTCAACATTCACCAGTACTTGGTCAAGATTCTCCGTAAGTTCCAGAGCGATATGGGAGTATTGCAACGGGCATCGGCCGACCTCGTTAGGCCCTTCCAGGAGACCCCGGGATTCGCAGTGTTCGCGCGATGGTTCCGCCACGCGCGGGAACATGTGCCCATATTGCGATTGGTTTTCGCTTCCGATTCAGGATCGGCAGCCGCGCTGGCTCAACTGAAGCTGGAAAATCTCGACAAAGGCATTCTTGGCGAAGATTTTCCTGAGGAGATGATTTCGCTGACGCCCAATGTTGATCATTTCGACCTTATGGCCGCTGACGCGCTGCTGCTGCAAATCGAGGACATAGTCAGCGCGGCACGCAAACATCGATCTGCGGCAAGCTATGCAAAGTTGAATGAAGTCCGGCCCTCTCGTCTCCGGGGCAAGGTTCTGCTGGCTGTGCGCCCCTTCGAAAACCTCAGCCGTGATGAGGAAGAGGAGTATTTCAGCGACGGCTTAACTGAAGAAATGATCACTCAGCTAGCTCGCCTCAGCCCTGAGCGGCTGGGAGTGATTGCGCGCACGTCGTCCATGCGCTACAAAGGCAGTTCCAAGAGAATTCGCGAAATTGCCGCGGAACTGGGCGTCAACTATGTCCTCGAGGGCAGCGTTCGACGCAGTGGCGACCGCGTGCGTATTACCGCGCAGTTGATCCAGGCCGAAGACGAAACACACCTCTGGGCTGAAACGTATGAGCGCAACCTGACGGATATTCTCAAGCTGCAGACCGAAGTGAGTCAGGCAATTGCTAAACAAGCTCAGGTAAAGCTGACGCCGCGCGAGGAACAGCGTATCGCGCAAGCGAGCCAAGTTTCACCCGCAGCGTACGAAGCTTATTTGAAAGGCCGGTACTTGTGGAACCAGCGCACAGAAGAGGGCATGCGCAACAGTATTGCGTTGTTCGAGCAGGCGCTCGCCTTCAATCCTGATTTCGCTATGGCTTACGCGGGAATTGCCGATGCCTATGTAATGCTGGCATGCCGCGGAATGGCTCCGACGAAGGCGACGTTTCGCAACGCCAAAGCTGCCGCTCGCAAGGCGATCGATCTCGACTCCGACTTAGGAGAAGCGCATGGCTCGCTCGCGCATGTTCGCCTTCACGACTGGGATTGGCAAGGTCTGGAGAAAGATTTCGAGCGCGCCATTGAGCTCAATCCCGCAAATGGGATTGTCTACTACTGGTACGGTGAGTTCCTGATGTCACTAGGACGGCCGGACCATGCGATTGCCGTTACCCAAAAGGCATATGCTGCCGATCCGCTGTCGCCCGTTCTGGGATCGTCACTCGCCATGATCCTTTACCTCGCCCGCAGGTTCGGGGAGGCAGCTGAGATTCTGGAGCGGGCGCAACAAATTAATCCAGACCATTTCCTCCTCCACTTCCGTATGGGGTTCGTGTCCGTTCAGCTTCGCCAATACGACACAGCCATCGCCGAATTCGAGCGAGCAATGTGTTTGTCGAACCGGAGCACGGAGACCCAAGCCGGCGTGGCCTTGGCATATTCGGCAGCGGGAAACGCGGCGCTCGCGCAGCCGATCATTGATGACTTGGAGCACCCGGCCAACAATCGTTACGTGCTGCCTTACAACATCGCCAAGATTCATGCTGCGGCCGGCAATGCGGAAAAGACTTTGGAGTGGCTCGAACGGGCTTACAATCAGGCCAGCGCTGATTTGATTGAGCTCAACTCCGAGCCGCTCTTTGACGCTTTCCGTACGGAGGCCCGCTTTCTCGATCTGATGCGCCGCGTAGGCTGGAACGTGTGACCACGGCCTCTTGCGCGTTTGTCCCTGTTGCGTTACTTGCAGCGGTAAGCCACCCTGAATAACCTGACATTGGGCCGGTAGTTGCCGGATTTCTGCTGTTTGAAGCCGGACACCCAAAAGGAGAACACAATCGCAGTTGCTCAGAACGGAATTGGAAACCGTGCATTTATTCTGTTCAATCGCCGGGAAGGAATCGTACGGCTCCAATCCTGCACGCAAGACGAAGGCGCTGGCAATCTCGGCCTGAAGAGGACTCTCAGCTCTCCAACCAGATACACTTTCAGGCGCACGGAGCGAGGCTTTCCACGCCGCTCCATTCGTGCCGCAGCGATCTCCAATACAGCGGTCTTTCCGGGTCCAGGCACTCAGCTAAGTAGTCTGAATCGGTAAATAAATTCCACGTGAAACTCTCATTGCCCGTTGAATGTAATTACGCCGAACAAGCCGTCTTGATATTTGTTCGAGCCCGCAGTAAAGAAAAGTTGGTTGTGCGCGCCATTTGCGCTTGCATCGTGCCCGAACTGAATCGCCCAAAGCTGATCGATCTGAATCGGCGTTCCGTTTGCGTCCAACAGCGGACCGATGAACTCTCGCGTAACAGGGTTGAATGCATTGACGCGTCCATGTTCGGTATTGTTGCCGACCAGGATCGCATTGCTAATGGGCCCAAAATCTGGAGGAGCTTGAGCAAGACCCCAAGGCGAATGCAGCGGACCGCGCGCGGCATCATGCGTGATCAAAACGCCATCTGCAGTAAAGCGGTCGACAAAACCCCCCTGACCTTTGTTGAGTGCCGTGTAAGTAACCCAGATGTCCCCATTAATGTTTTGAATTCCATAAGGGGTAAAAGTATTCGGAATAGCTGGGTCCGTGAAGGCTACGTCAGAGAAGTGCTTAAGCGTGAAATCGCTGTTAAAGACATCAATTTTACGGTTTGGTCCGCCATCGGCTGCGTACAAAAAAAATCGTCCTCCAGTGCCGGCAATTGCGAGCCCGGTGTAGCTGGCGCCGGTTGCTGATTGATCGGATGCGAGTGTGGCATGGCTCGTGCCGTCAGCATTAATGCCGGCAACAGCCGGATTCCATCCACTGATAGTCCCGTCCAATGTGGCGAAGAGAAATATTGCTTTGCCAGACTTACCGTCTTCGGTCACAACAAAATCGGACGCATTTGGGCTGATATTTCCAACAATGCCAGTTGGTGTACCCAGCGTTCCTGCAGGACTGCTTGGCGCTGCCGGAATCGTCACGAAGAGATGCCGTTGCTGGCCAGAAGCGTTATAGAGCGTAGAAAAGCCGCTTCCGTTATCGCTCACCCACCATGGACTCGTCGGCAGCGATACCAACCCCCAAGGGTTAATCAAATGCTGTTGATCGGTGTTGGGAGCAACGCCGGTCTGATTCGAAACTAAGTTCGTCACTGTGTACTGCGCGAAACTCAGAGACGAGAGTAGAAGGAGGGTTAAGGTCGAAAATCCGAATCGCCTGAAGAAGTTCACTGCTGATCTCATAATCGACATCCTCTCTCAAGGAAAGAATCTGCGCCTCCGCGAGCACTCGCTGGCGATGTTCAGGAAGACGGCAACTACTAAAGCCTTTGGCGCGGCCTTAAACGTCACGGATTTGTCGATTGTTTGTAAAAAGTTTGTCATCTAGACGATCCGCCGATCTGTATCGGCACGAAGATCGCGAGGACTTGATGTTCAAACCCAGCCCAAGAATGTAGCGGTGGTGGTGCACTCTCTGGTGGACTTTCGATTGCAAATGAAGCAATTCGATGCAACCGAGGCCGGCTTAAATTGCTAAAAATACGTGAAACGCGGTGCGTGCGAACGGGGCAGATTCATTTGAAAATCCATTCGGGTAGCTCGTCCCAGTCTTTTCCGCACACTATTGATTTCCAGCAGTCTTCAGCTTGACTTTGACCGGACACTAGGCCTAGACTCCCAACCGAAATTTCGATTTACTTCGAAACCGTCTTAACTCATCCGCACCTTTCAGACTGGGCGTCAGGACGCGCCCGAGCGTGTCGCACACGAATTACAGTTTGGCGACGGGCTATTTGATCGCGTATTACGCTTTTCTTCTCGCGGGGACTCGCACGATCTCTCAGAGGTTTCGACGTATGATTCCCTTTTTGGTAATCGGGATACACGCGTATGCGCCTACAAGGGGAACCTGGAGCAAGGCGGAATATCCCGGGACTCTCAACCAGACAAATGGAATGCCTTCGGTCGCCATCGCAGGATTTCCGAAGAGGAGTGCAATCAGATGAAGCACAAGGTAGAAAGATACTACGCAGTTCGCGCTGTGGCCGCGCTGATTCTCCTCACCGCGGTTCTTGTCGTGTGGAGGCCTGGTCTGCGTGCCAGCGCGGCTACACCCACAAATGTCGACTGGCTTTCGTATGGCAACGACCTCGCTAACACACGTTTCCAGTCTGTAGATCAAATCAATCCTTCAAACGTCAGCAGGCTGAAGGTAGCCTGGGTCTTTCACACGGGCGTGCTCGATCCAAAAGCGGAATTGGAAGCATCGCCTGTCGTTACCAACGGGATACTGTACGTAGTGGACGGGCATAGTGACGTTTTTGCGCTTAATGCCTCGACCGGCAAGCAGATCTGGGCCTACAAACCGACGGAAATCCCGGGCGAAATGCCGCCGCTGGACGATATCAAGGTTTGCTGTGGTCGCGTGAGTCGCGGCGTGGGATTTGCGCTGGGCAGAGTCTTCCTCGGCCGACTCGACGGCGTTCTCGTCGCACTTGACGCCTCAACTGGCCAGGTTATCTGGAAAACCAAGGTGCTTAATTACCAGGACCGATTTGCGCTTACGATGGCGCCGGTCGTGGCGAATGGCCTAGTGATCGTGGGTTCGGCGGGAGGAGAATATGAAGTCCGCGGTCAACTCGCAGCATTCGACGCAATCACCGGCAAAGAAGTTTGGAGGTTCTTCACCACAGAAGGATCGACATGGGACGGACAGTCGTTCCTGACCGGAGGTGCAACGGTCTGGGAAACACCAGCAATTGATCCTGCGTTGAATTTGATGTACATCAATACGAGCAACGCCGCGCCGGACATCAATGGCGTGGATCGGGCTGGAGATAACTTATTCTCCGCCTCAATCGTGGCCCTTGATGTTGCCAGTGGTCAGCCTGTCTGGCATTTTCAGGAAACCCATCACGACCTCTGGGATTACGACAGCGCCCAAACCGTAGTGCTGTTCCCAGTCAGTAAGGACGGACAGACGATTCCCGCTTTGGGCCATTGCAGCAAAAATGGAAACTATTACATTCTCGACCGGCGCACGGGTCAGCCAGTATTCCCCGTGACTGAGGTTCCTGTGCCCACCAGCCCTGGCTGGCAGAATGCCTCTCCGACACAGCCGGTGTCCAGCGTGGAGCCTCTCACTCCACTCACTTTCGTGCACGGAACCATTGACATGAGCAAGCTTCCAACTGGGTTCCACCTTGCGCCGCAATGGAGCCTGCCGCAAGAGCATACGCAAGTGATTGTCCCGGGAGATGACGGCGGATGTGAGTGGAACCCTGCGGGATATAGTCCCCGCACCAAGTTCGTCTATTACGGAACCCGTTACGAACCCACGACATTTCAGACTACAAAAACAAACACAGGACCCAATTCTGCTGGGCTCTTTCTAGGTTCAAGCTTCGATGAGCTAACCCCTGACGAAGGTGTGACCAATTTTGGTCTATACGGAGCAACTAATACGAACACTGGCAAAATCGTGTGGAAAATTAGGATAGATCAGCCAGCCAAATCCGGAGTGCTCGTCGCCGGCGATTTGGTGTTTTTTGGCGAAGGCAACGGAAAGTTCCATGCTGTCGATGCTGCCACTGGCAACATGTTATTTACGTTCGATGGAACTCAGATTCCCAATGCAGGCGGAGCTGAAGCTAATCCGGTAGCCTACGTAGCGGGCGGACGTGAGTTCATCGTCAACGCTTTTGGAGGAAATGTGCCAGATCGGGCCAATTTTCCTCCGAATCCTGTTGGCGATGCCTTTATTGCGTTTTCACTTCCACAGTAACGCATCTTAAGAATATAGAGACTCGATTCTGCGGCGCGGGTGCTCACCCGCGTCGCTTACGGCAAGTTCTCTGTCGCGGCGCGCCGGAACAATCCGGCAAAGCGGCAAGCGAGAACACGAATTCCTCTCGTGCCTGCCTCCTGTTTATGCCTGCTGTTTTCCCCAATGAAAAGAATCGTTCCAGAATGGCAGCCGTCTTTTGCCATTCGCCTGCTTCTTGGTGAACGCGCCTACGGCTGGCGCGAGTAAGCTTGTAATTCCTCACCCGGCGGTTGTTCTCCGATGATGTCCATTCCGAGGCCACATACCCCTCCTGTTCAAGCTTGAGCAGTGCTGGGTAAATTGTGCCGTATTGGACGGCCACTAAGTCGTCGCTGATCTGCTCTATTCGTCGCGCGATTCCGTAAGCGTGCAATGGCCCCATGGTCTCGAGCGTCTTCAGGATCATCAACGCCAGCGTCCCTTGCCGAACGTCTTTCTTATCGTCCATCGTCCATACCTATTGGATGCCAATACATTGGTATTACAAATTCTATTTGGATGCCCATACCTCGCGATGAAGTTTGTGAAGACAGCCCTCAAGCACCGACTGGAAATGTGAAGCCAATGAGTGGTCGAGGCAGTTTCCGATCGAATTTGGTCCACCGGCAACGAGCGCATCAACAGGCCATTGATCAAAGTGAAGACGGCGCCGCCTGCTCCATAAGGCAGAAGAATGGAACCTCATCATGAAGGATCCGAAATTGAAACTGCTAAGGGAACACGGGCGCAGATTACGGCTGGATAACGATGCCGAACAGAAGTTGCTCGCTGCCGCGAAATCCTGTGGTTGGAGGCGGAGCAGTTTCGAGCTGTTTCGGGACATCATCATTCTTGCGAGGGACACAGGGATGCGAAATCGGAGAGAGCTTTACCGAATCCGCGTCGAGAACCTCGATTGGAAGAATCGAACCATCTTCGTACCGGACAGCAAGACACCGGACGGCAGAAGGTTGGTTCCGATGAGTGATCGCGTTTACGAGCTATTGCGCAGGCGCGCATGCGGCAAGAGCGTAGGTTGGTTATTCCCATCCAAACGCTCAAAGTGCGGTCACCTCACGGACATGGCACATCAATTTCGGAGAGCGCTTGAGAAAGCTGGATTGCCACAGGACCTCGTCCTGTACTGCAGTCGGCACGATTACGGCACGCGCGTTCTGAAGAACACTGGAAATCTCGCGGCGGTCATGAAGACGACGGGGCACCGGGATGTGAAAACTGCGATGCAGTACCAACATCCTGAGCTTGAAATTGTCCGTGCCGCTTTGGACCAAGTAAGCGAGCCTGTCATGCAAGCGAGTGCCTAAAAACTTTTATGGCAAGTTTTAGGACACAGGCGAAGAAATAGCAACTTGGTAAATCATTGATGTCTGGCCTGAGAGATTCGAACTCCCGACCTACTGATTCGAAGTCCTATTCTGGCGCTGAAAGCAAAGAGATAAAAGCTCAACCTCGGCAGAACGCGGCAAAGTACTGAAGAATCCGCAACCCAGGCGCAACCACGAATAAATCAGAGCTCGACCGATTTAGCTGTTCTCGAGATACTCAAGGGCTTCCGCAAGGAGTGAACTTCGTGCATTTGAAAACCTGTAGCAGCAAATTTGTGCAGAGATGCGAAATGGAAGGAAACGAACATCCTTGTAATCGTGAGCAGCTCTAAAGGCCGCCCATTCGTCTGAGCGGCCTATAGGTTTTGGCTAACGCGTCGTTTTAGCGAGTTTCTTGCGGACTACGCCAGCAAGACCCGCCAGGCCGCTGCCGAGGAGCAGCAGGCTGGACGGTTCAGGCACGGCTGCCGATGAACTGGTGATCGAAACATCGTCAAGTCCGGTGTCGAGCGAAATTGGGTTCGGTTCACCTTCGAAGTGAATGATCTCCGTGCCAGCAGCGGCAATGAAAGTCAGAGATCTCTCCTCCCAGGCTTGCCAATAATTTCCAGGAGTCGCCGGAGCACTGAATATCGTGCCGGCGGCGCAAGTACCAGATAGCATAGAGACCTGCACGCAAATCGTCGAATTGCTACCAGGTTCTTCCGAAGCAAGCCAGAAGTTCAGGGAGTAGGTGTTGCCGGGGGTGAAACCGCCGACCGATTGCTCGATCCAGGAGCCGCCGCCTGTGCCAAAGTCCCCGAGAATGACGAACTGTTGGTCATTGGCGCCGTCATCGACCGGCGAGTTAGCGTTATAGCTGGAGTTTTTGGTACCCCATGGATAGATGCTGTCCGCACTGCAGTGCGCCGACCATCCGACCAGCACGTTCTGGCAGCCAAAGCCGAGAGTTTGGAAGCCAAAATCCTGCGCCTCGAAGCTGCCGTTGTTGACGATCGGGTCCGCCCAGACGAGGAGCGGCACGGCCAGAAGGAATACGGCCAGCATCAACAGTGTCTTTTTCATTGAACCTCTACCTCCATTTCCTCTCTCGAGAGTTCTGTGAATCATCAAAACCGCGCAGACCCGATTGCCTGACGCGGACGTACTTTGCCTGCAATGGTGCAATTGAGCCGCCACGCGAACCAAAGTTTTTCTCTCTGCGGCCAGCCAAAATTCCTCAACCGAACCGCAAAACTGTGCACACCTCGTGGTAAGACATTTCTCCCTCGAAAAGCTTGTAACGTAGCCTTTTACCTTAACTCCCACAGCTGAGTGCGGCTCGAAAGGGCCGCTTTCTTTTTGCGATAATGATTCCAGTGTTTCCGACCAACATCCGTCCAATGCCGCTTCGTCGGCATCCTGAGCCCTTCAGCCATCCTCAATGGCTGTTCGAGCTGAAGCACGATGGATTTCGTGCCCTGGCCTTCGTCAAGGACGGAACGTGCCAACTCGTATCGAGGAACGGCAATGCCTTCCATTCATTTGCCACGCTCAACATTGCGATCGCCGAAGAACTGCGGGCGGACCGTGCTGTCCTTGATGGTGAGATCGTCCGCCTGGATGAACAGGGGCGCAGCCAGTTCGATGAGTTGCTGTTTCGACAGCATACCTGCAGGGGCGGAGCAGCATCGCAGACGATCTCGTGTTCCAGACGCAAGCGGGCACGGTGGTGGACGCGAACACGCTAGTCTCTCGATACTTTCTGCCCGCACTCGAGAAGGCGGGACTCAGAAAGATCCGCTTTCATGATCTCAGGCACACGTTCGGAAGCCTGCTGATTCAGGACGGCGCGTCACTCACTTACGTCAAGGAGCAGATGGGGCACAGCTCGATTCAGATCACTGTCGATACTTACGGTCATTTGATCCCTGGAGCTGACATTACTTGGGTCGATCGGCTCGATTCCAAAACAACTCCGCAACCAAATGCAACCCAGGCCCAACCAGAAGAAGAAGCCTATAAACAGAAGAAGAAGCCAATAAAAAAGAGAGGAGGCTGGTAACGAATTGATTCCATGGCGCGCCCTGAGAGACGATTTTAGAACTCTGGTCGCTGTTAGGGCCGACCGGCCATAGGCGGACTCTGCATATCCAAGAGTCGTCCTGTTCATCGCCTCCCAGCGGGTTTGGGGGTAGAAGGAGATAAGATTTCTTGCCCTAAGATCTTGAGTCTGTAGATGACTACACGCGCGAGTGTCCGGCAATGCAAATGGATAAGAGTTTAGGCGGTTTACGCCTACGAGGCATGCTGGATTGAGTTGCACAGCAAGCGGGGATTGCCGGAAGCGATCGTGCTCGACAGCGGACCAGAGTTTCGCAGTCCCATTGATTGCCCGGAGCGAAGAACGCGGTGTTCGCTTGGAATACATTCAGCCAGGCAGACCGGTGCAGAACGCATACGCCGGCTGCGCGATGAATGTTTGAATGCGAACTGGTTCACGAACTTGGAAGACGCGAGACAGACAATCGAAAGCTGGCGCAAAGATTACAACCAGCAGCGTCCACACAGCTCGTTGCGCTACTTACCACCGGTAGAGTTTGCCCGTACAGCAAAGGGAATAACGCTATGAAGTCTTCTAGATTGAGTTGCTGGGAAAGAGGAAAAGCCTCCTTCCCC
>CAZLIE010000133.1:0-11991 GCA_964559345.1 uncultured Terriglobales bacterium
CGCGCCCCGGTCAACCCGGGGCGCGGTCGTTAACGAACGATCCGGGCTTAACCCCGCCGGACGGCATCCCTTTACGCGACAGCCTCATTCCGCAGCAGGAGTCTTACACCTGTCGTTGCGCTGCTGGGCGGCTCCTCCTTGGTGCTCGAACCGGAAGCGCCGCGGCATCACGCGGCTCTTATTGCGTCAGCGCTCGGCGATCGCGAAGGTCAGCTGCTGGCTCTGGCTGGTGCCGGACGCATTGGTCGGGGTGATGTTCACGGTGTCGCGGCCATTCCTGAGCCTCCTCGTGGCCGACAGACGTCCCTGGAGGGCGATCTTGTTTGTGCCCTGGTGAGCGTTGGTGAACAGGAGTCTCCCGGCGACCACGGTGTGCTTGCAGGCCGGCTTTTGCTTGTTGGATGGGCTTGGGTGCGGCGCCCCTTGACTCGGCGATGTGCTCATTGGTGCGCCTGGCAATGTCGACGGCCTGGGCCGGATCAGTCGCGTTGATGTGCGATCTCCTCGGGCTCCTCGTACCACCGCACGCGGTCACCGATCCGCGCGCGGGCGCGCCAGCGCCGCGACTTCGGCTCAGCTTCCACGGATCTCCACAAGTTCGTGAGCCGCTCGTCGATAAGGCCTTGCGCCGCGGCGTCTAGATCGCTGGCCGCTAGGGCCGCGCGGGTTGCTTCCACCGTTCCGCGAGCGGTGCGCCAGAGACCCCAGTCGGCGGCGAGCAGCTTCGCCAGCCATCCCGCGTTGATGGTGTCGTTGTCATCCAGACCGACTTCGTGCCCGTGCAGGAGCGTGAGGATGTCGTTGATGTCCTTCCGATTGAGCTCGACGATCTGCAGCTTGGTCGCGAGCAACTCCGCCAGGGGTATGGTCCTCGGCTCGAGGTCGAGACGGTCGGCGATCGGGATCCGGTGGCACATCGAGAACTCGCCTACAAAGACGTCGATCTGACGCTTGTGCTCGAGGTCGTATACGACCAGGCGGCTGGCGCTGTGGATCGCGTTGAACCGTGCGTTGGGCACGTAGCCCGCGGACTTCAGAAAGCGCTCTGCCTCTCGCCCGCTGCCGCGGGTGGTCACCAGGTCGATGTCCCCGTAGCTTCGTGCAAGCGAGCGGTCGATGCCGCCGTCGGCGTGGAGCGCGATCGCAACACCCCCGAGGACCCGGACGGGGACGCCCGCTGCCGTGGCGGCGTCGGTCAGCCGGACCGCCTCTTCGATCACGTCCGGGAGGATCAATGAGAATCCGGTGGTCGCACGGGCAGTCGGCTTCGATCAACGCCTTAGGACGGCGATCGCGTCGATCTCTACGGCGATCCCGTTGACCAGCGTGGCACCGATGGTAGTCCGCGCCGGCTTGGGGTCGGGAATCAGCTTGGCGAACTCGGCGTCCATCTCTGCGAAGGTGGAGATGTCAGCGAGGTAGACGCCGAATCGCACGACGTCGGCGAGTCCTGCGCCTGCGGCGCGCAGGATTGAGTGAACATTGTCGAGGGTCAGGCGGGTCTGTTCGGCGACCGTTCCGCCAACGGGCGAGCCGTCGCGCAACGGTCCCTGCCCTGACACGAACAGCAGTGGGCCGTCCACCGCGAGCCCTGGCGAGTAGGCGCCCAGCGGGGGCGACGCACCTACAATTGTTTCTCTCATTGCCGCTCCTCGTTTGCTGGCGTTACCACTTGCGCCGCTTCCGGAGCCGTGCCCGTCGCCTGCGCGAGATAGCCGCGCGCATCGCCGGGAGGGTAGGGATGCTCGCCCAAATGCTCCACTGCCCGGGCCCCGATGAGATTCGCTACCTCAAGGGCCTGCACAAGCGCTCCGCCGGCGAGCAGTGCTGCCACGAACCCCGCATCAAAGCCGTCGCCTGCGCCCACCGGATCCACGACGGCGGCGGGCGTCGCTGGCGCAGCGTAGATAGGGCCGCTCCGGTCGCCGATCTCACTGCCGACAGCGCCGCGTTCAGCGAGCTTGACCACTGCTATCGGGACGCCGAGCGTGTGCGCGCACGCGAGCGCACTCTCAATCGAGCCCGGACCGAAGAGTAACTGGGACTCCCCCTCAGACATTAGAAGAACTCTCGAGTGTCGGGCGAGCTCAAGTAGTGCCGGCTTTGCCCTCAACTTGGTCCACAGCGCCTCGCGATAGTTCGGGTCGAAAGAGATCGGAACCCCACGACTCGAAGCCCATGCTACGGCTCGCTTCAGAAGCGCATGCGGTCCAGGGCCCAGCGCTGCCGTGATTCCCGTTAGGTGCAACCAGCGGATCCGCACCGGGACTTCGTGTGGCCAGTCGTCGGGTGACAACGTCGCGCCTGCCGACTCAGCGCGGTAGTAATGCGCACGGCGCTGACCGTCCGGGAGCCATTCTCTGAAATAGACGCCGGTCATCCTGTCGAGGCAGCTGCGCACCCAGCGGGTCGATACACCCTCGCGCTGGAGGGTCCGCAGCACGAGCCGACCGAAAGGGTCGGAGCCAACCCGGCCGAGCCAGGCCACGGCGACTCCGAGGCGCCGCAAAACTATTGCGAAGTTCAGCTCTGCGCCACCGACGAGCGGCGCGAGCTGCCGGGCGTCCTCCAACGGGACCGGAGCAGACGGGGCGAGCGCGATAAGGGCTTCACCCAGCGTAAGCACGATGCCGTCGTCGTCGATCGTCATTCGCGACCGATCCACTCGCCTACACGCTCCCTGAAGGCGTCGACGACGTGACTAACCTGCTTCGCCCGGCGGGCCACGTCCTCGTGATCACCCGCCTGAGCGGCAGCTGGAGATACCAGCGCGCCGCCAAGTGAGACCGCGCAGGCGCCTGCACCCAGGTACGCCGGCGCGTCGTTGATCTCAAGGCCGCCGGATGGCACGAAGGCCAACTCGGGGAAGACGTCGCCCAACTCGTGCAAGTACCGCGATCCCATCAATCGGGCTGGGAAGAGCTTCACCGCGGCGGCGCCGGCACGGGACGCCATCAGGACCTCAGTTGGCGAGAGCGCTCCGACGATCATCGGAACGTTGGCGTCCCGACAGACCGCCGACACCTCATCCTCGACCCCGGTTGGCGTAACGACGAATCGCGCGCCGTGGGCGATAACAAGCTGAGCATCCTCGGCCGTGGTCACCGTACCGGCGCCGACCACCGCTGGGGTGCTCGCGATAGCCGAGATCGCGGCTGCGGCGTCGGCGACCGAAAGCGTGATCTCAATGAGTCGAACGCCGTGCGAGACGAGGGCCTCGGCGAGACCTGCGGGTTCCGCGATGCGAGCTGCCCGGACTACGGCGATCACCCGCTCGGCTTGAAGGAGGCGGACCATCTCCACGTCGAGAACCATATCCACCTGGCGCTCATATATGCAAGACCGTGCACAATAACGGGATAGGCACTCCGCCCAGCGCTCGCTATGAGCCAGCGAATCCGGGCCGCCCGGAATCATCGATCACACGACGTTCAGCCCCGGAGGGGTCGCGGAGAGCTAGTCGTCCCCTTCACGGGTCTAGTTCGATATACGGACCATCATTGACATGGTCGCAACATGGGACTACGGTGCTCGCGTGCCTGCTGCACCCGCCGCCAGTTCAACCGTCCTCAAGGCCATCGACGTGCTGCTCGCCGTCGAGGAGTTGCGTAACGAGGGAGCGCGCCTGGTCGATCTACATCGCCGGACCGGGCACGACAAGACGACGCTGTTGCGACTACTGAACGCCTGGCGCGCCCGGGGCTTTCTCATCCGCGACGAGGATGGCAGGTATCGGCTCGGCGACGGCATCCTCAAGGTCACGGGCGCCTACCTCGACGGGCTCGGCGTCCGCACTGTCGCGCTGCCGCTCATGCGCGAACTCGCTGACCAGGTGCGGGAGACCTGTCATCTCGGCAAGCTCGACGGCACGCAGGTCATCTACCTGGCGAAGATCGAAGCCCCGCAGACGATACGCATGCATTCCAGGGTGGGCGCCACGATGCCTGCCTACTCGACAGCGCTTGGCAAGGCGCTGCTCGCATTCGAGCGCCCCGACATTCTCGATCGCGTAACGGCCAGTGAGATGCCGCCGCTCACCGCTCGGACGATCACGTCGCCCGCGAAGCTCCGCGAGGAACTCGACCAAACGCAGAGGCGCGGCTACGCGATCGACGATGTGGAAAACGAGGAGGGCGTGCGGTGCGTCGCATCACCCATCTTCGACAACGTTGGCGTAGTCGCTGCAATCAGCGTTTCTGCGCCGAGCTACCGGTTCACCCTCAAGGACGCGCGCAGGACCGGCCCAATGGTCGCGAGCGTCGCCGGGCGGATCTCCGAGCGCCTCGGAGACGCCGTCCTGGCCGAGGCAGTCGCACCGTGAGCGGTGACAGGCACGACGGACTCAAAGCGCGAACCTCGGCAAACGACGGGAGGACCCATGGCTGACGTGAAGGATCCCGAAATGGCCACAGTCCAGGAGGAGTCACAAAGACTCTTCATCCGACGATCCACCGGCCTCGTGCGGCAGATCGGGATGCGCGAAGCGTTCGCGGTAAACATGGGGGTCCTCAACCCGGGACAGGGCTTCGTCGGGTTCTTGGTCGCGCTGGCGTTCTTCCCCCAGACCGACCTCACCTGGCCGTACATCATCGCCGCCGTCACGGTCGTTCTCCTCGCGCTTACGTATTCGCAGCTGGTGGCGGCGATCCCGCGTAGCGGGGGCGACTACGTGTTCCTTGGCCGCCTCGTACATCCGCTGGCCGGTGCGGCGATCGGCGGGATGCTGCTCCTCGTGTTCCTCTACATCGCCGGCATCAACATGACGATCTGGACACAGCAGTACCTGCCGTTCTTCTTCCAGTCGATCGGGCGAGCATTCGGAGGCTCGGGCACATTCGACTCGATTGCGCAGACCGTCGGCGAGAAGACGCCGTCGTTCCTAATCTCGATCGCCACGCTGATCGTGCTCTGCGGCCTCGCCGCCCGAGGAGTGAGGACGATGGCGCGATTCATGTTCTGGTGCTTCGTAATCGGCATGGTCGGCTTCGCTGTCGCAGTGTTCGAGTATCTGACACATGACCTGTCCAGCTTCGCGCACGCGTTCGGCTCCTACTCGCACAATCCCCACGCTTACGGCGATGTCATCTCACGCGCTCACGGCGAGAGGCTTGCAACGGGCATCACCACGTCCGCGGTGCTCGCCGCTGTCCCGTTCGCAGCGCTGTCCTACTGGGGCTTCAGCTGGTCGATCTATCCGGCAGGCGAAGTCAAGCGCCCGATGAGGACCACGATGTACAGCACCCTAGCCGTGATCGGCGTCGGCATCGTCATGTACGTGGTCGCATGGCTGGCCGTCCGGAGTATGGCGGGTCTCGACTTCCTGCAGTCGGCGAGCTGGCTGCAGCTCAATGATCCGACGGCCTACGGCAAGATCACCAGCGCGCCCACTCTCCTGTCGTTCTACGCCCTGCTGATGTCCGGCGACCCTGTGACCAAGTTGCTGATGGCCGTGGGCTTCCCGGCTTGGAGCTTCGCCATCCTGATGGGCTACATCCTCGTCTTGTCGCGGATCACCTTCGCGCTCTCCTTCGATCGGCTGCTCCCCACGTGGCTGACAAAGGTGACCGCGAACGGCAGTCCTCTGACGGCCCTGACGGTCACGGGAGTCGGCATGGCGGGGTTCACCGCCCTGGCCATCTATGCCTCGTTCTGGACGGCGTTCCGCAATTCGACACTGCTACTGGGCTTCGTGTTCACCGTGGTGAGCTTGACCGCAACACTCATGCCCTGGCTCCGGCCCAAGCTGTTCGAAGCATCGCCGAAGATCTTCCGCGGTCGCTGGCTCTCGCTTCCTCCGATCGTCATCGTCGGCGGGCTATCGACGATCGCCAACGGGTTCATCACCTACCTCGCTGCGACGAAGCCCGCGCTGTCGGGCGGGTACGACACTGGCTCGATAGTGACGTTGGCGGTGATCTCGCTGTGGGGAGCGATCCTGTACCTCGGCGCGCGTCTAGTGGCGCGGTCGACCGGGAAGCTCGATCCGGCCCTTGCCATGCGCGAGCTGCCGCCGGAGTGACGTCACGATGGCCTTGAAGCTCGGTGCGCGCCGTCGGCCGGCCACTAAGCCTTACCGGATGTTCTTCGCTACCGACATTCACGGCTCCGACCGCTGCTTTCGCAAGTTCGTCGTCGCCGCGGCCGTCTATGAAGTGGACGCCCTGGTCCTCGGCGGCGACGTAGCCGGAAAGGGGCTTGTGCCGATCGCCGATCTCGGTGACGGTCGTTACGAGCTCGAGTTCCAGGGTCAGCTACGCACGGTCACGAGTGCTGAGCTGGATTCGGCAATCGAGGCGATCGGCTTCAATGGGTTCTATACCTGGATCGCGACGCCCGACCAGATAGCCGGAGTAGCAGCTGACGAAGGCCGCAAGGAGGAGCTCTTCGCCGCGCAGATCGCGGCCCAGATCGAGCGTTGGTGCGATCTGGTCACCGAGCGACTCGACGAGCACGTGGCGTGCGTGATTACGCCGGGAAACGACGATCCGTACTCGATCGACGACGTCCTCAAACGCGCGGACCGGATCGCGTGCCCCGAGCGCAAGCTGTTCGAGCTGGGCCCAGTGATGCTGGCGAGCTTGGGGAACACAAACCGCACCCCCTGGGACTCTGAGCGGGAGTTCGACGAGGAGCAGCTCACTGCGCAGATCGACAGCATGCTCGCCGAGCACGACGGCAGCGTCCCGCTGGCCTTCAACGTGCATTGCCCTCCCTACGACAGCGGGCTCGACACCGCGACGCTGCTGGACGCGGAGTTTCGTCCGGTCCTCGAGCACGGGATGCCAGTGGAACTGCATGCAGGCAGCACGGCGGTACGCGAAGCGATTCTGCGCTACCAGCCGACGGTTGCGCTGCACGGCCACATCCACGAGTCGCGCGGCGTGACGCGGCTGGGACGAACGATCTGCATCAACCCCGGCAGCGACTACTCCTCCGGGGTGTTGACGGGATGCATCGTCGAGTTGGGTCACGAGGGAAGCTACCGCGATCACCTGCTGACCACGGGCTAACGTGTGAAGATCGTCGACCTCCACGCGACTCCGCTCGCCCTGCCCGCCGCCGATACGCGCAGCGCACTGGAGCCGGTAGGACGCTACGAGTACGGGATCGTCCGGATCGAGACCGACGAGGGGATCGAGGGGGTTGGTGAGATCTGCACGCTTTGGGACGGAAAGGGTTGGCTACAGTGCGGGCTTGTCAACGGGCTCTTCCGACAGCGGCTGATCGGGCGGGATCCAACGGCTATCAACGCCTGTCTCAGCCAGCTGGACACGCTTGTCGACGCTGCATGGCCGGCTCGTGCGGGGGTGGAGATGGCGCTCGTGGACATCACGGGCAAGCTCCTAAACGTCCCTGCATCCGCGCTGCTCGGTGGGAGGGTCCGCGACAGCGTCGAGCTCTCGCGATCGATCTTCATCGACGCGCCCGAGGCGATGGGCGACGCTGCGGCCGCCGCGGTCGATGCCGGGTTCGGTTGCCTGAAGGTGAAGCTCGCGGGCGATCGCGGACACGACCTTGCCGCACTGGGGCGCGTCCGCGAGTCCATCCCGGGCGAGACGCTGCTCCGAGTCGATGCAAACATGGCCTGGCCGACGGCGAAGGCCGCGATCCGCGAGATCAGGCTCCTTGAGCCATTCGAGATCCACTCTGTCGAGCAGCCGATACCGCCGGGGCGAATCGACGATCTCCGTCTCGTCCGCGAGTCCGTCGCGGTGCCGATCATGGCCGACGAGTCGGTCTGGGGGCCCCCGAGCGCCTGGGCGATCCTCACGGAGCATGCAGCCGACTTCCTGAATGTCTACGTCTGCGAAGCGGGTGGGCTGACGAACGCCGCGCTGATCTTCCGCATGGCAGAGCTAGCTGCAGTTCCGTGCGTCGTCGGCGCTATGCCCGAGTTCGGGATCGGCACCGCCGCCTCCGTGCATCTCGCGGCGGCGATGACAAACCTCGGCGCGCCGTGCGATGCAGCCGGAGTCATGTACCAGTCGGTCGACATCGTGAACGAGCGGATCCGCATCGAGGACGGCCGCGCCTGGCCACCCGATGGGCCTGGCCTCGGCGTGACCCTCGACGAGGACGCGATTGCGCGCTTCACCGCTCGCCACCTGACCGGGACCTGCTAGCCAGCGGGACGCGGGCGACATGGGACGGACAATCTCACTCACAATCGTCGAGGAGGGCGTGACCGCCATCGCAGACCTGCTGGAGGAGCAGGCGCCCGAGACCTGCGGACTGATCTGGGACCGGCTCCCCGCGGAGAGCCGCATGGTGCACGGCATGTACTCGGGCCCGGAGCTGTTCATCGTGCTCGACGATCCGCCCAACTTCGTGCCCGAGAACCGCGTTCACCGCGTGCTTCCCGGCGACGTCGGCTACTGGCAGATTGGGGCTGGGGCGTACGCATCGGTTCCCGACGAGATCGGCGAGCTGGTCCTCATCTATGACCGCGGCGCGGCGATCATGGGCCCCGATGGACTGCCGAGCTGGGTGAGCCTCTTTGCTCGCATGCGGCTGCCGCAAGCTGAGCCATTCCTGGTGGCCGCCCGCCGCGCCCGGTGGGAAGGCCCCTGGCACCTGCGCGTCGAGCGCGGAGATGACGGATGACCGACTTCCGCGAGCTTCGCATCGGACACGGTGCATTGCGAGCTATGAGCGGCGAGCAAGGGCGCGCGCTCGTGTTCGCGGACCCGGCCGTCCGCAACCTCGTCGAACGGTATCGGCTGCCGGCCGCGCCGGAGGCGGTGGTCGAGGCCACCACGCTCGACGGCGAGCGGCTCGATGAGATCTGTCGTGCGGCGCCTGCGGCCGACCGCGTCATCGGACTAGGCGGCGGGACGGCGCTCGACGGAGCGAAGTACGCGGCGCGTAAGCTTGAGCTGCCGCTCGTCGTGGTTCCAACGATCCTTTCGACGACAGCATACGTAAACTCGCTCATCGCGCTGCGCCGAGATGGCCGGCACTCCACCGTCGAGGGGCCACCGGCCGACCTGGTCCTCATAGATCTCGACGTGCTCATGCAGGGCCCGAGAGCGATGAACGTCGCCGGCCTCGGTGACCTGCTGTCCTGCCACACGGCGATCGAGGACTGGCGGCTGGCCTGGCGCAACGGCGTCACCGATCTTGCTTGGGACCCGCGCGCGGTGGGGCAGGCGAGCCTTTTGATCGATTCGATCGCCCAGCACGCCGACGAGTTCCAGGCGATGACGGAAAGGGCGATCAGGCTGCTCGTGCAGATGCACGTTGAGATCGTGGACATCTGTGCGGCGCTAGGTCACGAGCGAGTCGAGCAGGGCTCTGAGCATTTTCTTTGTCACACGATCGAGCGGCGGACGGGACGCCCGTTCCTGCACGGCCAGATCATCGGGCTTGGGATCGACGTCATGTCCCAGCTGCAGGGCAATGGTCACGTGTTCATCACGCAACTCATGCAGGAGGTCGGGCTCGATTTCAGCCCCGCGGCGGTCGGCGTATCTCGGGCTGAGCTCGCCGATGGCATCTCGGCGTTGCGCGCCGGCGCGACAGAGCTGCAGCCGTGGCCAACCGTCATCGACTACGTGGAACTCGATCGGAGCCAAATTGCGGAGCTGCTCGACGCACGGACGTTCTCAACGCGCGGCTTCACACCGGGGGGCAGCGCGAGCACGCGGGTGGGCGCGTGAGCGTTCAGTCGCCAAACGGCCGTGTGGTTGACCTCTCGCTCACGCTGGCGGAGGATCTTCCGTGCTCGTGGCCCGATCACGTCCCGTTTCAGCACAAGGTCTTCGCTTGGTTCCTGGATCAATCGCAGCCTTCGGCGCCGCAGGTTAGGACGGGTTCCTTTCACAGCCGCTGGCTCTTGGCCGCCGAGCATGTCGCGACGCACTTCGATGCCCCCACGCACTGTGTGCCGCCGCCCGGTTCGGGCATTCCTGGCGCGCACCCGGCGGGTGCCATCAGCGCCGACAGCGTGCCGCTCGAGCAGCTCATGGGGCCAGCGGCGGTGATCGACGTGACCCACATGGCGGCTCGAGGATCGCCAGGCGAGAGCCCGCTCGTCGAGCAGGCTGAGATCGAGGACTTCGAGCGGTCGCATGGGAGGCTCGACATCGGCGAAGTAGTGCTGCTGCGAACCGGCTGGGATCGCCACTACCGCGCCGGTCCAGAGGGAGCGCAATACGTGAGCGCCCCGATCGGCGGTCTGGCGCCCGCCTGGCCCGCGCCAGCGGCTTCGGCGGTAGAGATGCTCGTGGATCGCGGCGTGCGGTGCATCGGCACCGACGCGCCGACGATGGGGGCAGCGCACGATCCGCTCCCAGCGCATGTTGCCGCACTGCGCAGGCACGTCCCGCTCGTGGAGGGACTCGCGAGGCTCGGCGAGCTGCCGCCCAGAGGCGCCTGGTTCATCTTCTTGCCGCTGAAGCTCCGCGACGGAAGCGGCGCGCCCGGTCGCGCGATCGCGCTGATCGACGAGGAGACGCGGCACTGACGCTGCTCGGAGAGCTGACCCGCGAGCTTGCCGCCGACCTAGGTCCCCGCGCGACGCTCGTCGTGCCGCTCGGGGCCGTCGAGCAGCATGGTCCGCACCTGCCGGTGGCGCTCGACCAGCTCGTCGTTGGGCACGTAGCCAGGCTCGCCGCCGAGCGCGCCGAAGCCACGAAAGAAGTACCGGTTCTGGTCACGCCGGTGGTGGCCTTCGGCTCGTCGCACCACCACTTACCGTATGGCGGCACGCTGTCAGTCCGGAGCAGCACGCTGGCGGCCCTGCTCGCCGACTTGCTTGGCTCTGCCGCGGCCTGGGGCGTCCGGCGAGTCGTCCTGCTCAACGGGCATGGCGGGAACGAGGACATTGCGCGCCAAGCCGCGCGCGACGCGGCGCTGGTTCATCCGGGTAAGTTCGCCGCGGCGGCTTACTGGACGCTCGCCGAGCGCGAGCTGACCGAGGCGGCTAGCCGGTTCGGCATGCGACCGATCCCAGGACACGCCGGTGGGTTTGAAACGTCGCTGATGCTCGCATTGGATCCGCAGCTCGTCGATGACGCCGCGCGCGCCGCAATGCTCTCCCGCCCGGCCGAGCCGCCCGCCGCAAGCGGTTACAGAGCCGCACACGTCGAGCAGCACGGGTGGGTCGAGGCGGTCGAGGGCTACACCGACTCCAGCGAAGCGGCGAGCGCCGATGCGGGAGCTGCATTCCTGGAGGTGGCGGTGAGCGCAGCGGCCCGCTTCTTGGCTGACTTCTCCTAGCCGCGCCGCAAAAAGCCGGCGCGAGCCGAAGGCCGTGCGCCAGCGCGCGCTACAGCTGAGCTGCCGTCAGTTATTCGACCGAACGCTGTTGGGCTGCCCCGATGATCGTGTCGCGCGGTGTCGGCTTCCGCGACCGAGGGCCCTTGACCGACTTCCAGATCGCCGAGGTGAACTGATCCTCGGGGTGCCCATGCGACTCGCTCGGGCGCCAGACCCCCGGCGGGCGTAAACGGCCAAATCTTCGACGAGATGCTGGCCACCGGGGGCGATCGTCGCCGGCCGGCGAACTTTCGAGCTGGCGGGCGGCTGGGGCGGTGACCACCACGACGGCGTGCCATCTTCATCCTCTACCGCCAGGAGTCGGTATTGGGCACCGGCCGCTGGTCACTTGCGTGAACGACGTCACGAGCGCGATGACGCAAGCCAAGGATGCTGCGGGCGACAAGAACGTGCTGGTCCACGGCGCCGGAACCGCGCAGCTCGCGCTCGCTGCTGGGTCCCCGACGAACTCGAGATCCATGTCATCCGGTGCTCCTCGGCCAAGGGCGCCGTCCGTTCGAGGGTCTCGCTCCCGAGCACATCGAGCTGCAGCGCGCCATGATCCTCGAGGGCGAGAACGGTGTCACCCACATGCATTGCCCCTTCCAGCGCTGAACGCAGTGTTCCCCGCCTTCTCCTTCCAGGCGATCCGGAAGTCTCATCAAGACTGCCCCTCGTGAGGGTGGCTGTTGGGAAAAGGGGGTGCTGTCCGGTGGGGTTAAGACCATTCGG
>CAZLIE010000134.1:0-11945 GCA_964559345.1 uncultured Terriglobales bacterium
TGACTTCATCCCCCAGGAACGGGAGAAAGGGATGCCACGCGCCCCAGCGGTTCTCGCGGACAAGTTTCTCACTAGGCCACAGTTTGCGCGCTACCGCGCCCATCATGAAGAACGCGAACTCCGCTGTGGCTTCGGTGAGGACGTCGGCGGTATTCGTGAAAGGAATCTTCGCCTGGTTTGCATCGGCGCGATTGATGTTGTCAAAGCCGACGGCAATCTGCGCGACTACTTTGAGCGTTCCCTTCCCTGCCTCGAATACCTCACGATCGATCTGGTCGCGCAACGTCGTGATCAGTCCATCAACTCCGCTTCGGACCATCTCAACAATTGTGGCCTTCGGAGGCGGATCCGCCTGTGGATAGACTTCCACCCGGTACCCGCGCTCCCGCAGCCGATTCAGCGCGGCATCGCCGATATCACAGGTCATATATACGCGAAAGCTCATCGGCCTAGATGTGCTTCTCTGTCCAATGTCTTATTCGGTCGAGGGCCTTCTCGATGTTCTCGAGAGAGTTGGCGATGCTGAAGCGAATGTAGCCTTCGCCGAAAGCTCCGAACGAGGTACCTGACAGGCAGGCCACGCCAGCTTCTTCAAGGAGCGCATCTGCGAGTTTCTTAGAAGTCCACCCCGTACCCTGGATGTTGGGAAATACGTAGAAGGCTCCTTTCGGATTCAAACAACGGAACCCCTTGATCTGATTCAGACCCTTTACCATCAGTTCCCGCCGACGACCAAACTGGCTAAGCATGTGATCGACGGACGCCTGATCCCCACGCAGTGCTTCCACGCCTGCAACCTGCGTGAAACTCGCAGTGCAGGAATTCGAGTTGGTCATCAGACGTGACACCTGCGCTGCAAGATCGGCCCGCATGACTCCATATCCGAGACGCCACCCTGTCATAGCGTACGTCTTTGAAAATCCATCGAGCAGGATTGTGCGATCGCGGAACTCCGGGATTGACATAATCGAGAAGTGCTCACCTTCAAAGATGAGGCGACTGTAGATCTCATCGGAGAGAACCATGATGTCGCGGTCTCCGATAGCGGCCGCGATCTGCCGAATATCTCTTTCTTCCAGCACTCCGCCAGTGGGATTGTGCGGTGAATTCAGAATGATGACTTTCGTGCGGTCATTGATCTTGTCTGCGAGCTCGTTAACATCGAGCCGGAATTCACGGTCTTCCCGCAGATGAATCGGCACAGCGCGGGCACCAAGAAACTCAATCATCGATTCATAAATCGGGAAACCCGGATTCGGATAGATGACTTCGTCACCTTCTTCGACCAGCGCCAGGATCGAAAAGAAAATGATCGGCTTCCCTCCCGGGACTACGACCACCTCTTCTGGAGCGACGTGAATGTCACGGGTCTGGCTGACGTATTCTGCAATTGCCTCGCGCAAGCTGGGCAGCCCGGCGGAAGGACCGTAATGCGTCCAGCCGCCTTGTAGCGCCTTGACCCCGGCGTCGATCACGTTTTCGGGAGTATCGAAATCAGGCTCTCCGATTTCGAGATGAACGATGTCTCGGCCACTCGCCTCCAGGGCCCGCGCTCGGCCAAGGACTTCGAAGGCAGTTTCAGTCCCCAGCCGCTTCATGCGTTTGGCTAGTTTCAGTGGATGTGTTGTAAGGGTAGTAGGCATAAGAATTTCCCGCAGCAAGGCAAACCGCAAATTATAGAACAGGCAAGGCAGATGAATGGGTCAGGGGCAAATGTCGCACGTCCCATGCCCTAGACACATGAACGCCCCAGCAAGTGCAAATGCCGAGGCGTGACGTGAAACAGGAATGTAAATGTAGAAGAGCTAGATGCTTTCCCAGATAATCATCTGAAAATGCTAACTCACTCCCAGCCACTTGAGCGGCAAAACGCTCAAATCTCCGTTACGGGAGTAATACTCGGTAACTCATGGCAATAAAGCAATTGCACTTCTTCCGCAATGATAGGCTATCGCTTCATGAGGAAATCCAAGTCTCGATCCAGTAACAAGGACCTGAAGCTGCCCAAGCCGAAACGTGCCAAAATTCTGTCTCGCAAGATTGCTTTCCGCGGCAAGGTGTTCACCGTGGTTGCGGACTACGTGCGGGAACCTAAAGGCGTCACCGCGCTGCGGGAAATTATCCGGCACCGCGGATCGGTAGTGGTTTTGGCCGTGGATGACTCCGTTTCTCCGCCTTGGGTTCTGCTCGAGAAGCAGTATCGATACACCGCCGACCAGTATCTCTGGGAGCTGCCCGCCGGACACATTGAACCCGGCGAAAAGGCCGCCAGAGCGGCTAAACGTGAGTTGCTGGAAGAAACCGGTCTCACGGCGAAGCGCTGGAAACGCGCTCTGAAGTTCTACGTCAGTCCTGGGATTCTCGACGAGATCATGGAAGTCTTCCTTGCCAGCGGACTCAGCCAGGGCAAAGCCGCTCCTGAGGATGACGAGCGCATCGAAACCAAGTTCTTTTCCCTGCCTCAGGTCCTCAAGATGGCCAACATGGGGAAGATTCGCGACGCAAAGACTTTGGCTTCAATATTCTGGCTCTCCTCTCAGTGAAGGAAGCCCTAGAGCTAAATGGCATAGTTTGACGCCCCAGAGAGGACCGCTCTTGATGTTTACTGCTTTGACAACAGCCCTCATTGCCGCGATAATCGTAACTAACCAGCAACCTCACTAGGACCCAAGAATAACGGACACGCTGTTCCCCTCCCTTCCAAAAAGCGCGTCAGTGAATCTCCTTGTGCAGTCCCCAAGGGAAGTTCTGGCAGTACGGGTCTCCGACTCTAGTTCGGTCCCATGAACCAGGAAATGAAGATGGAAATGACACGCATTAGAGGCACAGTGAAGTGGTTCAACAACGCAAAAGGATTCGGATTCATCGGCCAGGAAAGCGGTCCCGATGTGTTCGTCCACTACAGCGCCGTCAAGAGTGAGGGCTACAAGAGCCTTCAAGAGGGCGACCAGGTTGAGTTTGAAATCGTGCAGGGCCAGAAAGGTCCGCAAGCTGAGGGCGTTGTTAAAATCGGCTAAGCTACTAATCTTTTTTAGAGTTCTTATGCGACCCAGCCTGATGTGGCTGGGTTTTTTGTTGATCGCGCCAGTTGGGTGGTTTGAGACTCATTTTCCCCCTCCTGTTTAGAATTGACGACGACTGACTATGGAAAACCGAAATATCGCGGCGATCTTCTACGAGACAGCCGATCTGATGGAAATTCGTGGCGACGATCCTTTCCGCATCCGTTCTTATCGCCGGGCAGCCGAGGCGATTGAGGGGCTGCCTTATCGTGTGGCCGACATTGCGGTGGAGACCAAGAAACTCCTCGAGATTCCCGGGATTGGCAAGGGGATGGCCGGCAACATTCAGCAGATCGTCAAAGAGGGCAATTTCGGTCTGCATGCAGAGCTGCTGCAGAAATATCGACCGTCAATGCTGGAGCTGTTGAAAATCCAGGGCCTCGGACCAAAGACCATTGCGCTCATTTGGGACGCGTTTCAGATATGCGATATCGATGGCGTCGAGAAGCTCGCGCGCGAAGGCAAGATCCGCGAATTGCCGCGGATGGGCGAGAAGCACGAACAGAAAATCCTGAAAGGCGTTGAAGAATATCGACGCATCTCCGGACGCTTTTTGCTCGATGCTGCCGAACGCATAGCCGACAAGCTGCGTGACTTTCTCGCCGAGATGCCAGGCATCGAGAAGATCACGGCTGCCGGCTCGCTGCGTCGCGGACGCGACACAGTTGGAGATCTCGATATCCTGATCACCGGCCCTTGTTGTGCAGACGAGCGCCTCGATCCTCTGCTCGATCGCATCGTTACTTTTCCCGGAATCACCGAAGTGCTCGTGAAGGGCGGGAACAAAGTCAGCTTTAAGCTTCGCGGCGGCATGCAAGTGGACGTTCGGACACTCAAACCGGAATCATTCGGCGCGGCGCTCCAATATTTCACCGGATCGAAAATGCACAACGTATCCATTCGTCAGCGCGCAATCAAGATGGGATATACGTTGAGCGAGTACGCGCTCACACGTATCGACGACGGCTCGCGCGTGGCCGGCGCGACGGAAGAAGAAGTCTATTCAGCGCTGAAGCTGGACTACATTCCGCCGGAATTGCGCGAAAACCAAGGCGAGATTGAAGCCGCCGAACAGCATCGTCTGCCGAAACTGATTGAACTCGGCGACATTCGTGGCGACGTCCACATGCACACCGTCGAAACAGACGGCCGTTGCACCATCGAAGAGATGATCGATGCGGCGCGCGAGCGCGGATATTCGTATATGGCCATCACCGATCACTCGAAAAATCTCGCGTTTGCGAATGGTCTCGACGACAAACGCGCTGTGGCGCACATTCAGAGAATCCGCGAGGCAGGCGCGAAGGCTGATGGAATCCGTGTTTTCGCCGGAATTGAGGTCGATATTCTCGCCGATGGTGAACTGGACCTCTCGGGCGATGTGCTCGACGAAATGGATCTCGTGATTGCGAGCGTCCATTAGCATTTCCAGCAAGAGCCCCAGCAAATGACTGATCGCCTGTTTCGTGCGATAACCAGCGGTCATATTTCGCTTTTAGGACATCCGACAGGACGTATTCTTCTCCGGCGCGATGGTTACGGCTTCAACATGGAGGCAGTTTTCCGCGCGGCTGCCGCCCACAGTGTCGCAATGGAACTGAACGCTTATCCAGATCGGCTCGACTTATGCGATCGTAACCTCAAGATGGCTAAAGAATGTGGCGTGAAAATCGTCATCAATACCGATTCCCATCACACTTCACATATGGAGAAAATGCGTTTTGGCGTCGTACAAGCGCGTCGCGCGTGGCTCACTGCAAACGATGTGTTAAACACATTGCCTCCAGATGCGTTCATTTTGGAAATGCAGCGCCATCTTCGACGAGAAGTTACGGGCACACAGAAAGCCGCATCATAGATTCAGAGTTGCCGAAGGAGGCCAAAATGTCGAGTCCAACTGGCCCTGAAGTGAAAAAATCCGAACAACCGCGTCCTGACGCCGGTCATATTCCGATGACGGAAGAGCTCGACAGCGCGCGTTGGAATCTTCCTCCCATCCTTCCTGTGGCAATCGCCGCGGCCGTTCTGGCGATTTTTATTGGCGTTTATCTGCTGGGATCGCGAAAGGCGCCGACATCTTCCGGCTCCGTAAACAAAGTAATCGCGCTGCCGGTACACATTGAATCGAAAGGTTCTATCTCCCCCAGCGCGACAGGAACGCTCGATCAAGATGTTGAAAAGAGCGATCAAGTGCTTGTCACGATCGGCCTGGACGTAAAAAATGCGATCCAGAAACCGATGTACGTGAAAAATCTGCAAGCAAAACTCGTAACTGAGAAGGGCGAATACACCGACGATGCGGCCCCAGCTTCCGATTTTGAGCGCATTGTGCAGGCGTATCCGGAACTTGCAGTGGCCGGTTCGAAGCCGTTTCAATCGGAATCCAGCATTCCTGCGGAAAAAGAACAGAGTGGATTGATGGTGGTTAGCTTCCGTGTTCCGCGCGATGAATGGGACAAGCGTAAGTCGCTGCAGGCCACAATCAACTTCTACGATCACGCTCCCCTGGTGATGGATGCAACCAAAGTAGCCGCTGCCCAGGATTCCACGCTGCCAACCAAAATCACGAAGTAGCGCAGCCGCCTGCATGCTGGAGTCAGAGCGCACGAAGAAAAATCTGAGCTACTTCAGTGCCGGTTCGCTCGAACGCTTAATTTCAGAAATTTTAGAGTCTGACATTGATGCTGCGGTTTTGACCCATGACCGAGCTAATTCCGCCACACTCCATGCCTGAGCGATGCAGCCGCGGGGCGTGAATGGCGGCTCCGCATCGAAGATTTCGCTGACCGACCCGATACATCCTTCGCTCAAATGATTCGTGAACCCGCTCAAGAAGCCGCGAGCAGTGATGAAGTCGTCCGGGTACACCTTCAGATAAGCATCTACGAATGGCCCGATCAGCCAAGCCCAGACTGTACCTTGATGATAGGCAGCATCGCGCGCGCGCAAATCGCCGTAGTAACTCGGCTTGTAATCAGGATGATCGGGTGAAAGTGACCTCAACCCGACCGGGGTGAGGAGTTTCTTGCTCACAACTTCGAGCACTCGCGCCCAATTGCGGTCATCGAGAATCGGATGATCCAGAGATATCGCAAAGATTTGGTTGGGGCGAATCGCCGGATCGTCGCCCTCTTCGCTGTCCACAACGTCGTATAAGTAGTGCTCTTGCTTGCACCAAAAGCGGCTGTTGAATGAATCGTAGGCGCGATCGGCAGCCTCGCCGAGTAGGTTCGCTTCTTCCTCTCCGCGCTCCTCGCGCACCCAATTTTCCAACAGACGAAGAGCGTTGTACCACAGCGCATTGATCTCGACCGCCTTACCTCGGCGTGGAGTCACCACCCAATCCCCTACCTTAGCGTCCATCCATGTGAGTTGATAACCCGGCGCGCCCTGCGTGAGCAGGCCGTCTTTGGGATCAACCTTGATTCCGAAGTGCGTGCCTTGTTGATGGCAATGGACGATATCCGTCAGTTGCGGCAGCAGCAGACGTAACGTTGCGCGGTCGTTCGTATGGGCGACGTAACGATTTACCGCATGAAAAAACCACAAGGTAGCGTCGGCTGTGTGATACAAACCGTCATTCTTGCCCTCCGGAAACATGTTGGGAATCAAGCCGTCGCGGATGTAGTGCGCAAACGTCCTCAAAATGTAACCGGCTTCGGCGTGACGTCCGGTATCCAACGTCAGGCCTTCGAGGCTAATCATCGTGTCGCGGCCCCAGTCGGTGAACCAGTGATATCCGGCAATGACCGTACGGATTTCATCTCCCGCTGCCAAAGCTCGTGCGGTATCGGCAACGCGTCCCGCAGGAGTGATCAAAAACTGATCGGCTGCAAGCACTAACTCACCACCCAATCCATCCTTCAGCGCGCTATGGCAGATGCTCACCAGCCTTCGCCGGCGCTCCATTTCGGCGTGAAATGCCTCTTCCGATTCCAAGGCATCGAGCACTTCACACGACTCGGTGGAAACCATCAGGGTCACGCGCTGGTTTGGTTTGAGCTCGACGTGAAAACATCCGGGCGACCAGAGATCACCCTGATAGTCATAGCCTCGACTTTCTTCGGTTCGAAAGCGCAGGTCCGGCAATCTTTTTGGCTCTTCTTTGATCTTTACGTTGGCTCTGCTGAGCGCGATTTTCAGAGTAGGAAGATCGGAGTGGTTCGTAATTTCCACCCAGTTGCCGTGAGCCGCAGCGGAATATTTCTGGGGATCCAGTCCACTGAGAGTCCCTTCGTGTGGACGGAAGTACATTGCCGGGCGAATCTTCAACTTCACTGAATCCGGACCGCGCCAGATGTACGTTACGTGGGCAGTGTTCTGCCGATTTACAAGATGAATTCTCTTTTCTAGAACGTGATCCTTGAACTTGTAAATCCAAACCGGCAGCCCAGCTTCGAGGCGGAAGGCATCAAGATGTGAGACAGCTCGGAAGTTACTGACGCCGGCGGCGGTCTCTTCGCCGCCGAGATCGTACGTCTCGCCTCCGGGAAGCCGTACTTCTTCAGAGACATCGTTCAGCATCATAGTGCGGCCATGTGGGGCAGGCAGAGCCGCGATGAGCACACCGTGAAATCTTCGAGTGGGAGCGCCGCTCACGGTTCCCGAGGCGTAGCCTCCCAAGCCGTTGGTGACGAGCCATTCGCGGCTAAGCAACGTCTCCCACTCATCACTTTTTGGGTCGTCAGCGGATCTCTGCCAGGAAAAATCTCGTGTGATTCGGTCGAGGATGCGGCGATCAGGAGTGTTCTGACCCAGCTGGTAAAGCGTGGGGATTCGTTTATTGGTCAAAGCGCGTTGAAACTCCCGCTAGGCTAATCACGTTTAGATGCGAATTGGTTTGGTGGTTTCCTCGTTGGACTCATGTTCTTCTTGCTCCGTCGCTTTGGATTATTTGAGAACTCCTAAGGCAATATTCTTAGCTTCGTCTGGTTTAAAACAGCAACTTGGGTTATGGAATTGCATAAGCCAAAACAGATGTTGCTCAG
The DNA here is from genome assembly GCA_964559345.1 of uncultured Terriglobales bacterium. Taxonomy (GTDB): domain Bacteria; phylum Acidobacteriota; class Terriglobia; order Terriglobales; family Acidobacteriaceae; genus Gp1-AA112. The sequence goes on from CAZLIE010000134.1 coordinate 8,051, forward strand.
CACAACCTTACGGGCTCCGGCAGTAGTGTTCTAGTAAACACCTGATCTGGTGGAACTTGTGGTTCTCAGGTCAGAGATTTAGGGTTCATCCGCCGGTGGTAAGCGCAGGGGATTGGTTGGCACATCGATTCCAATTAATAGTAACCGAGTAATAACGTTATACCCGTATGAAGAAAGTTCGCGCTCACGTCCTCATCTTCGCATTCTCGCTCGCCGTTCCTTTTGGGCTGCAGAGGCAGGCCTCCGCGTTGATTGGTCAGCAATCGGGACCCGGCACTGCCGCACTGGCAGTGCAACCGTCTGCCCTGAGGATTGTCTATCCACAAGCAAATCAAAAGATTGCGCAGACCTCGATTGTCGTGCGGTACGAGCAGGTTCGACCGGCTTCTGCGTCTGGAACTCCGATTTATGAGCTTCGCCTGGATAACCGCGATCCAGTGCGGACCAGCGATGCCAGCTACACGTTTAGCGGGCTTACTCCGGGAGCACACGATCTGGTCGTACGCGTCGTGGATGCCAATGGCACACCGATTTCTGGCACGCGTAATGAAATCAAGTTCGAAATGGTGAACCCGACGGCAGCAGGCAGTACGGCCAATACCGGCGGCGCATTTAACAACCAATCGGCGCCTCCGCTGCCCTCGTCGAATGACTTGCCGAACGGAAGCAGCTCGCTGCCGCTACTCTCGGTGATTGGTTTCGGTATTCTGGTGGGCGGAGTGATCTCTGCTCTTCGTACCCGTCCAGCTCACAAGTAACCTGCGGAACACGAATCCACATCGTGACACTCACGATTCAGGCATCTATCCTTCAGGGCATTTCACGCCCCAAAATACTGCATGCGTAGATTCGATCCATCTCGGTTGCTTAATGAGGCGAGTCTGCTGAAAGCTGCGGCGCGAGAGCACGTTCGTCGTGAGTGGGCGCAGATTCAGGCGGGCTGGCCGAAAGTGCACAAGCAAGCTACACGCCAGCGGCTTTCGTTCGTTCTAATGGTCGCGGGTTTGTGCCTTCTGGCCTACGTTGGATCCGAATACCTGGCGATGTATCGCGAGCAGCAGGCGTTGCATCAGGAGTGGGAGCGGCAGCAGAGCTCGGTCCCATCTGCCACTGCCGGCGCAGCAGCAGCAGTGAAAGATGACGGACTGACGCGCGTATCGATTCAGAAGATCAATCTCGACGTGATCGTCGTCGAGGGGACGAATCATAAGGCGCTTCGCATCGGCCCTGGACACTTGAAGAACACTCCCGTCCCCGGCGAGAACGGAAATGCTGTGATCTCGGCCCATCGTGACACTTTTTTCCGGCATATCTACGAACTGGAAAAAGGGGATGACATCCAAGTACGGCGTGAAGGGCGGACTTACACATTCGAAGTTACCGGAAAAAAGATCGTAGATCCTGACGATCTTTCCGTACTGAAGAACACTCCGGATCCGCGGCTGACGTTAATCACCTGCTATCCGACTTATTACGTCGGTCCGGCTCCAAAGCGTCTGGTCGTCTTCGCGCGTCTCCTTACTGCTGGCGAGCAACAGCGGGCCGAGACGCAGGTCGCGCTGCCCGCGCACGAGGGATCTTAAGCTGGCGTTCTGCTGACGCTACAATCAACAAGTGCAATCCAGTGATGTCCTGATCGCCGGCGGCGGAATAATCGGGCTTTCGCTCGCCATCGAGCTGCGCCGCCTCGGGGCAACCGTTACCGTCCTCGATCGCGGCGAGCCGGGACGGGAAGCGTCCTATGCCGCCGCCGGAATGTTGGCCGCGACGGATCCCGACCTGCATCCTGCGCTGCGCCCGCTGGCCGAGGCCAGCGCGTCGATGTATCCAGATTACGTGCGCGACCTCGAACTGCGCTCCGGCCTCAAGACCGGATTCGAGCAACGCGACGCTCTGTATCTCGCAGGCGAAAGCGAACCGTTCTCGGGTCCGCCACTCTCGCCGGAAGAGGTCGCCGAACTCGAACCTTCTCTCGAGCAGAACGACCGAGTGTTTTTGTTGCGGGAGTCGATCGTCGATCCAAAGCTGCTAACTCAAGCCACTCTCAGGACCGCGAAGGAGATTGGAGCAGTCGTCCATCATGAGGCGCGCGTTGAGTCCGTGACGCTCGCGATTGACCAGCATCTGGAAGTCAAGACACAGCGCGGCCCCTACCACGCCAGCATCTTCGTGAACTGTTGCGGAGCGTGGGCCCGCGAAGTTGCTGGCGCGCAAGTTCCCACTCATCCGGTGAAAGGACAGATGCTGGCGGTCATTCCCACAGACCGAAAACTACGGCATACTGTCCGGTCGGCCGAGGTTTATCTGCTTCCCCGCAGCGAGGGCCGAGTGTTAATCGGCGCTACGGTCGAGGAAGCCGGATTCGACAAGACTGTGGATGCGGACACTATCCAACGCCTGCATCGGGCGGCTGCGAATCTAGTTCCCGCTATAGGTGAGGCTCGAATCATCGAGGCATGGGCGGGACTGCGGCCGGGCACACCTGACGGCCTGCCAATCCTTGGGCCGGGAACCATACCCGGCACATTCATTGCAACCGGACACTTCCGCAACGGCATCCTTCTCGCGCCGGTCACGGCGATACTGATGCGACAAATGATCGAAGGCAAAGAGACCGGCTTCGACCTGCGTGCCTTTTCGCCCAGAAGGTTTTCAAATCGAGAGGTATTGGCCGGCTAAACTCCGGACTCTACGGCAGTCCGTCGTAGCAGCGGCTATTGTCCACCGGGGCGGCCGGCGGACTCGGAGGCGTCTGCCATGGCGGTTGCGCGAAGTTGAAAAATTCCGTCATATCGCTTTGCGCCGCGTCCCGTTTCGTCAGCGACTTGAGGCCGAAGCGCGTCTCCACAAACTTGAGTACTGCCGTCGAGTCAGCAGGAGAATGGGAGACGTATGCCTTCTTAGTAAACGGCGAAACAACAATCAAGGGCACGCGGAAACCGGTGCGGGTAAAATCTCCCCGAGGATCGTTCGTCTGCAAATCCTGGGGCGGAATCCCGTCCGGCTGCACAGCCGTCATTGGAACCACATGATCGTATGCCCCACCACCTTCATCCGTTGTGAGGACGAACACAGAGTCCTTCCACGAAACACTTCCCATCAAGCTGTTGATGATGTTGGCGACGAAGTTCTCTCCGGTGGTGATGTTGTTTCCGATTCCCGGATGTTCATCGTCACCGGTGAAGAACCCGGTTTCTATAAACGAGAATGCGGGAAGCGTGCCGCTCTTCACGTCAGTGAAGTATTGGCTGAGCGGTACAACTTTATCGCGGTGCGCGTTGTAGAAGGTCGGCCAATAGTTGTTCAACGATGAGGCCGGCGTTACTCCATCCGCGAGTGTGTTGGTGTAATAGATCTTCCAGGACAATTTCGCGCTTTCCATTGCGTGAAAAATAGTTGGAGCAGTAAGTTCCTGGGTAGGCTCATGCACATGGCCCTGCGTCGTTGCGGCAAATATGGCGATGCGATTTGGACCGGTGTTAGTGGGCATGGGCGCGAACCACCTGTCAGATGTCGCGAAGCTACTCGCCATGAAGTAGTAGTAAGGGAGATCGTTCTCGTTGTAATAGCCCATCGCGCGAATGCCCTTGGTGTCTTTCAAACCCTCAAATTGCGCAATTCCAGCAGCCGTGTGGACAAAGCCATCCATCAGCGGCGGGCCGGTTGGATCGAACCTGTTGTAATCGCCATGGCTCTCGAGCCAAGCAGGCGACATGTTCTCGATGCATAGATTGTTCAGCTTGAACGCAGTCACGGTTGTCCCGTCATCGGCGGGATTTGAGGCGTTTGCGGGCATTCCATCCACATCTGCCGGTAAGCCGTGGGCAGTGCGATAGGCGTTTAGCTGGCCGAAATATGTGTCGAATGATCGGTTCTCCTGCAGCATGAAGATCAC
>CAZLIE010000135.1:0-11387 GCA_964559345.1 uncultured Terriglobales bacterium
ACAGGCGCGGGCGGCCAGCGCTCGCGTCTTGAAAAATCTGGCAGCCCAAAGCCATTTGTCGATTCGTATGGAAGTCATTGGATATTTTTTACGCGGATGAAGAGGACATTCCGTGTGTCGACCCGGCGAAATCGCAAACAATCAGCGTAAGGTCGTCCTCCTGCACCCACTTCTGCACCGAAGATTAAGATCAGGTCGGCAGCTTCGGCCGGTCACTCCGGCAATGGCGGCAAACCTGAGCGATCACGTTTGGAGTCTGCAAGAAATCATCCTGATGGCGGATAGCTACACGCCGCAACCGGGAAAGCGCGGCCCTTACAAGAAAAGCTTAAGCGGAGACCCACTATGAGCGCCAGGATGCCGAAAAGAACCCAGGCGATATTAGTTAATGCATCAATCCCGGCAGGCTTACTGCTCAGCTACTTCATGGGATACCCGCCGAAGATGATTCTCTTTACAGGCTTGTTTCTACTCGCGTTCGCAAACCTATTGATGTACTCAAAGCGCAGGCGAATTTCAAAGTGAGGCGCTACCCGGCTTGCGTCAGACTTGCTCGGATGACGCAGAGCCTGTCGCGCACGCTCGAGCACGTTCCTGCAGAAGGTTGATCTCGCGAGCATTGCGGGTGAGCGATGCGGCACGCTCGAACTCAGAGCGAGCTTCACTAAGACGGCCCAGCTTTTTGAGAAGATCGCCACGCACGCTCGGGAGCAAATGATAGCCCTTAAGCGATGACTCTGCAGTGAGCGCGTCCACAATTTCAAGACCCGCCGCAGGCCCAAAAGCCATTGCGACAGCGACCGCGCGATTCAGCTCCACCACCGGTGACGGCGCGAGTTGTGCAAGCGCCTCGTACAGGGACACAATGCGCGCCCAGTCGGTGTCGGTCGGAGTCGCCGCACGAGCATGGCAGGCGACGATCGCGGCCTGAAGTGTGTACCAGCCCCGCGGGCCGCCGAGTTTTTCTGCGCGCTCGAGAGCGGCGAGGCCGCGACGGATCAGCAGTTGGTCCCACTGTCCCCGATTTTGATCGAGCAGCAGGATTGGTTCTCCGGAGGAACCCACGCGCGCCTTCGATCGCGACGCATGGATTTCCATCAATGCGACCAGACCGTGAACTTCGGCTTCTTGCGATGCGAGCTCGGCAAGAATGCGCCCGAGCCGCAGAGCCTCTTCACACAGTGCAGGCCGCATCCAGTCTCCGCCCGAGGTCGCCGCGTATCCCTCGTTGAAGACCAAATAGATGACTTCGAGAACGGAAGACAAACGCGCGGCAAGGTCAGCTCCGCGAGGAACTTCAAACGGCACGCGTTTTTCAGTGAGAGTGCGCTTGGCCCGAACGATGCGTTGCGCAATTGTCGGCTCTGGGATCAGAAAGGCGCGAGCTATTTCGTCGGTGGTCAGACCACCGAGCAAACGGAGAGTCAGCGCAACGCGGGCCTCGCGCGAGAGTACCGGGTGGCAGGATATGAATACCAACCTGAGGAGATCATCCCCGACGTTGTCGTCGAGCTTGGATTCAAGATCCGGCACAGCTCTCTCCTGGGCCTCAAGGTCACGACCGATCTCCTCATGTTTGCGTTCGAGCAGCGCGTTGCGGCGGAAGTGATCGATGGCACGATGCTTGGCGGCGGTCATGAGCCAGGCGCCCGGATTGTCCGGAACGCCCGACTCTGGCCACTGCTGAAGCGCAGCAATGAGAGCATCCTGAGCGAGATCCTCGGCGAGACCGACGTCGCGCACAATCCGGGTGAGACCGGCAATCAGCCGCGGCGATTCAATCCTCCAGACCGCGTCAATCGCGCTATGTGTGGAAGTAGGTGTCACAACTACACATGACACCATCTTCCCTCTGCTTGCGCAAGCCGATCTGCACCGACTACAGGTCTATTTACTGACTGTCTCCTCGAAGGAATCGCTCTTCATCTCGGAACAAAATTCTCCCGGCTCAAACATCAGACGCACTTCCGTCTCTCCCTCCCAGCCTGGCCAGTACTTCTTGTGGAGCTCCATGAACTCCACCGCTCCCTTCACCGCCTCTTCTTTGGACTTCAACTCAAACTGGGCATAACCACCGATCACTTCTTTAGCTTCAGTGAAAGGACCGTCGATGACGGAGATCTTGCCGTTGGACAGCCGGACGCGGGCTCCAGTCGCGGTTGAGGCGAGTCCACCACCGCCGACCATCGTGCCCGCTTTGGCAGATTCCTCACTGAGCTTGGCTATTGCATCCATCAATTCCTTGGGCGGGAGGCCTGATCTCTCAGGATGTTTGACTATCATCATGAATCGCATCGTTACGTCTCCTTATTATTTAATTGTTTCTGTTGTGAGTCAGCCTTCGCAAAACGCTTTGACCGTCCAAACCTGCACTCTACCTATACGTCGAACCGTCACTAGAAAAATCGACGGGCCATCTCTACTTTTTTGCAGAGGCTAGTTTCTCTAACCGCTCCTCCCGTCGCTGTCTGAGTTCCGGAGTGAGTCCGGCGCCGAAGTCCTCCACCTCAAATACAGGGCGAATCTCGATCTCGGCCCCACCATCAAATGGCGCGCGCTTCAGCCACTCGACTGCCTCGTCCATCGATCTCACTTGCCAGAGCCAATAGCCGGCAATCAGCTCCTTTGACTCGGTGAAAGGCCCATCAATTACGGTCCGCTTTTCTCCCGAAAACTTTACCCGCTTACCCTTGGAACTCGGATGAAGTCCATCGGCCGCCAGCATGATGCCTGCCTTCACGAGCTCGTCGTTGTACCGGCCCATCTTCGTTAACAGCTCAGTTGTGGGAAGAACGCCTGCTTCGGATTCCTTGTTCGCCTTCACTAGCACCATGCATCGCATTTGATATGTCTCCTTATTGGGTCTGCAAATGACTCTCTATATCAATGTCGAACGACGGGGGATCAAATCGACAAACCCGAAATTCTTTTGTGGGAACTTGGCTGCAATTTGGCCGGATCAGTATCCCGCGACAAGAACGTTCCAGCAATCACCAGCAGTAGCGGCCACGACAGCAGGCATGTGTGCTGGGAAAAGCCATGCATGAACTGGTGGTACTGAGTCGCGTACACGTGCGCAACTCGGGCCGCCGCCAGGGTTATCGCCGGCACCAGGCCGGCGCCATGAGCGCTAGCCACACAGGACAGGCGCGCAACTACTCTGGCCACGTTCTCGTACAGAGTCACCAGCCCGAGGGACACCAGAACTGTTCCTCCGATTAAGTCGCAAACCTGAAAGCCTGTCTTCTGCCGCTCCATATCCTGCTCCTCTGAGCCGTTTGTTTCTGGCTCTTGCTTACATGTCGAATGGGCAGATGCGGAATCGACAGCACAGAGAAGAAAATCCAGGCATGCACATGTGTACGCGGGCGCGCCCTCGCCCGGGTGGGTGTTCGTCCCACGGAAGTTCTTTGGGGGAGTGTTTGGGTTGTTAAAGAATGCTTTACTTCAGACGCAAGCAAAGTCAACATCCGGGCGAGGGCGCCCGCGTCCACACGTGCATGGGCAACTTGGAATGTTTAGTGACTCGCGTGTGGCTGTTCTAAATCTAACTGTCTCTCGCGGCGCTAAGCGGTGGGTTCGGCCAATGGGAGCCACACTTGAAAGCGTGTGTCGCCGGGCCTGGAATCGACCTGAATATTTCCGCGGTGTTTTTTTACGATTCGCTGAACAGTGTCGAGCCCGAGGCCGGTTCCCTTCCCAACTCCCTTGGTGGTGAAAAAAGGTTCAAAGATGTGTGCTTCTATTTCGGGTGAAATCCCGGGACCGTTGTCTCCGATCTCGACTACAGCGCACCCATCTTCACGATAGGTCCTGACGCGAAGTTCGCCTTTTCCGTTCATGGCATCGATTGCATTGTCGATGATGTTTGTCCACACCTGGTTAAGCTCGCTTCCGAATGAGTTCACGAGTAGAACCGGCTCATACTCGCGCTGCACCACGATTCCTTGTTTCAGTTTGTGATTGAGGATTGTCAACGTGGTCTCGAGGCTCTTCACGATGTCCACGTTCTGCACCGGCGACTGATCCATATACGTGTATTCCTTAATGGCGCGGACGAGATCCGAGATTCGCGAAGTGCTGCTTTCGATTTCATGCAAGAGACTTGCCGCCTCTACTGAAGCCGCGATTCGAATCAGAGCGGCGCGGGCGGTATCGGCATCGAGCGCCGCGAACAACGATTCGAGTGCCTCCGGCTTGATGTTTCTCCGCGCAAGGCTGGCGGCGAGTTGCCACAGGTCATTCTGTCCGTGACTGCGTAGCAGCGAATCAATCTGGTCCTCGAGGTCGGCGATGGTCAGCGCATTGGGCGGCGGAACATCCTGTTGGGTGAACCAGGTTTCCAGCTTTTCGATCTCCGATTTTTGTGCGGGGGTGAGCTCGCGCCTTCCCAACTCGAGACTCGCGTCCCTGATCTTTCTGAGAATCTTTCCCAGTTGGTTGGTGGCACGCTGTGCGGCGGAGGCCGGATTGTTGAGTTCATGTGCAAGACCCGCAGAAAGCTTTCCTAACGAGACCAGGCGATCGCGTTGTTGTTCGATACGAGTGACTTCACGGATCCGGTCGGACATGTAGCCAACCAGCCGCGAAGTTAGCTCTGGCATCCGCTGCACAAGCTCGGGGATCAATGAAGCCGGAAACTTCAGAATGCGGCCAGCAGTGACAGCTCTGCCTGTAACGGTGAACTGTTTCATGCGGGAGAAAGGCAGCATGCCGGTGACTTCGCCCGCCTTGCCGGGGATGACAACAGTCTCGCCGCCAAATTCGCCGCGCCACTGATATTGACCTTCGAGGATTACGAACATCCAGTCCGCCGGATCGCCTTGGCGAACGTAGATCTCACCCGGATCCAGATGTGCTTCCTGCGATTTGCTGAGGAACCACTCGATCTGATCGTCGGGCAGATCGGCGAATGCCGGCACCCGAAGTAATTCCGCTTTATCGACCATTTAGACCTTGCTCAAATACTGATGGATAAACTGCACCGCCACCGATCCTTCACCGACTCCGGAAGCTACACGCTTGATAGAACCGTGGCGCACATCTCCGACAACGAATATGCCGGGGACGTTCGTCTCCAGCAAGAACGGATCGCGGTCAAGTGGCCATCCCTTCGGGCGCTGTCCGTCACGAATGAGATCGGGACCACTCAGGAGAAACCCGCGCTCATCGCGCTCGACGATATTCGCCAGCCAATCGGTCCGTGGTAACGCCCCGATAAAGATAAACATTGCGCTCGCGGTTACGCGTTCAATTTTGCCGGTGTCGGAGCAGAGCACGGAAATTTCTTCGAGGTGCGACTCGCCATGCACCTCGGCGACGCTGGCGTGTGTCCACAACTGAATGTTAGGCGTCTGTTGAATCTGGTCAATCAAGTATTGCGACATCGTGCTGGAAAGCGACTCGCCGCGCACCACAATCACGACACGATCGGCGTATCGGGCAAAGTTCATGGCCGCCTGTCCGGCTGAGTTCGCGCCACCGATCACATACACGATCTCGCCCTGGCAGGACAGGGCTTCGGTAGCGCCGCCACCGTAGTAAACTCCCGCACCCTGCAGCCGGTCGACACCCGGAGCATCGAGTCGGCGCCACTGCACTCCGGTCGCAATCATCAGAGCATGACATGAAATCTCATTGCCATCCGCCATCTTGATAATCCTGTAAGGACCTTCGACGCGGACGCCAACCGCCTCCTGCGGAGACAGTATCTCCACTCCGAAACGTTGAGCCTGCACTACGGCACGCCGGGCGAGATCGCCACCGCTGAGTCCGGTGGGAAATCCGAGATAGTTCTCGATACGAGAACTCATTCCCGCCTGACCGCCGGGCGCTTCACGCTCGACCATTACGGTATGCAAACCTTCAGACGCGCCATACACGGCAGCGGCTAAACCCGCCGGACCGCCACCGACGATTGCCAAGTCATAGAAGTTGGTTTGCGCCCGCGTGCGCAGCCCGACCTTTTGCGCCACGTCCGCGGGGACGCTCTCGAGAAGCTTTGTCCCATCCGGGAAGAGCACGACCGGAAGATTCGCAGCCTCTGGGCCCAGAGCGTCCAGGAGCTGCTTGGTTTCCGGATCATTGGCAGAAAGTTCGACGTCAATCCATTGATAGGGAACGTGGTTGCGCGCGAGAAAATCGCGCAACTCATAGGATCGAGGCGACCAACGCGTGCCGAGCACGCGGATGCCTTGAAATGTAGGACGAAATGACGCCTGCCAATCCTCGAGCAAATCGTCCAATTGCGGATAGAGATGCTCGGTTGGAGGGTCCCAGGGCTTCAGGAAAAAGTAATTGATGCTGGCCTGATTAATCGCGCTGATCGCAGCATTCGTATCCGCGTACGCGGTAAGCAGCGCACGCTTGGCTCCGGGAAATATCCCGGTGGCTTCCCGCAGGAACTCAACTCCATCCATGCGCGGCATGCGCTGGTCGGCAAGCAGTAGAGCAACACTGTCGTTACGGACCTTCAACTGCTTGAGGAGATCCAACGCGCCATCAGGGGAATCGCTTCCGATCACGCGATACTCAGCGCCATACTGGGAACGAAGATCGCGTTCGATCGCACGCAAAACATCGGGATCGTCGTCCACACTCAACAAAATTGGCTTAGCCACACTCGTCTCACTTCTTGGATAAAAATATGAATAACGGCTTCTGGATTCTTCGGGTGCGCTAATTAGATACGAAAAGTGCGATTTGGTCGCGCAATTCGTAAACACAAAACAATTCGGACTGGGATTGCCGCAACCCCGGAACACAAAAGGAGCTTCCGTTGGAGCTCCTTTTTACATAAGCCTCTGGCTGTCTGAGTTGATTACCGGTGCTTACACGATAGCCTTCTGCGCTATCGATGGCAGCGCGCGCGGGCTTCTTCTAGTTTGCGACGGTTTTTCTCTGCCTGCCTGCTGTGTTCCCCATGGCGTTGAACCGCTGCTGCAAATGCATCTCGGCTTTGCGAATGCGTTTTTCGTAACAACCTTCATTCGCATGACGCGTTGGCGGAAACGCACGTCAGAAGAGAACATCAAAGTCCAGCCGGAGTCGTCGGGGATAAGTACCGAAAAATGTGCCAAATTGAGGATCTGTGACATTGGAGTGTACTGAAAGGGCGTTGAAGTGATCGGTTAGGTTCAGGCCGGTCACTGAGAGGCGAACGCCATATTTGGGATTGACGGCGAAATCTCGCGACACACGTGCATCGAATGAGAAAAACCTGGGAAAGCGGCTTTTGTCGGAATTGGGAATGCCGACATACTGGTGAAACACGTCAGTGGCTGCATAAGGGAAGCCGGTGCGAATCTCCACAGTTGGTGCGAGTTCAAGCTTCAATGGCAACCCTATGGTGCCCCAAGTGAGGAAGCGATCAGGAACGTCGGCAGCCGTGTTGGTAAAGACCCCGGCCTGAATCACTGGATAGGGTAGATCTCCCAAATATCCATCGAATTGATTTAGGCTCCCTCGCGAGCGGCTGTGGACATACGAGAAGAACATCGTCCTGCGATCTTTAAATTTGACTGCGCTTGTTAGTTCCATTTGTCGGTACTGCGACTTACCCCTGCCGCTCAGCAGGAATGCATCTCCTGCACGAAATTTGCCTGGATCAACAACCAGCAAGCCATAAGACTGACTTTGCAGATATCCAGCGCGTAGCTTCAGGTGAGAACCTACGGGTTGTTCAACCTCAAAGTTCCAAGCGGCGCTGGAGGGAGCAAAATTTCCTGGCTGGTGGCCGAGGTGGCAAAACGGCAACAGCGGTCTGCCCGCATAATCAATGACGTTCGCGAACGAACGAGGACCGTCTATTATTTTGCCAGTCGGATCGAACGTGGTTATTACCTGTCGGGGATATCTGCCAAAGATGTAGGCGCTGAGAGGCACAGTTTGGTAAAAAAGCCCAACTCCGCCACGCAGTACCGTTCCAAGATCGCCAGTCAAATTGGCTGCAAAGCCGATCTTCGGAGCTATCCGTAGCGCGTCACTTAGCCTTTGTTTCTCGACTCTTGTGCCAAGATCGAGAGCCAACCATTTGCTCAAGCTCCAATGGTCTTGGACAAAAGATGAGACATCCAGATCTGCATTGGCATACGGGTGGCCTCCACGGAATCTGATGCTCCGCCGCAGACTCCCATTGGTATCCACAATATCGACGGGCCGGGCGAAGAACTGGCCACTCGTGGCAGTTCGCGACGTCTCAACACCGGCAGTAATCTGATGGTCACCACGTGCAGCGACCGGTTTGAACGAGAAGTCCTCACGCAGTTCGTAGCGGACGGAATTTCGATCCTGGCTGCTGAAGTAATTTCCGCTATTTCCAGTCGGGCTGAGTATCATGTCAGCCTGGCCTTGAGGTTGCGTGTTCGCATCCTTCGTTCTGAACCCGAATGCGCTCTGCAGCACTCCCAACTCGAAGCTATAGCGATCAAGCACGCTCGTGGTGGTGTCTGTGGCTCCGAGGTTGGGAGTCACCGGTCGTGGATTGAAGAAGTCGAGATTCAGGTACCGACTGGATTGCGGGGCAACGTGGAGCGTCGCGGTGAGCATGTGCTTGGGCGACAGCAGATAGTCAGTCTGCGTGAACAGGTTCAATGATTGCAGTCGGCTCTCGTTGTTTGGAAACTGCAAAGTACGCACTGCCCTCTTGTCGAGCACGTACTGAATACTGGTGAAACTAAACATGCGATCTTTTTTGATCGGACCGCCGAATGCCACGATGGGCGAGGCGTTTCGCAGGCCCACCAGATGGGCGCTACGGATCCGGAACTCAGGAAAGGGGTCTTCAAGGTCAAAATGCCACTTGTCCCCGCCCCGCTTCGTCTCCACTGAGACGACGCCTGCGGTGAATCCTCCATATTGCGCAAGAAAAGGTGTCTTGAAGACAGAGACAGATTGAACGCTGTCGGTCGGCACACTGATTCCAAACTGGCCCGTTTGCGGATCTGTGACATTCAACGAGTTCACCAGCATGGCACTCTGGGACTCGTTGGATCCGGCAATCTCGATTTGGCCATCCGGAGCCCTCACTACTCCGGGTACCAGAGGCAGAGCGTCGGCAACAGTGGCCGGCTTCAGCGGTAGGCGCTTGACCTCTTCACCGCTCAACTGAGTAGGCGCTGAACCGCCCTCTTGTGTTGGCGACTCTGCATCGGCACTTACCGAAACCTGCTGGCGATCAGCTATGGCTGGGATAAGCGTGAAGCGTACCTCGATCGGCTCTCCCGAATGAACCGCCACATTGGTTTCTGTCTGCGTCTGAAAAGAAGCCTTGGAGATGGTAATCGAACACATCCCGCTGGAACTCAACGGAATATCTGCTATACCGCCTTCGTTCGTCGTCGCTGTGAGCTGCACCCCGTGCTCAAAGTTGGCAATTACTTGCACACCGGCAACTGGTCCGTCATTTGTGTCGTGAACGATGACGCTTAACAACGTGCTGGGGCGCGTCTGGGCAAATAACAAGCCGCAGGTCAGCCACAGCAGAGCGCCCGCCAAACAACTTCGACCCATTTTGGAACGCAGCATTGCTATGAACCCCTCATACGCACTCAACCAGCTCAGCAACACGCGCGCGAGCAGGCGTGGGTTCTAGTGCGGGTGGGACGGCAATCTTCCATCGTTTCATCCACATCGAAAGAATCATCAATCCCCATAAGTGGTAGCCGACGTTTTCCTGCCTGCTTTGGTGGCGCGTGATCAACGCCCGCACCGCAGACCAGTTGAAGAGACCTGTAGCTTCAACAGCTTCCTTGGATATTGTATCCAACAGCAGCGGACGAAGTGCGCCCCGGAACCACCTATGGGTGGGGATATCAAAACCGATCTTCCGCCGCCGCAGAGTGGTCGGTGGGAGTTTGTCCCGCATGAGCCGGCGCAGGACATACTTGGACTTCATGCCGCGCAGCTTGAACTCTTGAGGCAGCCGGGCGGCAAAATCTACAATGCGAGGATCAAGGAATGGTGGCCGGACTTCTACCGAATGAGCCATGCTCATCCGATCAACCTTGGTCAATATGTTGTCGGGCAGATAGTAACGCTGATCGAAATCGAGAAACCTTTGCAGGCCAGAGCCGTTCTTCATTTCTCTCGTGAGAAGCCTCATCCCCTCCGAGCGGTATAAACACAATTCGAGTTTTTGCTTTTCAGAGAAAGTGCCATTCCAAAAAACATGCGCTTGTTCGAGAGGCAGCAATGAGCCCTGCAGAAAGCGTTTGAGCTTGTACTCGAAACCGATCCGTTCATCGGACACCGGCAATAGAGTAGAGCCTGCTAAAGCAGCTTTTCGAACGAAGCTCGGAATTCGGCGCGCATATTCGGCCGCGCGGTCAGCTTTGTACGTGAGATAGCCCGCGAATAATTCATCCGCGCCTTCGCCAGAAAGGGCAACTGTAGCGTGCTGGCGAGTGAGTCGGGAAAGAAACCAGACTGGCAAGGCTCCAGCGTCGGCGTTGGGCTCGTCACAGTAATACGGAATTTGTTCTATCGTGTCGCAGAGGTCTGTCGCAGTGTTCAGATCCAGTTGGAAGTGCCGAGTCCCAAAATGAGTGCTGACTTCTTTGATGTAACTGCTTTCATCGCTCGAGTCGCCACCCAACGTCATCGAAAATGTCTGTATGGGACGGCTCTGCGCTGCGGTGGCGTAACTCAAGATCGTAGAGGAATCGAGTCCTCCGCTCAGCCAAACTCCGACCGGCACGTCGGCCACGAGTTGCTCTTTGACCGACTCCATCAGCAAAGAATCGAGTTCCTCCGCAGCGCTATCGAGACAACGTGGCGCAGGCAGCACAGAAGAAGTTGGGACGTAGGTCTCGACATTGCTCCGTCCGTTCTGCCATTCCAGCAAATGCCCAGGCAGAAGTTTCTCGATTCCTTCGATCATTGTGGACGGCGCAGGGACATAGTTCATGCTTAAGAAACAGTCCAGGGAGGGGATGGAAATGTGGCGAGAGACTCCAGGATGAGCCAGAATGCATTTGAGTTCGGAACCGAAAAAAATTTCGCCCCGTTGTAAGCAGTGATATAGAGGCTTGATACCCATTCGGTCACGGGCAAGCACCAGCCTGCGCTCAGATTGCACCCACGCTGCGATGGCAAACATCCCACGAAATCGCGAAAAGCAATTCCTTCCCCAGCGGTGGAATGCATTCACGATGACTTCGGTATCGCAGTCAGTCTTGAATGCATAGCCTTCGTCCAGCAGCTCCATGCGGATCTGCCGATGATTGAAGATTTCCCCGTTAAATACCACCACGATATCGCCATCTGGGCTCGTGAATGGCTGTTTGCCGTTCTCAACATCCAGGATGTTTAGTCTTGTGGCCCCTAAACAAATTTCGCCATTCTGGAAAAATGCTTTTTGGTCAGGCCCGCGATGCACAATGGACTCC
>CAZLIE010000136.1:0-11292 GCA_964559345.1 uncultured Terriglobales bacterium
TAATTGGAGTTTCCTTTGCTGATGTTTTCGGAAATGTTACCTAGCGTTACGCCAGGATCAATCGGACTGGTGGCCGACAGTTTCGGGAACGGCCTAACTCCTGGAGAGAGGAATTGGTTCTCGTTTACGCGGGTGCGCAGATCTGTTCCCTTGTTGCCGAAGTAGCCCACCATCATTCCCCAGTTGCGTGCAAGCTGCTGCTGGACGTTGAAGTTGAACTGCTGCGTGTACGAGTTCTTGAAGTTAGGATCGACGACCACTGGACTCAAACCACTGGCGCCGGCGGCCGAGATAAGATTTCCATAACTGGTAAACGGAGTTGTTTTGCTCGCCACGAACGCAAGGGGCTGCGCGAACGGCGGGTTCGTGGTCAAACCACCGACAAGATTCGCGATTGGTTGCTCGACCATGTAGCCATAACCCGCCCGCACTACGGTGTGTCCGGTTCCGAATGCGTCCCAGGCAAATCCCACTCGAGGTTCGAAGTTCTTGTTGTTCTGCTGATACGGCGAGCTGGTCTGAACGAGCGAATCCGTCGCAGGAATGAAGTTGACATAACGGTTGAGGGCCTCGGTAGGCGTCTGGTTCCATTCGTAGCGCAGCCCTAGTTCCAACGTGAGGTTGCGGTGGATTTTCCAGCTATCCATGACAAATGCGCCAAGACCGCCGGTTGCGATACGGCTCGCCTGGTTGCCGGTTGTGATGGTGAACCCATCCACGTGTCCTGCTGCGAATTCACTGAAGCTGTTAAAGCTAAGGGTGCCGATATCGGAGGCAAAGTTGTTGTTGTAGAAGCGCCGGAACTCACCTCCGAACTTAAGTGAGTGATTCCCGTGAAGGTAATTCACTACGTCCGAAACGATGCCCGTAGTGTCGCCGCGTCCTTGCGGGAATCCGGAGGGACCGCCGAAATTCACGCCTACTCCGCCAATACTGATCTGTGGCAATCCCTGCGCGACCTTGATGCCATCCGCAATGCCAATGCTCGCAGGGTTGGTCGAGTTGTTCGGGCCGAAGACGATGTGAATGCGATTTCCGCCTAAACGGAATTCGTTCACCAGTGCGTTCGTGAAAGTTTGGGTCAACTCAAACGTTGCGACCTGCCGATGCGACTGGCGCGTATCTCCAAAGGCTGGGACCGTGTTGCCCTGAAGAGTGGGCTCGACGCGATGATCGCGCTGGAACACGTAGTAGCCATGCACACGCGTGCGCTCGCTGACGTTGTAGTACAGATCCCCGGTTCCCTGGTCGATCTGCACGTTTGCCGAAGCCGATCCGATGAAGCGTGCCCCTGTCGGATCGTTCGCTGCCGGCAGCAGAGCGGCCAGTTTCTGCGAGGTTGCATCGGTAATCTGTCCGACCTGCGCCGCGCTCGGCACACCAGAATTGATCGTCAATCCCTGGAGCTGACGCAGCCCCTCATAGCTGCCGAAAAAGAAAACCTTATCGTGAATGACCGGCCCGCCTAGAGCGCCTCCGAAGTTGTTTCGTACAAATTGCGATTGTCGCACCGGCTTCTGGTTGAAATAGTTGCGCGCGTCCAGGGCGTTGTTGCGGATGAAGTCGAAACCTTCTCCATGGAATGCATTGGTTCCCGAGCGCGTAGCGATATTCACGATCGCTCCGGAATTGCGGCCGTACTCCGCGCTGTAGGTGGAGTTGTCCAGCTTGAATTCGCTTACCGTGTTGATCGATGGTTGAAACGTGATCTGGTTCTGCACCATATCGTTCAGGTTCACGCCATTAATCATGAAGTTCACGGTGTCTTCGCGATTGCCGGCCGTGTTCACTCCGAACGAGCCTTGCCCGCGCAGCGGCGCAGTGAGGAATCCGTTCTGCGGCGGCGTCACCGTGCCCGGAACTAGAAGACTGAGATCTACGAAATGGCGGCCATTCAGCGGGATTTCCTGCACCGTTCTCTGGTTGATGGTCTGGCCCACCGTGATGGTCGTCTGATCGATAACCGGTACAGTACCTTCGACGGTGACAACCTCGCTGGCCTGTGCAAGCTTCATCTGAAAGTTTTGCGTGGTTGTGCGATTCACTTCCAACACCAGCCCATTCGCTAGCTGCTTGGAAAAACCCGTAGCTTCAGCGCTGACGTTGTAGGTTCCGATCAGAAGAGCCGGAACCTGGTAATTGCCGGCATTGTCGGTCTTGACTTTCTGCGAAACGCCGGAAGCCACACTGGTCACGGTGATGGTCGCGCCAGGCAGCGCGCCGCCGGACGGGTCAGTCACTAGTCCCTGCACCGTTGCCGTGGACTGACCGAAAACGTTGGTTGAGAACAGCAGAGTAAATGCCGCAAAGAGCAGGACGATTGCCCGCCCAAAAGTTCTGACATGCATGTGCACCGTCTCCTGTGGAAGGACTCACCCAAGTTGGGGCTGCGAACGCGCGAGTCCAAGTGGAACCGAGGAGTAGTGCAAGCCGGAGACCAAATTTGCGGATTGCAAGTCTATGTGAATAGAAGACTTAGTAAAGGCTCATAGCTTGATATTCAAAAATCAGAATACCCGCTACAGATTTGCGGATATGCAGGTGGTGCAGATGGCGATTTCTTCTATGGCCTGCCGAGGTTTCCATGCCCGACGTGGTTCCGGCCGACTCGGCCGGGCTTTAGCAGGCAGGCTGCAGTCACATTCGAGTGCCCGGACGATATTAATGTCTAGCCGGCGTATTCCGAGGGGGCGCAACCCCTCCTCACTTCCTCAACAAAGCAATCTGTCCACCGTGATAGGCCGCGTGCTGTGCCATCCCATGCAGCAGATAATAGAAATCGTATTTCCGGCCAGCAACTACCTCGGAAAGCCGGTCGTCCCGAAGTTCTTCCGCCGCGAAAACCAACATTTTGTGCGTCCGCTTCAGCTCCTCTTTGGTCTCCACCCAGGCATCACGACCGCCCTGCGGAACCGGCGGCCAGTCGTCGGGCCAGGGCATCGCCGGCATCGCGGCGCCGCGCAGCGCCTCAGCCGCAGCCCGCTCCCACGACGTAATGTGCAGCACAAGTTCCCAAATGCTGTGCGCGCCTGCGGGACGAGCGGCAGCCCGCTCGACACTCACATCCGCAAGCAATTCCTTCAAACTTGGACCATGCCACGCCGGTCCGTCATAAATTCTCTTCAGTTGATCGACGATTCGTGCCATCTCGCTCATGTGCAACAGTGTAGCGTTTGCGAGCACGGGGAGTTCGCGCCCGCGCTCTTATTGCCAGCAGTCAGATTGCCGAATCCGCTATTCGATTTGGCCTTCTTACGTTAATCTTTCCCTTCCGTTTTAGAACCTGTCCAGGAGCTTCGCAGGTCGAGCCTGCCGCATGCGCATTGTCGATCTCATCCGCCGCAAGCGCGACGGGCACGAACTCACCCGCGAAGAGATTCAGTTCATTGTCCACGGATATGCACGCGAACAGTTTCCCGATTACCAGATGTCCGCATGGATGATGGCGGTGTTGCTGCGCGGCATGTCCGGCGCTGAGATCGCCACGCTTACCGAGGCAATGTTGCACTCGGGTGTCACGCTTGACTGGCCCGACCTGCCGGGCAAGAAGGTGGACAAGCATTCCACCGGCGGCGTCGGCGACAAGACTTCACTCATCCTCGCGCCCATTGTGGCTGCCTGCGGGCTGCTCGTGCCCATGATCAGCGGACGCGGTCTTGGCCATACCGGTGGCACGTTAGACAAATTGGAAGCGATTCCCGGCTTCAATGTGAACCTGTCCGCGGAGCAGATGCGCAAGGTGCTCGCGAAATGCGGAATGGTGCTGGTCGGACAGACCGAGCAGATTGTTCCTGCCGATAAGAAGATGTACGCTCTGCGCGATGTAACCGGCACGGTCGAAAGTCCGGCATTGATCTGCGCCTCGATCATGAGCAAGAAGATCGCGGAAGGAATCGATGGCCTCGTGCTCGATGTGAAGACCGGCTCCGGCGCGTTCATGAAAAAGCAAGAGGATGCGGTGCACCTGGCCGAACTCATGGTCGAGACTGGCGTGCGCATGGGCAAGCGCATGGTGGCGCTCATTACAGGCATGGACCAGCCGCTCGGGATGTACGTCGGCAACGCGCTTGAGGTGGTCGAGTGCGTTGAAGTTTTGCAGGGCGGCGGCCCGGCCGATCTGCACGACCTGAGCGTTGAACTAGCGGCATGGATGCTCGTGTTCGGCGAGAGGACCGCAACCGTTGAAGAAGGACGCAAGCTCGCAAAGGCCAAGATTGCGGACGGGGCTGCGTTCGAGAAATTCTGCGAGGTCACACAGCTGCAGGGCGGCGATCCCGAGTCGTTGCGGGACACAAGCAAATTGCCGCGCGCGCGAAATCAGAAGCAGGTGCGAAGCCGACATAGCGGTGTGGTTCAGGAGATCAATTGCGAGCAGATCGGGGTCGCCAGTCTCGTACTAGGCGGCGGACGCGAGAAAAAAGAAGATGCCATCGATCCGGCAGTCGGTCTCATTTTGCACAAGAAACTCGGCGACAAGATCGCAGAAGGTGAACCGATCTGTACGTTGCACTACAACTCCAACGCGCGGCTGACCGAGGCTGAATCGCTGATTCACTCCAGCTATCGCATCGGATCGGGCGTCGTCACGCCGCGCCCATTGATTTACCGGGTGATCGAAGGCGGCAAAGCCTCGGGGGCTCGCAACACGTAACTCCATTTCCAATGATCAGACTCACTGGACTCATCGGCATTTTTTCCCTCCTCGCACTCGCCTACATTTTCTCCACCGATCGGAAAGCCATCCGCACGCGCACCGTTCTCTGGGGGCTCGGACTCCAGCTCGTCTTCGCGGTTCTGGTATTACGCTGGACTTTCGGACAACGAATCATGGCGACGGCCGGCGCGAGCGTGACGAAATTGTTGTCGTACGCGGCCGCCGGCGCGACCTTCGTTTTTGGTCAGCTCGGAGTGACGGCTCCCCCGGTGGGCTTTGTCTTCGCTTTTCAGGTACTGCCCACCATCATCTTTATATCGGCGTTCTTCGCGGTGATGTATTACATCGGGCTGATGCAGCTCATCATCCGCTTCTTCGCATGGCTGATGAAACTCACATTGCGGGTCAGCGGAGTGGAGTCGCTGGATGTAGCCGCATCGATCTTCATGGGACAAACGGAGGCTCCATTGACGATCCGTCCGTTTCTACCCGATTGCACGCGCTCCGAGCTGATGACGATCATGACTGCCGGCATGGCGCACGTCTCCGGCGGCATCATGGCCGCGTACATCGCCTTCGGTGTGGAAGCCAAGCATCTGCTCGCAGCCGTGATTATGACCGCGCCGGGGACAATCCTGATGGCGAAGCTGCTGGTACCGGAGACGGAAACTCCGAAGACGCAGGGCAAAGTCGAGATTTCAGACGCGGACATGCACAAGGACGAGAATCTCGTGGGCGCTATCGCGCGCGGGACGATCGATGGCGGCCAACTCGCATTCAATGTCGCCATCATGCTGATCTCGTTCATTGCGTTGATCGCGTTGGTGGACGGCGTCTTTGGCGGGATCCATCAGCACATCAGGTTCTTCCCTTCCAGTCTGGAAACGGTGCTCGGACATATTTTCGCTCCCGTAGCTTTTGCCATTGGAATTCCCTGGAAGGACGCTGTATCGGTCGGCAATCTTCTCGGCACGCGGATGGTGATCAACGAACTAGTCGCCTATCAGGCGCTCGGTGCGGCCAAGGCCATGCTCGATCCGCGATCGGTGACCATCGCAACTTTTGCCCTGTGCGGCTTCGCCAACTTGTCTTCTATCGGCATACAGATCGGCGGCATCGGAGCGCTGGCTCCGAACAAACGCTCTGAACTGGCCAAGCTTGGCTTTCGCGCAATGCTCGCCGGAACGATGGCCAACCTGATGTCGGCTTCAATCGTAAGCCTGTTGGTTCAGCATTGATGTCCCCGGAAATCACCAGCGATATTGCCCAGGATGATTACACGCTCGCCGGGGAGGCAGCCGATTACATCCATGCGCACACTGCCCTGCAGCCGAGGATTGCGCTGGTGCTTGGCTCCGGACTCGGAGCCTTTGCCGACGATCTGACGCAACGAGTAGTGCTTCCCTACTCGAGCATTCCGCATTTTCCACGTTCGAGCGCGGAAGGACATGCCGGCAATCTTGTAATTGGAAAAGTAAAGGACGTGCCGGTTGCGGCCATGCAGGGGCGCGTTCACTATTACGAAGGCCACAACTTGCAACGAGTGACGTTTCCCATGCGCGTCTTCTGCCGTTTGGGAATCAAAGGCGCTCTCCTCACCAACGCTGCCGGGGGAATTGGGCCGGAATTGAAACAGGGATGCCTGGTGGTGCTGCGCGATCACATCAACCTTCAGGGCCTGAATCCGCTCATCGGACCCAACGATGACCGCTTTGGCGTGCGCTTTCCTGACATGACCGAAGCATACGCAAAAGACTGGCGGGCGTTGGCCATGGCCGAAGGCAAAGGGCAAGGGATCGGAATCTTCGAAGGCGTTTACGCGGCCGTTCCGGGACCGAGCTACGAAACTCCGGCCGAGATTCGTTTTCTGCGGACCATCGGCGCGGATGTAGTCGGCATGTCCACAGTTGCTGAGGTGATCGTGGCAAGACACTGCGGAATGAAGGTGCTCGCGATCTCAGTGGTGACAAACATGGCCGCAGGAATCCTGGACAAGCCAATCAATCATGCTGAAGTAATGGAGACCGGACAAAGAATCAGGGGCGAGTTCACGAATCTGCTTACGAATCTTCTGCCGAAGCTGGATGGTAGTTTGTCAGTTTGAAGAACTCGGCTCTGAGCACCCCTATCGGTTCGGCATCGTTTTTATTTCTGTTAGTTCCAACAGCGAGCGATCAGCAGTGACCAAAACCAAGTCGAACGCTTGCGCTGTAGCTGCGATCAATCGGTCTGCGGGATCCATGTTCGCGCTAGACAACTGGTGAGCGCTCTGAGCGACCTCGAAGGTGACCGGGGCTTCGTGAAATCGCTCGGTGGCTGCTTCGACCCATTTTTGAGTATCTTCTCCGAGATCCAAACGACGTTTTCGGTGGAGAAGGAGCGCCTCCCAGACACTGATAGGGGACAGCCACAGTTCATTTATCTCGTTGCTTATGGCCTGTGCCGCACTTCGGGAAATGTGTGAGGGTTCTAGGAGTGCCCATAACCAGATATGGGTATCGAGGAGCAGTCTCAATCTCGCCAAGCCTCAAAGTCATTGAGATCGATAACCGGCGACAGGATGTCGCCGGTTATTCGCGCAGTACCTACCATCGAACCGAGAATGCTTTTCTTCTTCGACACATTAAGGGGTATAAGATCCGCCACCGGCTTTCCACGACGAGTGATACGCACCGGTTTCTTGGTCTTTCTGACCTCTTCGATGATCGAAAGACATTTGGCCTTGAATTCCGATATGGCAACTTCTTTCACTTGACCATCTGACCATGGTCATTTCAAATGGTCAAGTCGCAATTTGCATATCAGAGGGCGTCTTTACGTGCAAAGTGCTCCCAACCTCGCGCCCGAAGGCGCCGCCTGCGGCCCTCGGTTACGACATGCATGGATCGTCCTTTAACGATCTCGCCAATGTGGGTGATTCGGATTCCAGCAATTTTTCCGGGCAGACGCTTCGAGCCCGGCGCTGTAAAGAGAAGCTCGTAATCCTCTCCACCATGCAGGGCCAATTCGAGCGAGGATTCAGGATGAACAGGGATGGCGCTTGCTTCGATGACAGCGCCGACTCCGCTGGCCTCGCAAATGTGTAACAGATCGGTCGAGAGGCCGTCGCTCACGTCAATGGCGGCGGAGGCGATTTGATGCTTGCGCAGCCATTCGCCGACTGCAATCCGCGGCTCAGGATAAATGTCGTTTTTTTTAGCCTTCCCGGACATGAGCGCCCGCAGAGACGCAGCCGACTGGCCGAGTTCTCCGGTGACGTATATTCGGTCGCCAGGGCGCGCGCCGGATCGCAGCAGAGCTCGGCCGCGTGGCACAGATCCGAAAACCACTACGTCTGCAAGCACTCCAGATGGTGACTCCGAGGTGTCGCCGCCCGCCAGTGCCACCTTCAATTTACGTGCGAGAGTAAGAAAGCCGCCTAAAAACCCGTCTACGCATTTCTGCTGAACCGCCTTTGGCAAAGCCAAAGACAGAAACGCGGCAATCGGCTGGCCGCCCATGGCCGCGATGTCACTAAGCCCGCGCGCGAGACAGCGATGTCCGATGCACTCCGGTGATTGCCAATCGCGCCGGAAGTGAATTCCTTCGATACTGAAATCGGTTGTGACCAGCGCTTCGTGCCCGCGGGGCAGGCGCAGCACTGCGCAATCGTCGCCAATTCCCACGGCAACCGAGCTTGCGAGCCGTGCCGCTCGTCGGATTCGTTCGATCAGTTGTCGTTCAGGTAAGGACAAGGATCAGCAGGTGATACGTACTTACGAATACGCTTCAAGGGCGGCTGGTACAAGTTGGCCCTGCCTCAGCAATCCTAAAATCCGCGAAATCCGTGCGGATCCGTGCGATCCGTGGAATGCCTTGGAAGGCCGCCCCCATCCGAGATCAAGACCTTGCACCACAAATCACGGGTTTGCGCGGATTCGACGGATCCCTAGTCCATCCGGTGGCTATTTCAGTAGCTTACGCCGAATCTCATCCTTTGTTTACAATGACATCCGCAGTCCAGTGTACTTTTGTGACATTTCCTTACGTTGACACCAGAGAAGCTGGTTTGTTACCGTCTCGTAGCTTTCTTAACACCTCTGGCCGCAGGGCCCGATGGTCGGTTTCATACGCTGAGTTCAGGGCAAGCAGGGTATCGCGAACCATTTGCTCGCCGTTGAAGGCCACCGGCGGAGGCTCCCGTTCCAAACCTGGACCGAGCTTCTGCTGGAAGACCTGAGGGCAGCTCTTATATCCGACATTCAGGAGTTCAATTGCGGAAGCGTTACTACATCATGTTTGTGGCCAGGGACGCCGAAGGCGAGCTCGTTAAGGTCCCCATCCCGCTGCATTACCTCTACATGTTTATTGCCGGCGGGCTGATTGGGATGCTGACGATCACCGGTATGGCCGGTTCCTATACCCGCATGCTGGTGAAAGTCTCGCATTTCGACGAACTGCGTTCGCAGAAGGAAGCGCTCACACGCAATTACAACACCCTGGAAAAAGTCGCGGAAGAGAAAGACGTGCAGGTCGCATCACTGGGATCGCTCGCCGGTGAGGTTTCCGCACTATACGGACTCAAGGCAGAGCCAATACCGAATAAGCCGGAACCCGATCAGGTAGATTCCGAGCGCTTTGCCCACTCACTCGATCAGCTCGCAATCCTCAAGAACACTGCCATGACGGGCGTTGCCGGACTTGGCATTGCGGCGAGCTACAACCATCCGGGCGTGGTGACGACGGCGGATTGGATACGCATCGCCGCAGCTCCTTCGCTCTGGCCCGTCGAGGGCCCAATCACAGGATCATTTGGCGAACGCATCGATCCATTTAATGGTGAAGGAGCGTTCCATAGCGGAGTGGATATTTCTTCGAACATGGGCACTCCGATCGTCGCCCCTGCCGATGGCGTGGTACATTCCGCGGACTATATCAATGGATACGGACGGACGATCATCCTGATTCACGGTCATGGAATCAGCACGCTATACGGACATCTCTCTGGATTTGCCGTCACGCCCGGCGAAGAGGTACATCGAGGAGACGTGATCGGCTATGTTGGATCGAGCGGCCGCAGCACAGGAGCTCATCTGCATTACGAAGTCCGCATCCACGACACGCCGGTAAATCCATACAAATACCTTCGCAGCACATGGACGCGCAGCACCTTTGCTACACCTCTAAACGGTATGTAGCGCACGCCCAAATTTGGGCTAATGCGGATGCTGCCGTGAACTCTTCTTTTTTGACTTCCTAGGCGCCGGTTGCGGTTGCGGAATTTCCGCGGCTTGGCTCTGCTTCGCAAACATTCTTTCCAGCAATGGGCGCGGAATCGACATCGTAATCTGCACCCTGTCGCTCTTCTTCTCCGCTTTTAGGCTCTCGAGCGCCGATTCAAGTTCCGGATCGGGATGATCCGGGCGCGTCTGCTGTTCCGTTGTCCGGTACAGTGTCAGCAAGTTTTGCAACTGATCGGCGCGATTTGTGAGCGCCTGTCCTTGCAGTAGATCGTCTGCCCGCAAGAGCAGATTGCCGTTGTACCGAACTGAAGCGACCAGTACTCCGCCGCCAAAGAGCTGCTGCACGAGCGGCATCGGATTAAACGCGTCGCCGAGTGCGAGCGATTTGGGCAGCGGAATCTCGGTTATCAACCATGCCAAACTGCTGAAAGGAACATCGCGATAGTATCTGGCGAGCAAGCGCGGACCGCTGAGCGCGAATGCCGAGCGGCTGAATTCATCGATGATGTGGCGAATCTGCGCAGGGTTACCGGTGTTTGACGCCGCTACCATATCGGGACTCAATAGCGTGACGCGTACCGTGCGGTCCTCTGACGGAATCAGAAAGATCTCATGGTCGCGATAATTCTCCCGAGAGCGCGCCATGCGCGTCAGGTAAGTATTGATCTGGGCTGAATTGAAATGCCCGACCATGACTTCGGAATACCGGCTCTCGCTTCCGGGATCTTGCGAGGCGTGTATCGCAAAGGCGATTTCATCGAGATCGCGCTCGGCCTCGAAACCTGTTTGCTCGAGGAAATCACGGGATTCCAGCTTCCATGCTCCCGGTCTTTGACCGAGGTTCGTGAATGTGCGAACCGGCTTCAGGTTCGCGTAGAGAATCCCATTGCACTCGGGAAGCAGGCGCGCGGGTTCCGGCGCGGCATGCATTCGCAGGAAAACCGCCGCTCCAAGTAACGCGAAGGCCACAATGGTCGTCAAAGCGATGGCTAAAGTACGTCTGCGGGCTCGTCTCATGACCGCTTTCCGGCCACAATATGACTATTAAAGTGCCAGGAAAAATGCAAAAAAAGCGTAGATCCCGCTTCCGATATCACTAAGAAGATGTGGTTGGGAGCGCTGAAATGGGGGTGTTTGCGCAAGGCTGGCGAACAAGACTTCTGCGGATTCGACGGCTAGAATATAGCAGAGTGGGGCGCGGTGCCTGGCGAGGACGTGGCGGAATCGGCCATAATGAAGGGCCATAATGAAGTCAGTGCTCCGCCTTGCGTGGCTGCGTACCCGATGCTAGACTTTCATAGTTTCCCTGCTTAGCAGGGCGGGTCCGGGTGTCTTTGAGACGGCTGGGCACGTGAGAGGTCTTGCTGGCGTAGCTCAGCTGGTAGAGCATCTGATTTGTAATCAGAGGGTCGGGGG
>CAZLIE010000137.1:0-11162 GCA_964559345.1 uncultured Terriglobales bacterium
GGACATGTCATACCTGGCACTTTCAAAGTCACAGTTTTCGACGCTGCCCAGGCTGACGCAGTGAGTAACGTGAAACTCAAAGTCAGAATGCAGAATTGTCGATTGTTCAAAGCAAACTCCTTTCCTTAACGATCTCAATAGAAGAACCGCGCAACGTATGGGTAAGCAATTGCCACGACAACAAGAGCAGTGCAGATCCAAAACATAACCTTGTAAACGCGTCGCGTTCCCGGAATCGCACAGACCTCTCTTGGCTGGCATGCGCGGGCGGGACGAAATATGGATCGTGCCGCAAAAAACAGAGCCATCAAAGCGGCGCCAATAAAAATCGGCCGATACGGCTCCAAGACAGTCAGGTTCCCAATCCAGGCACCACTGATTCCCAGAGAAGCCAGCACCAGAGGACCCAAGCAGCAGGTAGATGCCAAAATTGCGGCAACTCCTCCTGCAAACAACGCAGTCGCTCCCTTGGAGTCTGATGTTTTTGCTTTCGATTGCAAGTTACGCCCGCGTGGATTACCGTTCTGCGGGTTAACGTCGATCTGCTCGGCAATTGCTGCGGATATCAGTTCACGTGACGGCAGCCCTGTTCGAGTCGCACCATCTATATACGTGCGGCAAGTCAATCCGAATGCCCTGGCAAAGCGTGCTGAGGGATCAATATCTACGCCATCGATGCGCACGCTAGGGGAACCGAGGAACGCAGCTGCTAGTGCCTTGTCCTGCGAATCCACTTCAATTTCGCGAATCTCGTCATGCAGCCCCATTTTGTGCAGAGCCTCGCGCACCCTTTCCACTGTGGGCAGATGATTTGGGCAGCCTTTGAAATAGAGCACTTCAACTTTCATTAGTGGCGCGCCTCGGTTCCTTCCAGCACGGGGCAGGCGCAAGCTTTCTTTCCGCGTCGATGTTTC
This sequence comes from uncultured Terriglobales bacterium, assembly GCA_964559345.1. Lineage (GTDB taxonomy): Bacteria > Acidobacteriota > Terriglobia > Terriglobales > Acidobacteriaceae > Gp1-AA112. The sequence goes on from CAZLIE010000137.1 coordinate 915, forward strand.
AAGGCCTGATTGCATTTGCGCAGGTCTGTCTGTAATTCGCTTTGGATTTGCTGAAGGTTTCGGATTTTGACGGCAACTTCGCCGAGCTTGGCTTTCAAAAAGTCGCACACTGATTCGCAGGCGTGATCTTCGTCAGTTCGAAGCTGTGCCAGTCGGGTAATCTCTTCCAGGGAAAAGCCGAGCGTCTGCATCTGTCGGACGAAACGCAGTCGTTCAACATCACTCTCGGTGTACAGACGAAAACGGCCAGCGGTACGAATCGGCGTGGGCAGGAGCTTGCGGCGCTCATAAAAGCGTATCGCGTCCACGGTGAGATGGCTGCGCTTTGCGAGCTCGCCGATTTGGAAAGCGCCTAGGGCACCATTAGCTGACATACCAAAAGGATACAATCTGGAGTCGAGTCCAGAGTCAACAGATTCTAATGGATGGATTCTGGGGGTGAGGTCATTGGCGGATGTGTAAGGGCTTATTGACTACTACAGAGCTACCAGTCCGGCCCCTACCGAAAAACATGCGCCGGAAGAAGGGCCCTTCAGTCACCGCCATGTCCATTTCGGCATGGCCTTCCATAAGGCCCGCAATGCCTTTGTTCGCCCGCTCTCGCGCTTTCTCCACCATTTCCCGTTTCAGGAAAATGCGAAACAGCACCGCCATGATCGCAACCATGACCGTGCACCCATGAACTCAGCCAGATGAATTGCCAGCCGAGCAGGATTGCCATGATGATGCCGAGTTCCGCAACGGGATTGGTAGAGCCGAGCTCAAATGCTATCGCGGCCGTGAAGTTCGCGACCTTGCGGAGCAGTGCACGCGCAATCGCAACCGCCGCATATGAGCAAGATGAAGATGCAGCCCCTAGTCCGTAGGCGGTCGCAATCGTCCTTGGCCGATCATCGCCGAGAATTGTGGCGACCTGACGTTTCGACACCACCGCCTGCACCACGCCTGAGATAAAAAAGCCGAGGCACAACGCCCAAAGGATTTCCCAAAACATGATGAGTGCCAGCGTTCGCGACGAACACCGCAACTACTTCCGCGTCATCTCCTTCCCGCAGCAGCAACGCGGATTCAGATTTCCTCCCTTACCCGGCGCAGCACCCTTTGTGACCGTGATCTCACAGCCGCAGTCCGGATCGGGACAGCGATAGACTTCGTTTTTTGCAGTGCCATTTTCGTTTCCTCCATTTGAATCAAGTGTTCGCTCGATTAAGGTGCAGATCGCGTCGCCTGACAAAGTGCGCTGTTTTGATCGCTTCCACAGCGTGAGCGTTCGCGACAGTTCGTCACGAAACCGCTGCAAATGCCGAATTTGTTGTTCGGTGTCCACAAGATGCCGTCTGCAATGCCAATGACCTCATTGCAGGGACACATCCCAAGCCCTCGCATCCGCAGAATGGACTTGGTCTCATCCAGCGAAAAGCCAAGTCGCTTTGTCTGCCGAACAATTTGCAAGCGGCGCAAGTCGGTTTCGCTGTAAACCCGATAACCCGAGTCTTTAATGCGCGGTGGCGATGGTAGCAATCCCTTCCGCTCGTAAAAGCGGACGGTTTGTACCGTCACGCCGGCGCTCTTTGCGAGATCTCCGATCTGCATGATTCGAATCTAAACCCTCTACTGAGGTATAGAGTCAAGCCTTTCAAGATGGGTTTCAGTATGCCCATAAGGCAAGCACCCGACCCAATAAGGCGTCGCCAGCGGCCAGACAACGTTCATGATTCACATCTTCATGTGGACGCCAGACTTCATCTGAGCTGATGACGAATGCCGAAACAAACGCCAGCGCGAGGAAAGTCCATGAAACCTGACTTAAAACAAGAAGGAATCACCCACGGTTAGTTCTCTGCTCTTGTAAACCCGTTTCGGCCAACCTGAATCATTGTCTATTGAATCACCGCGACTTCACGGTATGTGTCGCGTCGGCATCAAAACTGATTGTCATGAACGGCGACCCACATCTTGTCCGGCTTCGTCCGAGACCCAAGACGTTGCACATCAGCCAGGGAAGATCCGTCTTTGAATGCGACCGCGATGGCTTGATTCCACCAGATTCGGCATATGGCTTTTTCGTTCATGAGGCCCGCCTGCTGTCACGTTACGAGTACCTTATTAACGAAGCTCCGCCGCAACCCATCGCGGCATCGAATATGCGCGAGCATTCGTTCCTGGGCTATTACGTCACGTTTCCTCCGGATCGAAAGAAAGAGGAGAGGGACCTTGGCAGCGGCGAGATGGAAGAGGTGTCGGAGCACACGGTAGAGCTGCGTGTGTCGCGTTATGTGGGAGGCGGTCTTCACGAGGACCTCGACCTTACGAACTTCACGCAGCAGGAGACGCGCCTCACATTCTCAATTCTGCTTGCCTCCGACTTTATTGACCGAGGTGAGTTGCACTCGGGCCGACAGCAGCTCGGGAGATTAACTTCTGATTGGCGGCAGAACGACAACGGTGATTGGGAATTGGCGTTTGATTATGTTGCCGAGCACGAGTATGAGTGCCAAGGGGAAAACGGCAAAGCCACTCTACATCGCGGCGTAACTCTTCGTATTCTGCATGCCTCTAGCACACCGCATTTCAGAGATAACAAAGTCACTTTCGATGTCGCACTCGCGCCGAAGGCGACTTGGCACACGTGTGTGGATGTCATCGCACATATTGAGAACGAGATGCTGGAGCCGGGATATTCATGCCACTCGTTCGACTCAGTTTCCCGCTATGACACTGCGCGAGACATTTTTTTGCAAGAATCCGCAGGCTTTGGCTATCCCACAGCGAAGACTCTGACGCCAGTGATCGCCGAAGCGTTGGAGCAGGCCAAGTCGGATCTGGCCGCATTGCGGCTGCATGATCTCGACCATGACCGCCGAGCATGGACAATGTCTGCCGGACTGCCGATTTACATTTCGTTGTTCGGAAGAGACACACTAACTACATGTTGGCAGGCGGCGATCCTTGGGCCGGAGATGATGAAAGGCACGCTGCCAGAGTTGGCGCGCTGGCAGGGTGCAACAGACAGTCCATGGCGCGATGAGCAGCCGGGCAAAATGCTGCACGAAGCACACACAGGACCATTGGCTTGGCTGAAATTCAATCCGCGCGGACGGTATTATGGCGCGATTACCACGTCGGCATTCTATCCAGTTGTTGTGTCTGAGCTGTGGCATTGGACTGGCGACAAAGGGTTAGTAGCGCCATTGCTCGAACCGGCATTACGCGCAATCAAGTGGTTGGATACGTATGCTGACCTGCGTGGTGACGGGTTTCATTACTATCTCTCGCGCTCACGCCAGGGAAACCGTCATCAGGGCTGGAAAGATTCTGGCGACGCAGTGGTATACGAAGATGGCGCACAGGTTGAGCCTCCAATTGCGACGTGCGAGGAACAGAGTTTTGCTTACGCAGCGAAGCTGCAATTTGCCGAGGTACTGTGGTGGTTTGATCGCAAGGACGAAGCCAAGCGCCTATATCATGAGGCGGAAGAATTCAAAAAGCGCTTCAACAAGCGCTTTTGGATGCGCGATCGTAATTTCGTCGCCTTCGGGCTCGACTCATTCGGAGCACAGATCACCTCGATAGTGTCGAATGCAGGTCATTGCATTGCGACCGGAATTCTCGATAGTGACTTAGTCAAAGTAACCGCTGATCGGCTGTTTGAGCCAGATATGTTCAGCGGATGGGGCATCAGGACATTGTCTTCGGAGCATCCGGCTTACAACCCTTACAGTTACCATCGCGGCTCGATCTGGCCAGTAGAGCACGGGGCATTTGCCATCGGCTTCATGCGATATGGGCTTTTCGATCATCTGCACCGAATGAGTCAGGCGTTATTCGAGTCAGCGCGGCTTTTCGAGTTCTACCGCCTGCCGGAGGTTTTCGCCGGCCATGCGCGTGATGACGACCATCCCTTTCCTGCGATTTACCCAAAAGCGAATTCACCGCAGGCATGGTCGTCCTCGGCTCTCTTCCTGATCCTGCAAAGCATGTTGGGAATCTATCCCTTTGCTCCGCTCCACACATTGATCGTCGATCCGCACCTTCCGGAGTGGATGCCTGAATTGACGATTACAAATTTGCGCGTCGGCGAAGCCGCCGCCGATCTGCGATTCTTTCGAAAATCAGGTGGTGCCAGCGATTACGAAGTGCTCGACACACGCGGTCATCTGCACGTCTTTCGGCAACCGAGCCCCTGGTCTCAAACAGCGGGTATGGCTGAGCGCTTGAAGGACATGATTACGAGCCTTCTGCCTGGTAAATAGAATGAACGGCAATCCCCTGAAATTCGAGTCACCAGCCCAGCAGAGAGGTTTTGAACTTCTCGAAACTCAGACTGCGCCCGCTTACTACTGGAAAATCCCCGCCGATGCCGTGAGACGGCACTACGACCTGATGTCGTTCCCATATCGGGTTTTCTGGGGCGAACATTTGCACCACGGCCTGTTCTTAACGGGTTCCGAGAGTCCGCGCCAGGCGCAAATCCAATTACTCCAATTCTGCTCAACACTCGTGAACATTCGGCAGTGCTCGAACGTGCTAGACGTTGGATGCGGGTATGGCGGCACTGCAATCTATTTGGCTCGTAATTTCGAATGCAATGTGGATGGCGTGACCCTAAGCCCGAAACAGGCGCGCATTGCTCGGAGACAAATCGCGCGAGCCAGGATCAGCGACCGAGTGCATCTTCAGGTTGGCGATATAGAACGATTAAACGTTGACGGACAATACGATTTCGTCTGGGTCATGGAGAGTTCCGAACATTTTGAGGACAAGGTTGGATTTTTCCAAAAAGCCGCTCGATTGCTCAGAAAGGACGGCAAGATCGTCATTGCCGCATGGACCGCATCGGGTGCACATCCACTGGTCAGAGAGCTTGCTCGGCTCGCGGTCTGCCCTTGTTTTCAAACAGCCAGGGATTACGTGCGGCAGGTCCGTGGCGCTGGCCTAGAAGTCACCAATGTCATGGACTTGAGTCACAGAGTGATTCCAACTTGGGAAGTCGCCTATCGTCGCGTGAAACGTCTGCGCTGGCTGTGGCCGCTTATGCCGGCAGAAATCCGCTCATTTTTGTCACTGATTCCGATGATGATTGAGACCTATCGGCAGGGTTTGATGTCGTACACGGTGATGATCGCAAGAAAGGACTAGCATCTCGTGCCGTTGCATTCAAACCGACGATTCTTCGCAGAACAAGACGATTCTTCGCAGAACAAAAGGTTACGAGCAGCTTGCGAATTATTGGCGCCCGATCCGGTAAACATGCATCTGACGCGCCGCATCCCACCCATGGACGCGCAGGAAAATCGAACGGGGTAACGAGTATGAAAGCAAATAGATTCCTTGAAAGGGTGCTGATGGCGCTGCTGCTCGCCCTCGGCATGTCACTGGCGGCAGTCGGGCAGCAGGAGAAACCCAATCCTGACCAGACTAAGTCCGCTCAGCCGCCCTCCGACCAGCCGCAGCCGACAGCAGACCAGTCGCAGATGCAGGGGCAAATGCAGACGATGACTCCGGAGTCGGAGCTGTTATCAAAGATGCACATGGCCAACCAGATGGAGATCAAGGCTGGGCAGCTTGCGGAATCGAAAGGAACGGCTCAGGCGATCCGGAACTTCGGTGCGCTCCTAGTGCGCGACCACAGCTATGCCGATAAGCGAATTACCAATCTCGCAAAGCAGCAAAACATTCAGCTCATGGAAATGCCCATGCCGAAGTCGCCTGATGAGAAGCAAAAGATGGAAATGCAGAAGCAGATGATCGCGGGCCTGGAGCAGGCACAAGGAGCTGATTTCGATCGCCAGTTTGTTGAGTTCAACGTGAAGGCGCACGAGATGGCAGTGAATATGGTCAGCATGGGCAGTGGCCAATTAAAGCCCTCACCCGTAAAGACGCTCACGAGCAAGATGGTGCCGATCCTAAAACAGCATGGCGACATTGCTCAGCACTTGCAGCAACGCGAAGTCGCGAGTCGGTAAGGAGGAACTATGGCTGATCGAAACAAAGGCATAATCGGCGCTGGCATCGGCGCCGGAATCATCGGCGGGATCGTGATGGCAGCATTTGCCATGATGTATGGTGCCGCAGTGGGAATCGGCTTTTGGACGCCGGTGCGCCTGATCGCGGCAACTACGAATGGCGTAGACGCGCTCATCGGTGGCGGCGGCATCCTGCTTTGGGGTCTCATAATCCACATGATCACCGCAGCCGTGTGGGGCGTGATCTTCGCTGCTCTGTTGCCGCGACGTGCGTCCGCAGGTGCGGGATTTGGATGGGGCATTGCATTTGGCATCGTAGTGTGGGCTGTTATGACGTTCATCGGGCTACCGTTGGTGAACTCAACAATGCAGGCCCGGATTTCGCTCATGCAGGGTTCGTGGTTTTTCGAGCATCTGCTGTATGGCGTTGTAAGCGGAGCGTTGATTCCCGCGTTTCGAAACCGAGTAGCACAGCGGCAACCGGCAGAGGTTAGGGCCTATCCGGGACGACGCGTGGCATAAGGCATTACGCCCAGCCCAGCGGCAAGACAGGGCCGCGTTATTTTTGGTGCGGCCCTGCCTCCCTCATACAACACGATAAGGCCACGTCAGGAGAAACACTCGTGAAATCGACAGTCCCGAAAGAGTTGGGCGAAGAGTCGAAGCAAGCCCTGTACCTTGTATGGAGTACGCCGCGTGAGGCCGCAGAAGCGCAAGAACGCCATTTCCGGAAGGGTGCACTGGCTGGTCTAATCGGAGGGCTGATTGGGACGGTAGTGATGACGCAGTTCCAAAATGCGTGGAGCAAAGCATCTGGGGCAGTGCAAAACAGCAATAGCACACAGGAAGGTCAAGGCGAGCAGAAACAACAGAACAAGCACGAAAACGAAGATGCAACCATGAAGGCGGCCGGGAAAATTGCGCATCTTGGCGGTCGGCAACTCTCACGCGAACAGAAAAAGAAGCTTGGCCCGGTAGTGCATTACGCATTCGGAACACTACAAGGCCCGCTTTACGGTGGTGTGATCGAGCTTAAGGGCACAGCCGGTGGATTTGTCCCAAGTCTGGCGTTCGGAGCGGCATTATTCGTCGTTGCAGATGAGATTGCCGTGCCCGCACTAGGGCGGTCTGGAAAGCCCAGTGAATCACCGCTCTCGTCTCATCTTTACGGCTTGGCCGCCCATTTGGTCTATGCTTTCAGCACTGAGATTGCGCGGCGCGGGCTTCGTGCCGCTCTTTAACAACTGGAGGATTCTATGGCGGAAGAAACCTACAACTACGACACTTTTCGTCGCCACATGATGCAGGAAGACATGCATTTCCGCGGTGGACCTGCACCGGGGCAGTTCGCTCCGGATTTCGACTTGCCGACAATCTCCGGCATGCGTGTCCGGCTGAGTGAGTTTCGCGGTAAACGTCCGGTGCTCATCGAATTCGGTTCGATTACTTGACCCATGACCGCTGGGGCCAGGCCTGGTCTCACGAAACTGTTCAATGATTTCTCGAAAGACATCGAATTTATCTCCATTTACGTTCGCGAAGCACATCCGGGCGAACGCTATCCTCACCACAGCACAGACGAGCAGAAGATGCGGCATGCTCGCGACTGGGCGCGTGAAGATCGCATTGTCTGGACTGTAGCAGTGGATTCGTTAGATGGCGCAACGCACAACGCCTATGGACCTCTTCCCAATTCGGTTTATCTCATCGACCGCACAGGCCGAGTGGCTTTTCGTGCTCTGTGGGTCGGACAAGAAGGACTATTGCGCGACAAAATTGAGGAATTGCTGAAGCGAGAGCGTGGGGGAGAAGACCCGGTCAACCTCGGCCAGCAAGAAAATCTAGTGATCCCATTGATCCACGGCGCTGCTAGTTTTGACCACGCTGTGGGTCGAGGCGGCGAAAAATCAAAGGAAGACTTTCGTCGCGAGATGGGCAATGTGATGTACAGCTTCGAGAAACTGATGAGCAAGATGGAGCCAGTTATCAATCCACCCGAAGAACCGGCCGCATAGCTCCCGAGAGCGGCCGGTCCATTTACCTCCCTACCGGCCCGCTCTTATTTTTTCACCCGCACACTGATATAGCCCTTGATTGTCGATGCATCAGGTTTGGGATTTTCATAGACCCATGCAGCGTCCGCGTTCTCATGCGATGGACTTGCCAGCGTCCGGTAGGGAGGGCGCTGGAGCGAGACGAAGACAGATCCGGCGATGGAAGCAAAAGCGTTGGGCAGAGATTAAAAAAAGCCCGAAAAGAGGGGCGCACCATCGTCTTCATCGACGAAAGCGGACTGAGCGAGAGCCCGCACCGCTGCCGCACCGAGGCGCCGCGGGGACAGACGCCGGTGCTGCAATATCACTTCAATTGGAAGATGCTGTCGGCAATGGCAGGGATGACGTGGTGGAACTTCTACTTTCGGTTGTTTCCGGGGGCGATCCGCAGCCCGCAGATCATCGAGTTTCTCTCGCACTTGCTGCGGCACGGGCGATTGTGGGTCGAGTTTCTTCCCGGCTATGCACCGGAACTGAATCGGTCGAGTATTTGTGGTCGCACTGGAAGCAGCACGAGTTGCCCAATTTCAACCCCCAAAATTTCGGGCACTTGAGCTCTTATGCTCGCAAGGCCTTGCGCCGGATTCGCAAGCGGCCCACCCTGGTGGTTGCCTTTTGGCGGCAGGCCGAACTATGTCCGATGTAACTGTAGCGTGCAATGCTTAGGTAAATTGCCTCTAACGCGGGCTAGTTGCGGGCGATTGTCGAGGGACTGCTACAATCCGGAACCCGATACTCTGCGAAAAATGGTCCTCAAGATCGCGATTTCTTCTCGCTGCCCTTTCGTGAATGGCATCACAGTAGAAGCATCCCCCGCGCGTAATCCGTAATTCACCCGCGGGCGGCCCTTGTGGGTCGATCGCGGATCCGGGGGAATATGGACCGAACCAGTCCTGGCACCATTGCCATACGTTCCCCAGCATGTCGTAAAGTCCAAATGCGTTGGGTAGCTTCTGCCCCACGTGATGGGTTGTGTGCGACCCGTTTTCACCGTACCAGGCAATGTCATCCAGCGGTCCGTAAGTTTCCCCCGTACTCCCAGCTCTGGCCGCATATTCCCATTCTGCCTCTGTGGGCAATCGAACCGTCCAACGGGCCTGGATTGTGTTTACTTTCGCGAGAAATGCCTGAACGTCCTTCCAGCTAACCCGCTCTACCGGCGCCTTCGGGCCGGCGTTGCGGAAATAGGATGGATTAGTGCCCATCACTTCTTGCCATTGCTGCTGCGTAACTGGGAACTGCCCCATCCAAAATTCGCTGACTCTCACTCGGTGTACTGGGCGCTCCACATCATTCCGTGCCGGGCAATTTGAACAGGGTTTCCAGTGGTCATCTGCTCTGAGCACCTGGTCGGTTCCCATCCGAAACATGCCCGCAGGGATTCTGACGATCACGAGCCGAGACTTGACCAGTTCGACGTAATCCGATGGGTTCGCAGCGATGCCCGTCATCCGTAATGCAATGAGAACCATTACAACGAAAATGATCCGGCGAAATGCAGACATGTCATCCTGCTCAGGACTCCCGCCATGGCATTGTTGCCGGCCACCCTCGTTCACGCAGACGACGTTCTCGTCCGGCCTGTTCGACGGCGTCAGCAAAACTGCTGGACAGATCGGTCAGAGCCATATTAATGGAATGCTCCGCAGGCCTTTGCCTGCTGCAGGCGGTTGTCGAACGCCCCGGCAGCAAAGCACATCACCCATTCGGCTAGATCCTGAATTTCCAACGCAGAACTCCGTTGATCGCTGGTTCAATCCCGTGTGTGACTTGACTTGCGCCGTTCTCGTACGCAGAGAAGCACGCAAATTTATGGAACACGCAATGTCAGCTTTGCACTACGTTGCAGGCTTGCGCCGGAAGAGTTGGTCGCAGTCGCTGTGGCCACGATCGTGTAAGTTCCAGCCTGCACCGTCGGATTCGCAGCCGCCGAGGTAGGCGGTTGTGATTGTTGCGGGATCCCGCGGCAGCCCAACAGTAAAGCAATCAGCAAGAGCGCGATTGCCGGCAGATAGCCGGCTTTCTGTCTGCGTCTGATACCCCCTAATAGCACGACTCCGAAAGCCGGAAAAACAAAAGCCCAAAGCATGGGCGGGCGTTTCAAGCCCGCAGAAAGGCTATTACCAGAACTCACAGTCATTTTGATGATTTGTGAAGTCTGTCCCAGAACGAGTTGACCCGGACTGAACAGACACCGCGTTCCTGCGGGCAATCCGGAACAGGAGAAT
>CAZLIE010000138.1:0-10051 GCA_964559345.1 uncultured Terriglobales bacterium
GCAAGACCCGGCGCCTCGGCTGTAATTACCACCTGAGGAGGGGTGAACTCTGGGAAGACATCGTACTTGGCCTCCCTGAGCGAATAGAGACCATAACCGAGCAACATGCAAGCCAGTGCTACGACGACTCCGCGATGCCGCAGCGACGAGCGAACAATGGCAGTCAGCATCGCACTAGTCCTGTTGCTGAATCTGGGTGCGAAATTCTTCCGAAAGCAGGGCTTGTGCACCAGCTATGACAAATTTCATTTGAGACGTGAAGGCCGAACTGGGAACGAAATATCCCGCCGGAACGGGATTGCTAGTGGGCACCTCGCGCCGCGTGAATGTTGTTGCCGAGCTTGCTTCATAGGCCCAGGCCTTTCCTTGCCACCACACGACTGCACTCTGGGGAACGACAGCCCCGCGTAGCAATTCACCCACTGGAACGAGAACATTAAGATTCATACCTACTGCCATTCCCGGCCGGCTGGGTACTGCGTAAAGAAAACTGACGCCTTGGATTTGCGGGTTTACCTGTGGCAGCGGACTCAGAAGTCGCGCTTGGACGCTCTGATTACCTGGCGCAGTCAATGACAATGTCGTGGGCGGCCGCGCGACCTCGCCGGGTGGAAAGATTACCTGGGTAAGGAATTCCCGCTGCTCAAGAACCGCTCCCAATGACCTGGTATCGCTGGTGACCCAATCCGCAATGACCGGCCCCCAGCGTTGCCGGATAGCATCGAGTTGCAGTTTGGAGTCTTGCTGGTCGGCATTCACCTGCGCTTGCGCACTTCGATACGCCGCCTCTGCATCCTGCATCGCCTTCAGCGACATATTCTGGTTCTGTTGGTAGAGAGTTTTCGTGCGTTCATATTGTGTGCGCGAGACATTCAGGTCCACCTGGTCGCGTTCCAACTTGGTACGCGAAGCGACATAATTGTTACGCGAACTTACGAGGTCGGCGACGGCAAGCAGGACGGCGGTTCCACGCAACTCTGTCCGCATGGATGTCTCTCTAACGGGCGCAACGCGGATGCCTTCCCGCGCTTGCGTCTGCTCATCGAGCGTGATGATGGTGCGTCCGTTTTGTACAGATAGGTGAGAAGGCGTCTTGACAGCCTGCTCCTGATCTTCTTCATCTGTATCATCCCCGCGGTGTGCTGCCATGAAGACGACCGCAATCAGCGAGCCCGCCGCTATCCCGATCAGGATTCCTATTAACCACTTCACCGATCTGCTCATGATCACTTCCTACCCGGCGGATGAAGTACCGGCGACTGCGGCGACAGTGGCTGGATGTCCCCCGGTAAAAGCGGCCGCTGCACTGCATTCTCCAAATCGCCAAGAGCTTGCTGTGCGCTCGAAAGCGCGTCCAGTTCTGACACTGCAGTGACGGCAGTCTCGAGCTGTGCACCGTTCAAGGCAACGCGATCGCTTGCCCCAGCTTGGAGAGAAGTTTGTATTGCTTGTTCCTGCGCGACCGATTCCTGCATAAGTTGACGGGCCTGCGACAATTGGTTCAGTGATGCTGTGTACTTAGCAAGGGCCTGTTCACTCTCGGCGATGCCCGACGCTTGCACCGCAAGAAACTGCGCCGCCATTTGCTCTCTCCGGGCCTCCGCTTCAGCGATTGGTCCTTGATTGCGATTGAAGAGAGGGAGTGTGAGACCGAAGGCTAAGGAAAACAGGTGTGTGCCTTCCTCAAAGGCATAGTCGGGACCAAGATCAAAGTCGGGATACTGTTTGGCTATTTCAACTTGCAGCGCAGCTTCACTTGCGCTGTAGTCTGCCAGTGCGTGACGCACATCTAGGCGGTTCAAAACCGCGTCCTCCTGAATTTTGGCTGGAGTGAGCACTTCGATGGTAGGGGGCTGATCAAGGCCAGGCCAGACGAGTTTTAGTCCCTTCAATGACGCAGTCGGCACGCCAATTGCGGCGGCGAGCGAGGCTTGCCCTTGTGATACCCGGCCCTCAGCCGCGCGGACGGCCAGCAGCGTTTCCGTTTGCTGAATTCGGGCTGTATTAACTTCAGGCCGAGAAATCATGCCGACCGCAAGCCGCTGTTCGAACAACTGAACCTGCTCGGAGCGAACCCGTTCCTCTGCCTGGAGCAAGCCGAGGTTGCGTTCTGCTGCGACGTATTCAAGCAGTGCGCTTCGAACTTGTGCCCTTACCTTCCACGCAGTGCTGGCAAGGCTCCAGCGAGCGACATCGGCCAGTCGCTCCGCTGCAGTGATACGGTATCGTCGCTTTCCGGCAGTCTCTATCGGTAGAGAAAATCCGAGTCCTCCAATCCACGGGCTCTCTGGAGATGTCTCACCACCAACGTCATTCTTTATGCTCGGATTGGGCCTGGCCCTGGCAGTTATGATGGCTGCGTCCGCCTGCCGAACCGTGGTGCGAGCGAGTTCTATTTCGGGATTGAAATAGAACGCAGCCAGTGTCAACGCCCGCAGGTCCCAACCAGTCTCCGAAGACGGTGGGTGGCCAAGGTTTGTCTCCATGAACGTCAGCAAATCAGGCGAATTTAGATTGCGCGCTTTGAGCGCGTTGGCAGTCTCGATCGACGAAATCGGAGCAGAATGGTACTTCTTAACCGCACATCCGGTAAGAGTGATCGCAGCGAAGCAAATTGCGAGAATCCGCATCATGGTAAGTTTTCTAATGATGTTGAAAAAAGGATGAGAGCCTTGAAACTGTATGGCCCACCCCCGTCAGGCTGCCAGGGCTAACGGTTAGAGTCACTCTGTAAGCGTGTTGTGTCTGATTGAAGATAGGAGCCAGGCTGTAATCGACGCCTTGGTTCGCAGAAGCGTGGTGCCTCACGACATAGCCGCCAATGAGATAGCCGAACGTGCTACCGACAACTACATCGGAAGGAAAGTGGTTGCGGCTGGTGATGCGGCTGGCGCTGATCGCCGTTGCGAAGCTGTAAATTCCAACGCGAGTTAGCCAGCTCGGATATTCGTCAGCAATCACACGGGCAAAAGCCCAGGTTGCTGTGGCATGTCCAGATGGGGACGAGCTGTCCAGAGAGTAATCTCTTGTTCCGTTGGGCCAAAAGCGGCCGGTTCCCCGACCCTCGTTAGGGCGCTCGCGATTCGTGGCCAGCTTCAAACCTTCAGCCACAAGAGATGCATTGGCCACCGCCTCCGCGGCCAACACGCCAGTCTCGCGTAGGTGGTCGTTATGCTTGAGCGCTCCGAGAAGATACAAGCCACCCGCTTCGGCAAAGGTGGCATAAGGGGAACCAAAGTCCGAAAAAGTCTCACTGTCGTTTATGAGACTTTGGTTCGTCGTGCCTAACTGATGCAACGCATCAACGTCATAGGCAAACGCAGCCCCGGTCGCACCTGCGAAAGGAACAAGCCAAGTGGCATCGTGGGGCCTGATGCGGAGAGGACTTGTCCAGATCCCCGCCTGATCCCGCGCCAAGTCCTTTAAGCACTGATCGAGCTTCTTGAGACCGCAGCGTTCTTGCTGACTTTGGCGAGTGCCAAAAGACTGCGTTGCCGCTCCAGAGTCTGTCTGTTGCCCCTGTACACACATTCCGCTGCAAAAGAAAAGAAAAGAAAAAATGACAATCTTTTTTATGTTGTCCACTCGGGATTCCTGAGCCGGTCGGATGATTACAGAATTGAGCGGGAACTGGTCGTCGCAGACAGTACATCTGCGCGAACAGCCCTAATGGGTGTGGAAAGATAAGCAACGTGGCCGCAAAAATGCGGCCAGATGCTTATGTGGCGAGTGGCATCAGATACGAAGGGCCAGCGGAGGAGAGACGGCAAGGCGCGAAGACAAATCAAGGGTCCGAAATGCCATAACCGCGCTTTTAAGCTCGCATAGGCAGGGGAGGGCATTTGCTACAAAGGAAACCGCAAACGAAGTCAAAAAACGCGCTAACACAAAAACTAGCCCGACAAATGTGAGGAGGACGATAATCTGGATTTCAGAATCAGAAGTCGGGCCGGGGCCGTCCCAGCGGTCGAAAAACTCTATAAGCGGATACAAAAGCGACAGTCCAACGAGAAAGACAAGAGTCGCGATTTGGAATACCCTGCGGAACACCACCAGTCATCGTATATCCCAAATCACAGCAGGTGCAAGTACCTCCGAGCCTTTCCAGGCTCACTCTCACAGTGGGTAAACGCCGGTCTAAAGCAGGCGGTGAGCTCTTTGATCCGGTCCAAGGAAAATGGAGTTTCACCGGGCGCTTGAGCATTTCCGACGGTACACCTTTTGGTTCGGCGCTCGCCAATGGTGACGTGTTAGCTGCCCTGCAAAGTGTGCCTTCTTTTAATGTCTCAATTTTGGGGTTGACTCCACTCTCGGGCGCGGCCAAAGGAAATTTCCACTTGCCACTAAGAATTTCTGGGCGTGGGCGAAAGAGACGCACCGTGTAATTCCACAGGCTCATGATCGGGAGGCAATTGGGAATTTTGCCATCGCAGCCGCCAAATTGGATGGTGGTCGAACCATCCGGGCCTTTTATCGCAGTGTAGCTATTGACGGAATAGGCTTCGTATTTGTTCGGTTCAATATAACCCTCGCTGTTGTAAACGGTGAGCGACCAGAAACCGTCGACGGGCACGTCTTTTACGCTTAGCCCGTAAATAGTCGTGCCGTCATTCCTCTCGGGTGTGATGGGGAGATAGAGCGCGTCCTTCTCGGGAGCACCACCCCAAAGCATAGCGCTTCCGATCACATGCCTTACAGGATCAACCTGATTCTCGTTGGCACCATACATCCGCCACGTGTCTGAAATCTTTGTTCCGAGCTGCAAGAGCGCCCCTTGCACCTTCTTGCGACTTGCCTCATCCCAATTAGGAATTTGGAACGTGCCAGGATTTTGCTGAGTCACTTTGATCGCATCTTGCAAAGAGTGAATCTGCTCGAGTTCATTCTTGTCCCTGGCATCGACCAATACGCGAACTGCGACACCGGCATAGCGGGTACCGATCATCTCGCGACTCAACGTGTGGCCGCCCGCGCCGTAATAGACCGGTTGGGTGTATTGGTCTTCGTTGATTACCTGCATCGTCAGGAAATCCTTGCCGGGATTGGGCAACGTAATAGTCACTGGACCAGCATCGAGGTCAAAAACCGTAAGGGAATATAACGTGTCGCGGTTAGGTCGGATAATGCCTCCCTGCCAATCGGCGCGAGGTCACGGCCGTGCCTGAACTTGCCAAATCCACCGCCCTTGGCGATCAGAGAAAAATAGACATCAGATTGGGCGCGATTGTAATTGTCAATAGTGACTGCCACAGTTGGTCCCGAACGTGCTTGCGGAAGCGCAATTGGGCTCATTGCTGCCAGCGATAGGATCAGCCAAATTGTCGTGTGTTTTTTTATCCTTGCCCTTTCCTCAATGAATCCATTAAGTGGTCGTCCATCCTTACTTCTTCGACGATGGTACCGAAGGAAACAGACCGGTTAGATGCCACAGGTCGGCTTTCCCAAGGCATTTCAGGGATTGCTCACGGATGACTCTATCGAAACGGGCGACCAGCATGATAACTGCACCCGCGGAGCAGTTCCGATAGAGTCTTAGCATCATCCGTGAAGTGCTCGATTCGATGGAAGAACCGGGCACCCAGCCGTCGGATAGACTAGGTTACGGATGAGTGGGGTTCTGCGTGGAAAAGTCGTCTCCGGAATGGGGAACTTCTCATACTGGATCGAGAAGCTCTCCGAACATTACCAGCGAAAAACTGGTATGAAACTGTATCCGGGGACGTTGAACGTTCAACTCGAACAATCCTATACGCTGCCGGAACGAGTGACGCGGCTGGAAGCGCACGAATACGGGGGAGCGGTTTCCGTAAACATCGTGCCCTGTTCGATTCAGGGCAGGGCCGCATTCATTCTGCGAACCGACGCTAACGAACAGGGACACGGACATCACCCAAGAACAATTGTGGACGTCGCCACTGATGTAAAGCTACGCGATCACTTCGGATTGAAGGATGGGGACATGGTAGAGATCGACACTATGGACGAGGGGCAATGAATGCGCATATCGGATACGTGGCGTTAGTGGTGGCGGACTATGATGAGGCGAAGGCCTGGTATCGCGACGTGTTGGGCTTCGTTGAGATAGAGGACACGCCGCTGTCGCCGGAAAAACGCTGGGTGGTGATGACGCCGTCGGAAGGAGTGGGAACATCGTTATTGCTGGCCAAGGCCGCGAACAGTCGACAGAAGGAGAGAGTAGGCGACCAGACAGGAGGGCGAGTCTTTCTGTTCCTGCACACTGACGATTTCTGGAGAGAGTATCGCGGCATGCAGGAGCGTGGCGTGCAGTTCTGTGAACAACCGCGTGAGGAACCTTATGGGACGGTCGCTGTATTCCAGGATCTATACGGTAATCGATGGGATCTCAGAGCGCAAGCTGCCAATCGATCCAATGCTGATGACACGCATGGAGACGCTAGGAACAGGTGAGTAGGTGTTCCGTTCTAAAACGGGCGGACCTGTGAATCCCGGCAACGCTCTCAAGCGCTACGTCAGATCTGCTGCTGAGAAACTTGGAATTTCGCTGGATAGTGGTTTCCGATATTTTGGGCCACAAAAGGGTGAACCTCGCGATGGATGTCTAAGTCCAAGCGAGTCGACGGCCCGGAGTTCAGGAAGTATTTTCGATTGGACTAGAAGATCACCCTGAGACCGTACTCGATCTGCCTTGGGGCAGCGAGTTGGAACACGCCGCTGCCAAGGCCAGCACGGTTGGCCTGTTGAGAATAGGTGGTGCCGGTGGCAGAGCCGACACTGCCAAATGGACGCTTGCCTGTTGGATCGAAAGCAGCCAGCGTTCCGCTGATCACGTTCGCGGGTGAGATCGCAAAATTCGCGGCGTTCAAGATATTGAAAATCCCGATCGAAGGAACGACTGTGAGGTATTCGCGAATCTTGATTGGGAACGCCACTCGGGTATCGAACTCGCGCAGCCAGTCGTTGCCGACTTGCCCGGGAGGCGCAGACGCCAATTTGTCTTTGACCGCTCCCAGCGAAACCAATTGTGCCTGGGTGAACAGTCCGGCAGAAATGAGCGCCTGTCCGGCAGGAGTGACGGTCCCAGCCTGCGAACTATTGTAGCCGCTGATAATGCTGTTTATGCCTGCGGGACTCACTCCACGGTTGAATGAGCCGATGTTCTGGCCGGGAAGGATATCGCCCGTTGTGCCATCCCCGGTTACGTCTGTACGGAAGATTTCACCAGCACGCCCTTGATCTTCAAGTATTAGTGTGGTCGGCAAAGGCGAGTTGAAGTGACCGATAAAGCTCAATTGAAGCGCCTTTGGTAAAGTGAAGATCGTACCGAAGGAAATCTGGTGGGTACGATCGAAGGATGCGGGACCAAAGAATCGACTTGGATTTGCCTCGTCGAACGCTGTGTTGATGAAGTCCTGATCGCTCGCCATGCTGTTGAATCGTGACAGCGCATAGGAGAACTGCAAGGTGGCGCTTGGCACGAACGGCAGCAGATTTGTGGTCCGCTGCTTTAGCGACATTAACAATCCGTTATACACAGAACGGCCCACCGGAAACAGCATCGTGTTCTGTCCGTAAAAGGGATTAATGCCGGCAAAAGCGGCGCCGGTGTCAGGAGTCAACCCCTGGCCCTCGGCTGGACTTCCCCCCAAAAACGTAACGCCAGAATCGAGGCCGTTATTGGCAAAATCATCGATTTTCGCCCCCGCAGCAATGGCGCAGTTGATGGCAGCCGCGCTGGAACCACCTGCACACTTGAATTGAGCGGTGGTAGCTGTAATGGCATTGATGGCGGCGTTCTTTTCGAGGAAGCGCGTATCCCCTACGTGATTGGTGTCGACCCCGAGCAAGTAACGCAGGCTCACATTGCGCACGTAATCCGCGCTGATCACTGCTCCCCGCCACAACTCATGCTGCACGCCAAAGTTCATCTGGAAGGAACGTGGAGCCTCATACTTCGGAGCGAACAGATTGCCGCCCGCATTGGCATCCAAAGTCTCACCAATGAAGTTGGGATTGGCAGTTACACCAGCCTTGGCCACCGCCGCGTCATAGGCCTTCTGCAGAGCCACGATATCGGCAGCCACACTCCCGATCGGCTTTCCACACACCTGAGTAGCGATATTCTTGCCCGTTGGCGTAGTAGTTACGGTAACTCCTCCAGGAAACGTGAGCACGCCTGACGGGCAGAAGTTGCCGCTACCAGGATTGGTGGTGAAGAAAAGTCCCTTGGCAAGACGAACTGGCCGATCAAACAACACATTATTGAAGACGGCATTCTCGTAATAGACGCCGCCGCCGGCGCGAATCACGGTCTTGCCATTGCTCGAGGGATCCCAGGCAAAACCAAGCGTGCCTCCGAAATTGCCATTCGGCTGATTCACTTTGTTGCCCAGACCGGGAACGTTGCCGAAGTTGTCTAGCAGGTTTCCCGAGCATGGTGGCACCGGGCTGAATACCTTCGCATCGATGGCCGAGCACGGAATCGGCGCTAGGTCACTGTCTGCACGACCGGTATCGCGGTTGTAGCGCAGGCCAACCGTGAGCGTGAAATTGGGACGGACCTTCCAGGAATCGCCAACGTAGAACTGGAACCGATCGTCGAATTGTCCGCCGGCGGGAAACCCAAACTGGGGAATCTCGGTAAAGAAGCCTTGACCATTTCCCAGGAAAGCATTCGTGACCGGGTAGTTGAGTGGATTGCTCGCTCCTCCTGGAAACGGACCCGTAGCCGCCACGCCCTGCTTGCTGGCGCGGCTTCTTATTGCCGGACCGATACCGTAAAAAGCGGCGAATCCTCCACCCAGGATCTTGTTGTAGCTCACCCCATAGCGGAACGTATGGGCGGCCATCAGCTTACTTCCGTCGTACTTGAGCTGCTTGTCTGACTGGAAGGTAGCCTGTGGCGCGAGATGGTTCGGACCAAAGCGAAGCTGCGGGCTAATGCCGGTGATGCGGTACTCAGCAGGAGCATTTGGCAGTGGGTTGAACGCATTTGAGATCTTCACGGCGTCCGAGATATGGTTCTGGAACTTCAAATAGCCAAAGCGGACGCTATGGGTAAAGGTTCCCGTATTGAAATCAAGTCCCACGGCATGAGAAGGCGTATTGTCGAGGTTAGCGAAGGCCGAGTAGTTGGGCAACAGGTTGCCGACGACCGTATTGTTGTCGTATGTGAACTTGTAAAACAGCTTCGCGTTGCCGAACAAGTTGTAGTCGAGCCGCCCGTTGAGCTGCTTTTCTTTGAACGGTGACGCGTAGCCGCCGTTGAGGTTTGTAAACGGAGCCGGGAACGTTACTGGGGCAAACAGATGTTGTAGGACGCGTTCGCCCGAAGCGAAGAAGAACAGCTTGTCCTTAATGATTGGTCCGCCAATAGAAGCGGCCACATCATTCCGCTGATAAGGATTATCCAATCCACCCGGGAAGTTGGCTCCCCCTGCACGCTTGTCGCGGAACAGATAGGCCGCGTCGCCGTGGACTTTGTTCGTACCGGTTTTGGTAGCAATATTCACAGCGCCGGAGGATGTGAGCTCGGTCGAGAAATCGAGAGAGGATTGACTGATTTGGAACTCCTGAACCGAGTTCGCCGGAATATTCTGAGTTGTCGTACCGACAGTTTCATCGGTAATGTCTAAGCCATCCACTTCGATACGGGTTGTTCGTCCCTGCCGGCCCCCGATGGATATTCCAAAGAACCCAATCTTGGTTGGATCGAAATTGCCGCCATCCTGAATCTGCACTCCGGGCTCAAGTTGCGCCGCATCGAGGAAGTTGCGACCATTAATCGGCAAGTTTTCGATTTCCTGGGTGGTAATCACTCCTTGCACCGTCGGCTGTTCCGTGTTCACGTGAACACCGGTGGCCTGCACTTCAATAATCTGGGTCGAAGAACCAAGCACGAGCTTCGCGTTGCCGCTAGTGATATTTCCCACTTGGACCGTAGTCGTCACTTCTAACGGCTGGAATCCTGATCCTTCTACTCGAACTTTGTAGCTGCCTGGCGCCAAAGGACCTGAGTTGTAAGTTCCAGCAGAGCTGGTTGTGAGGTTTAGCGTCTGACCCGTGGCCTCGT
>CAZLIE010000138.1:10061-10848 GCA_964559345.1 uncultured Terriglobales bacterium
TAATCGTGACCTTTGCAGCGGGAACAACGGCGCCCGAAGGGTCGGACACGGTGCCGGCAATTGCGCCCGTTTGAATGGTGGCCTGGCCAAAAGACAAGCTGCAGAGTGCGCTGATGAATGCCACTACACCGATAATCGCAATAAGGTTTCTGAGCCAAGAGAGCCGGCTGGAGCTTGTCATAGGTTTTCCTCTCTGGATAGAAGGTCTTTGATTTGGCTTGATATTTGTCGACTTAGACTTCCGCCTAGGTAGAGGCGGATCGAGCCGTGAAGGGATAAAATGCAGCATTTTGGGGACGTTCTGCCGTTAATCCGGGACCAACCTGGAGCATAGTGCAATCTGCTTTCCAATCCTACGATCCGCTAAGTGCTTGCTCAGCAATAAATTGGGAACAAACGCCTGAAAACCGAATCCAGAAAATCAAAGAGAGCAACTCTCGCCCATATGGTTTCCTGGAGACCGGGAGTAATCTCGGCAGGAACAAGCGATATTCTTCCTACTTAGAGATACCGTCATCAGCCGAGCCGTCGGCAAACTGGAATTTAGTCCCAGACTAGACTCATACTTTGGGACTCGGTGAAGGCTATCTATGCGTTTAAAAACGCGAGCTGCTTGCGTAAGAAGAGAACCTCCGCGGCCAACGACGACTTGGAGCCGAGCAACAACCGCAAGAAGCCAAGAACCTCGTACAACAGATCTTGCCTATATGAAAGGAGGCGGAGAATCGCCCGGAATCGAGACATATCTGGTCAGAATCCCACGCCGAGCAACTGGCGAGAAAGGTGC
>CAZLIE010000139.1:0-10812 GCA_964559345.1 uncultured Terriglobales bacterium
CGTAGTCGCCGATCTGGACCTCGACATGATTGCTGAAGTGCGCAAGACCTGGCAGTTCTTCCGCGATCGCCGTCCGGAGTCGTATGCGCCGCTGGTTACGCAAGCAGGAAAAACGGCAGGCGCGGGAAAATAAGTTGGCTTCGAGAGCCATCGCGGCACAAGCTTGTGATTGCAGCAGGCGAGTGAGCGAGGCAGGTTCGTGTCAGGGGACGAGTTTACTCGTGCCGATCGAAGCAGAAAGAAGTCCGGCTTTAGCCGCCGGCAAGAGTTGTCGGCTGTGCTCGCGAAAAGCGCAGGGGCTAAAGCCCACATCTAGAAACAGTCAATGGCACGAGTAAACTCGTGTCCCGACATGAATCAAATGTACGAATCGGAACGCGCAAGAGTCAAACACAAACGAATCGATCGCACCTAATCATTCTCGGAATCAATCCATGACTAAAGACGAAATCATTCGCAAACACAAAAAATATCTGTTCCCTTCCGTCGCGACTTACTACGCAGATCCGCTGGTGACTGACCATGCCAGCATGCAATATCTGTGGGACACGGAAGGCAACAAGTACCTCGATTTCTTTGGCGGGATTGTCACCGTCTCCGTCGGACATTGCAATCCGCGCGTCACGTCAAAAGCCAAGGCACAGATGGACAAGCTGCAGCATGCTTCGACGCTGTTCCCGAACGAAGCCATCGTTGCGCTCGCCGAGAAAATTGCGCAGATTACTCCGGGAGAAATCTCTCAGAGCTTCTTCACCAACAGCGGAACGGAAGCGAACGAAACCGCCATCCAGCTCGCGCGCGTGCACACCGGCAACTACGAAGTTGTTGCGCTGCGACACGGCTACAGCGGACGTTCGCAACTCGCGCAAGGATTGACCGGGCACGGCACCTGGAGAAAATCTCTGCCCAGCGGCGCGCATGGCGTGGTGCACGCGATTAATCCATATTGCTATCGATGTCCATTCGGAATGAAGCCGACGGAATGCGGCATTGAATGCGCGAAAGACGTTGAGGCAGTGATTCAGACCACCACGTCAGGACAGATCGCTGCGTTCATCGCTGAGCCCATTCAGGGTGTTGGTGGATTCATCACGCCGCCGAAAGAATATTTCAAGATCGTCTTCAACATCGTGAAGCAATACGGCGGACTGTTCATTTCCGACGAAGTCCAAACCGGCTGGGGACGCACTGGCAAGAAATGGTTCGGGATCGAGCAGTGGGAGGTCTATCCCGACATCATCACTGCAGCAAAAGGCATGGCGAACGGCATGCCGGTCGGCGGCACATTCACCAAGCCCGACATCGCCGCCAGCTTCAAAGGCATGCAGATTTCTACCTTCGGCGGAAATCCTGTGGTCAGCGTTACCGCGAAAGCGACGATTGATCTAATCGAAGAAGACCGGCTGATGGACAACGCGGCCGAAGTGGGCGGCTACTTCCGGCAGGCGCTGGAGACGCTGCAAGACAAGCACGATCTGATCGGCGATATCCGTGGAATGGGTCTGCTGCAAGCGCTCGAGTTCGTGAAAGATCGCAAGAGCAAAGAACCGGCGCCGCAGGAGACAGTCCAGTTTATGGAAGAGTGTCGGAAGCTGGGATTGCTCGTGGGCAAGGGCGGACTTTACGGAAATGTGATTCGCATGTCGCCGCCTCTGAACATCTCGCGCGCTGACGTCGATGACGCCATTCGCGTAATGGACGAGGCGCTGGCAGCGGCTCGGCAGCCGGTTGCGACGGCCGCGCGATAATTTCTGAATTCGTAGTTGAAGCTCCTTTTTTAAATTAAAAGCGGAGCCACAATGGCCATAGCCGCCACGGAGAGCAAAACCTCAAGGCGCAAAATCGAAGCGAGTCCGCTGTACAACCACGATCTCGCTCCCGCCGGCCCGGAGCAACGCACTTGGGGCACCTACAATTTCGCCGGGCTGTGGGTCTCGATGTCGGTAAACATCCTGACATACATGCTGGCGGCGAGCCTGATTCAGGGCGGGATGGATTGGAAGCAGGCCGTCCTGACGGTGTTTATCGGCAACACCATCGTGCTCGCGCCGATGCTGCTGAATTCGCATCCGGGAGCGCGTTACGGAATTCCTTTTCCCGTGCTCGCGCGCGCGTCGTTCGGACTGCTCGGCGCGAACATCGCTGCAGTCGTCCGCGCATTAGTTGCCTGCGGATGGTTTGGGATCCAAAGCTGGATCGGCGGCGAAGCAATCAACACTCTGCTCGCGACCTTGTGGCCTGCGTGGAGAAACAATCCTCATGGCGTGGCAATCTGCTTCGCGATTTTCTGGGCCATCAATCTGCTGGTCGTTCTCCGTGGAATCGAATACATCCGATTTCTCCAGGGAGTAAGCGCGCCCATCCTGCTCGGTGTCGGACTGCTACTGCTGGCGTGGGCATACCGCACGGCTGGCGGCTTCGGACCGATGCTGTCCGCGCGTTCTAAATTCGGGAGCACTTCAGAGTTCCTGAAGTTTCTGATTCCCGCGTTGAATGGGACGGTGGGATTCTGGTCAACGGTGTCACTCAACATCCCCGACTTCACGCGCTTTGCGCGCAACCAGCGCGAACAAGCGATCGGGCAGGCGATCGCACTGCCTACTACGATGACGCTGTACTCGTTCATCGGCGTGGCGGTCACGTCCGCAACCGTTGTGATTTATGGGACGGCAATCTGGGACCCGGTGCAGTTGCTGAGCCGCTTTCACTCGCCGATCGCGGTGGTGATTTCGTTGCTCGCAATTCTTCTGGCGACATTGAATGTGAACATCGGCGCGAACGTGGTTTCTCCCGCCAACGATTTCTCTAATCTCTGGCCGAAGCGAATTTCGTTCAAGGTCGGAGGCGTGATCACCTGCCTGATGGGCGTGGCGATGATGCCGTGGAAGCTGCTTGCGAACCATCGCACATTCATTTTCGGATGGCTTGGCGGATACGCGGCCGTTCTCGGACCGGTCGCGGGAATCATGATCTGCGATTACTTCATCGTGCGCAAAAAACAATTGCAAGTGGAGGAACTCTATCTGCGCGGCTCGCGATATCAGTATTCGCGGGGTTTCAACTGGAGAGCGATTGCGGCGCTTGCGCTTGGGACGGGCGTGGCGCTGATCGGACTGGTGGTGCCGTCCGTTAGATTTCTGTACGACTATTCCTGGTTCGTGGGATTTGCGGTCGGGTTCGTCGCGTACTTGGCTTTGATGCTTGGAAAGTCTGAGTAAGATTCAATCGCCGGCGGCGGTTCCTCGTGCCAGTAAATCCTGCATGCTGCGCTGCGGATTTCGTCCACGCGCTTCCTGAAGTTCGCGCCAACTCATTGCTGCGCGGCCCGTCTCTAAGGACTGCATGGTGATGCAGCCGGGAACGGGACAAACCAGCGCGCACAGATTGCAGCCGACGCATTCGTGTTCCAGAACGTGGGGCACGTTTTTGGAAATGTCGCCGTCGCGCAAATCTCCGGCGGGACGTGCCGCCGCCGTAATGCATTGATGCGCGCCATCTTCGCATGCGATATAGCAAAGATTGCATCCGATACATTTCTCGGCGTCGATCTTTGCCACGAGCTTGTAGTTGAGATCGAGATCGCCCCAATCGCGAATTCGCTCAACGGATTTGCCCACCAGATCCATCGCGGAATTGAAGCCTTTGTCTTCGAGGTAGCGATTCAGGCCATCGATCATGTCTTCCACAATCCGGAATCCGTAATGCATGGCTGCGGTGCAGACCTGGACAGACGTGGCTCCGAGGAGCATGAATTCACCCGCATCCTGCCAGTTGCCGATACCGCCAATTCCAGAAATCGGAATGCGGACTTCCGGATGCTTCGCCACGGAAGAAACCATGTGCAGCGCAATCGGCTTCACTGCCGGCCCGCAATATCCGCCGTGGCTGCCGTAGCCGGCGACGTTCGGACGTGGCGCAAACGTTCCAAGATCCACGCCAACGATGCTGTTGAAAGTATTTACCAGCGAGACGGCGTCGGCTCCGCCCTGTTTCGCCGCGGCGGCCATGTGCGCGATGTCGGTAACGTTTGGCGTAAGTTTTACGATAACTGGAATTCGCGCTACTTCTTTTACCCAGCCGGTAATCAGAGCCGCGTATTCCGGGACTTGTCCAACGGCCGCGCCCATTCCGCGTTCCGACATACCGTGCGGACATCCAAAATTCAGCTCCAACAGATCGGCGCCAGAATCCTGCGTGCGGCGAACAATGCCATGCCAGCTCTCGCGCTTGGATTCCACCATCAACGACGCGATTACCGTGTGATTCGGAAAGCGCTTCTTTACTTCGGAAATCTCGCGCAAATTGCTTTCAATCGTACGATCGCTGATCAGTTCAATGTTGTTGAGCCCGATCATGCGCTCATTTTTGTAATCGATGGAGCCGTAGCGCGAAGCGGTGTTGATGATGGGATCGCCGATCGTTTTCCAGACGGCGCCGCCCCAGCCCGCGTCGAAGGCCTTCATTACCTGGTATGCGGTGTTCGTAGGCGGTCCGGAAGCGAGCCAGAAAGGATTCGGTGAGCGAACTCCGCAGAAATTCACGCTCAAATCAGGCATGCGCGACTCCCTTTTGGCGAGCCGCAAAGGCCGCATGGATGCCGCGGGCAGCGCGTTTTCCTTGCGCGACCGCGTCCACAACTTCAGCGCCGCCGTTCACGCAATCGCCGCCGGCATAATATTTCGCGTTCGAAGTCTGCATCGTTTCGGGATTCACAACGACGCGTCCGCGGTCGAGTTGCAGTCCAGGAATGCTTTTCAGGAAATCAATTTTCTTTTTCTGGCCGAGCGCTTTGATCACTGAGTCAACTTCTAAGCGAAATTCGCTGCCCGGAATCGGCTCTGGAGCGCGTCGCCCGCTGGCGTCAGGGGCTCCCAATCGCGTGCGGATGCATTCCAATGCCGCTATTTTCCCGCCGGCAGCGATGATCCTGGCGGGCGCGGCCTGCCAGATAAAGGTTACAGCATCGCCCTTGGCCAACTCATATTCGTACTCAAAGGCCGACATCTCTTCGCGGCTGCGGCGATAGATTATGTAAACCTCGTCCGCTCCAAGACGTTTTGCGGCAGTCGCGGCGTCGATCGCGGTGTTTCCACCGCCGATCACGGTAACTTTGCGGCCGATTTTCACGCGTTCGAGCGGCCTGATTTTGGTTTGTTCTATAAACGAGAGAGCATCCTGGCATCCCGGAAGATCTTCTCCGGGGATCTGCAGGTCGTCAGTTTGGCCCAATCCGATGCCGATAAAGAGCGCATCGTAGTCTCTTTCCAGATTCTGGAGCGACAGATCGCGTCCAATTTCGACTCCGCAGCGGACTTCCACGCCCAATTGCTTGATCATTTCGACTTCGCGAATGGAATCTTTCGCGAGCATTTTGTAGGCGGCGATGCCGAAAGTACTCAATCCGCCGGGCTGCGAGCGGCCGTCGAAGATCACGGTTTCGTATCCAAGCTGCCGAAGTTCGGCTGCGCAAGACAGACTTGCGGGCCCAGCACCGATCAGAGCGACGCGCATTCCCTGCGAAACGCCCGGCTTGAGGACGGAAATGCCGCGATCAAGCACGTGATCGACGGCATAACGCTGCAATCTGCCGATCTCAATCGGCTTTCTCCCTTCCAAATTCAGCACGCAAGCGCCTTCGCAGAGGACCGAAGTTGGACACACGCGTCCGCAACTGTGTCCTAAAACGTTCGCGGAGAGAATGGTTTTCGCCGATCCGACCAGGTTATCCGTGAGAATTTGCCGGATAAATTGCGGCACATTGATGCTCGTCGGACACGCCTTTATGCACGGAGCGTCGTAACAGAACAAACAGCGAGAGCCGGATTCGAGCGCCAGCGCGGGCGTAAGCGGCGGATTGATGTCCGAAAAGTTCGCTTCGAGCTGCTCGGGAGTGAGCTTTGGGCCGGTAAACATGGATTACCTGAGACGCTTCATCGCCCATACGGCAACGAACGGCGGCCACCTGGGGCTGAATCTTTGCTCTCCGGCGCAGCAGACAGGTGGAAATTTGCCGAGCATAGCATAGAATCGCGGGTTTCCGGGATGCGGGGCAGGCGCGAGCCAGGCCAGTCAGACGTCCCTAAATCAATTCTATAGCGCAGACTGGAGCGCCATTTCATGCGATTTGATGTCCTGATAAAGAACGGAACCGTGGTCACCGCCGGCGATACGTATGCTGCCGACGTCGCCATTGTGGACGGCAAGGTGCACTCAATTGGCAAGAACCTGCCTCAGGAGAACGCCGGAAAAGTCATTGAAGCGGCGGAAAAGTACGTGATGCCGGGCGGAATCGACGTCCACACGCATCTGGACATGCCGTTTGGCGGCACAACTTCGGCCGATGACTTCGAATCCGGCACTCGCGCTGCGGCTTTTGGCGGCACAACTACGCTGATTGACTTCGCAATCCAGTACAAAGGACAGACTTTACGCACTGCATTCGACACCTGGATGGCCAAAGCCGAGTCCAAAGCCGTCACCGACTATGCGTTCCACTGCATTATTACGGACCTGCCGCAGGCGCAATTGGACGAAATGCCGGCCCTAATCCGGGACGGCGTGACAAGTTTCAAGCTGTTTATGGCCTATCCGGGCGTCTTTATGCTGGACGATGCCAGCATTTTTCGCGCTCTCCGGGCCACTTCAAAGAACGGCGCGATGGTCTGTATGCATGCCGAAAACGGCGGAGCCATCGACGTAATCGTGCGGCAGGCGCTCGCCGAAGGCAAGACTGCCCCCAAATATCATGCGCTTACGCGTCCCACAACCGCCGAAGCGGAGGCCGTTTCGCGGGCCATTGCGCTCGCGGAAATGGCCGGAGCCCCGGTTTATATCGTCCATTTGAGCTGCAACGACGCGCTGGAAAAGGTCCGCGAGGCCCGCGATCGTGGCCTTCCGGTATATGCGGAGACATGTCCGCAGTATTTGTTTCTATCACTTGAGGACATGGATGCCCCCGGATTTGAGGCCGCGAAGTACGTTTTTACGCCTCCTTTGCGCGAAAAATGGCACCAGGAACGGCTCTGGAGCGGCCTAAAACAGGACCATTTGCAGGTTGTATCGACCGATCACTGTCCTTTTTGCTTCAAAGAGCAGAAGGAACTCGGCCGAAACGACTTCACAAAGATCCCAAATGGCGGCCCGGGAATCGAGCACCGGCTCAGTTTGGTGTACTCAGGAGGGGTCGGAAGCGGACGATTTTCGGTCAATCGCTTCGTCGAATTGGTATCAACCACGCCCGCGAAGCTGTTCGGGCTATATCCGCGGAAGGGCACAATTGCCGTCGGAAGCGATGCGGACATCGTCGTTTTCGATCCCAAACGCGAGCACACGATTAGCGCCAAAACTCATCACATGCGCGTGGATTATTCGATGTTCGAAGGCATCAAGGTAAAAGGAATGCCCGACGTCGTTCTTTCGCGAGGACGGATTGTGGTTGAGGCAGACAAATTCCTCGGCAAGGCCGGTGGTGGCAGCTTCCTGAAACGGGCGACTTACGCGGGAATTTAGAGAGAAAAGCAACACCTGGACCACGGATCACACGGATTTTCACGGATCACACCGATCAGGAAGTTGATTTTGCTACTCGAATGAGCTCACGGCGGCCATCAATTGGTCTTCGCTGCTGGCGACCACGGCGCGATCGGCCAATTCCAGCGTTGGCGAATCTGCCCACTCTATCGAAATGATGTTGGCCTCAGGTCGGATTTTTTTACTCATTAGTGCGATCCGTTCCCGATCCTGGAATGGCACGGTCGCCCCGATGATGAGAAGCCGATAGGAATCGGTCGCCATAGCGTTGAGGCAACTCTCGAGAGAAGACACCGGCACTACCACATGGCCGGCACTTTCAAGCGCGCGAATTCGCTTGTTCAAACTCGGGCTGTCATACGACACGGCTACGATGAGCACACGTATCTCCCAGCGAGACTGCCCTCGGCACAGCTTCGACAGCTACTTCTTTTTGAATGCTGCCCAGCGCTTCTTCTGCGCTTCCGAGATGCGGCGCCGAGCTTCGGCGCTCATTCGGCGGGGGCCGCGACGGCGTCCAGACAGCTTGGACGTTTGGGATTGGACAGCAGCTCGCCCTCTGGCGGACTGCCCTTCCAGAGCCTGAATGGCGGTGTTAATGCGGTTGCGCTCTTCTGTGAGTAGCGCGACGATTCGGTCGGTTTGCAAGCGGGAGCCCTCTTCCCGAAATGGGAAAAAGGATTGTAACAGAAGCTTGTAACGGCAAATCGTACAGCGGGCAGCTCGCCTTTAGCTCGCGCGCGACGAGCGGCGCCGCGGTTCCATAATTTCTGCAATCTTGTTCACCAGCGCGTCGGGATCGCTGGACGCAGAAACGAATCCATCTACAAACGCGATGACCATTTCAGACAAAGTAAAGGTTCCCGAGAAGATGATCACGGGCACGTTCGGCTTTCTGCTCTTCATCTCCATGGCGAGCAGGTCGCCGCACATTCCAGGCATGTAGTAATCGACAATTGCCAAGTCCACGTTCGCGCCCATGAAGGTCGCGAGTCCGTCCGGGCCATTGCTGGCGGTGAGCACCTTGTATCCCAGCAGCCGGAGCCGGGCGCTCATCACCTCCGTCCGCAAGAGATCATCGTCAACGTAAACCAGCGTCTCTGCCATACAAGGTGAGACGCAAATTGGAGCCCACGCGGCAGATTACGAATTCGCTTCCCTTTAGTGTGGGTATGGACAGGCAACCAATTTCGAAGCAGGCTGAAAACGTTGATCTTAGCGTGCGCTCCTAGCCCACAGACTCACTCACCTCGGGCGGCTTCCACGAACGCACCGCGTTCATGAATGCGCGAAAGATGGCCTTCGAGGGCTCGTCGAAGTTGTAGCTGCGCTCGGGATGCCATTGCACCGCGAGCACAAAATGATCAGGCGCCTCGCCTTCGAGAGCTTCGATGATTCCATCTTGTGGACTGCGCGCCGCGACTCTAAGCCCGTCGCCGGCTCGCTCGGCTGACTGATGGTGGCTTGAATTCACGCGGATTTCCGCGTTGCCGAGAATGCGCGCGAGCTTCGATGCAGGCTCGACGGTGATCTGGTGAGCGAAATCGACGGTGCGTCCAGCTTCGTGATTGGTGCTGCGTGACTCGATGTGTTGAACCAGCGTTCCGGTGCGCCACACATTCAGCGATTGCAGTCCATAACAGATGCCCAGAATGGGCTTGTGCAAGTTGTGCGCATCCTGCAGTAAGAGTTCATCGAGGTTGTCGCGTCCGGGATCAGCAGGTGAGCTCTTAGGATTTTTTTCGGTGCCATACTTCTGCGGATCGACATCGGCCGGACTGCCGGGAAGCAGAACGCCGACGCACGTAGTGATCAGCTTCGCGATCTCAGTCGGGGTCGCGCTGGCCGGTATCACAACGGCTTCGCCGCCCTCCGCTTCGATCGCCTGAATGTATTGCGGCAGCGAACGCTGATTGTAGTCCTCCTTGTTCGAAGTCGGAGTAGAAATGGCGATGCGAGGACGCATTGAATGAGAGTTTACAAGAATGGCTGTCGGCGCTCGGCCAGCCGAGAGCGTACCTCTTTCGAGGCCTCTGCAGCGAACGCGTAGAATTCTTCCTTATGGATGTGCGCAAGCCCACTCGCCTTACCGAACAGGTGAAGGCTGCCGGTTGAGCTTCCAAGCTGAGTCCGGCGGTGCTGGACATGGTGCTTGGGAAATTAGCCCGGCAATATGACGAGAACCTCCTCGTCGGTTTTGATACCGCCGACGACGCGGCCGTTTATCGTCTGAACGACGATCTTGCGCTTGTCCAGACCGTGGATTTCTTTACGCCCATTGTGGACGATCCTTTCGTCTTCGGACAAATTGCGGCGGTGAACTCGCTCAGCGACGTGTATGCGATGGGCGGAAAACCGATGACCGCTCTGGCCATTGTCTGCTTCCCCGACGGCGGTGATGTCGAGGTTCTCGAGCGCATGCTCGCCGGCGGACTTTCCAAGATGCAGGAGGCCGGATGCATCGTCGCGGGCGGCCACAGTGTCCGGGATCCCGAGATGAAGCTCGGCTACAGTGTGACTGGCCACGTCCATCCGAAAAAGTTTTGGGCGAACCGCGGCGCCAAAGCCGGTGACGCTCTGATTCTCACAAAGCCGATCGGCACCGGAGTGATCTCGACGGCAATTAAGCGTGGAACCGCTAAACAGGAATGGATTGACGGCGCCATTGCTTCGATGACGAAGCTCAATCACCGTGCCCTGGAAGTAGTGAGGCAAGGCGACTTCGCCGTGCACGCCGCCACGGACGTCACCGGATTTGGAATGATTGGGCACGCGCGCGAGATGGCAGTGTCCAGCAAAACAACCATCCGCATCGAGGCCGGGCAGATCGAGCTTCTGCGTGGCGCGGTGGAGTGCGTGCAGGCCGGATACATTCCTGGCGGCCTGAAATCCAATCGCGAATTTGCCGAAAGCTGCGTGTCGTACGCGGACGAGATTCCCGAAGAGTTGAAGACGCTGCTCTACGATCCGCAGACTGCCGGCGGTCTGTTGCTTTCGGTTCCGAGCGAGATTGCCAAGGGTCTGATCGCAGCAATGGAAGTCGCCGGGGTGGCGGCTGTGCGCATTGGGGAAGTGTTGCCGGAGAGCGGCAAGAAGTTGATTGAAGTAGTCTAGGCTCCCGGCCCCAAGATCGATGCTCAAGATTTAAAATACTCGGTCATGCCTACCGCGACTCGCGTCGATCCTCTCTCCTACCTTGGTGAACAACTCGATCAGCTCAAGCAGAAGGGCACCTACTTCAAGCTGCGCGTCCTCGAAGACGAGCAGGAGCCGGTGTGCACG
>CAZLIE010000140.1:0-10591 GCA_964559345.1 uncultured Terriglobales bacterium
ACGAATCGCTCCAAGCTCAGAATCTGCCCACGGCGAGCCTCGGAGGAGCGAACTCCGGCGTTCTCAATCTGTCCTTACTAAATGCTGGCGTGGCCAGCGGCGGTGGATTGGGCGCCGGTTCTGGTCCTTCCGTCGGAGGCCAGCGCGCGCGCAATAACAACTTCACTGTGGAAGGCGTGGACAACAACAGTAAGTCGGTTACCGGACCACTCATCAACATCCCCAACGATGCCGTCGCGAACTTTACTGTGTTGCAGAACCAGTACAGTCCCGAGTTCGGCCATTCCTCAGGCGGCCAGTTCAACACCGTTGTAATGAGTGGCACCAATCGCTTTCACGGCAGCGCGTACGAATACTTCCAGAACCGTGATTTGAACGCAGTGGATTACTCTTTGGCGAACCAGGGGATCACACATAATCCGCGATTCGATTCGAACCGTTTTGGCGGCACCATCGGTGGTCCGATCATTCGCAACAAATGGTTCTTCTTTTTTAATGGCGAGTACAACCCAGTTGGTCAATCGGCTACGCCGGCATCTGGCGTCTTTACTCCCACTGCGAACGGGTACGCGCAACTCGCAGGAATCGCGGGAGTGAGCTCGACCAACCTTGGCATTTTGAAACAGTACGCATCCCCGGCTCCGAGCAAAAGCGGAACCATCACCGTGGGAACGACGCCCGTGGATATCGGCATCCTTCCCATCGCCGCTCCCAATTTCACCAATTACAAGGCATATGTAGGCAGCTCGGACTTTAATATCTCTGAGAAGGATCAAGTTCGCGCACGCTATGTTTACAACAGCATCGTGGGTATCGACACGACTCCTACTCTCGCGGCTTTTTTCCTGCCGTTGCCCACGAAGGAACACCTGGCCACGGTCAGCGAATACCACACGTTCGGTCCCAGGGTTAACAACGAGTTCCGTATCGGCTTCAATCGTTACGCGAACATCACCGACACCGGAAACTTCAAGTTTCCGGGGCTCGATCAATTCCCGAACCTCACTTTCGATGAGCTCAACCTGCAACTCGGGCCCGATCCGAATGGCCCGCAGTTCACCATTCAGAACACGTACTCGGCGATCGACAACGTCGAATTGATTCGCGGCAACCACACCTTCAAGTTTGGCGTTGAAGGCCGCAAGTACATTTCGCCACAGTCGTTTACGCAGCGCTCACGTGGAGATTACGAGTACTCAACTCTCGATCTGTACTTGCGTGACCTTTCGCCAGACGTGCTTGGCGAGAGAAGTGTCGGCAATCCCGTTTACTACGGCGATCAGATCGCGGTGTATTCGTTTGTTAATGACACCTGGCGTGTGCGTCCCAACCTGACTCTCACTTTGGGACTGCGTCACGAATACACGACTATCCCTTTTGGCGAACGTGCGCAAAAACTGAACCAGATCGCCGATGTCCCGGGGCTGATCACCTTCGGCGAACCTAAAGCGCCCACCCGCAATTTTGCTCCGCGCGTGGGTATTGCATGGTCGCCGCGCGGCGACAGCAACACTGTTGTCCGCGGTGGCTTCGGCATGGCCTACGATGTGCTCTATGACAACATCGGCATTCTTTCCCTGCCTCCACAGCTCAGCGGAACTCAAGATGTTGATTTAACGACGCAGTCCCCAAATTTCCTGAAGAGCGGAGGACTTCTGCCGGGCTCCAGTGGCATCACGGTTTTTCCCACTGCTGCAGCGGCTCGAGCTGCCACGGCAAACCACGTGGTAGTGGACCAGAAGGATCCCTACTCAGAGACTTGGAATCTCGGAATCGAGCATCTGTTTGCCAAGTCTTATTCTCTTGAAGTCCGTTATGTCGGTACCCGCGGCATTCACCTCAACGTTCAAGACAGAATCAACCGACGCTCGTTAGTAGACCCAACTCATTTCTTGCCTACACTGCTCCAAAACCCCGGACAGGCAGCACTGGACGCCATGACAACGACGCTCACCTCCTTGAGGGCTCCTGGGAGTCTGTTGCCTGCTTATGCGGCAGCGGGATTCAAAACTTCAATCGTCCAGTTCAGTCCCTTTGGCAGCTCCAATTACAACGGACTGCAGGCGCAATTGAACCGCCGGTTCACCAATGGTCTCCAATTCCAGGCGGCATACACCTGGAGCCACACGATCGACGACAGTACTGCGGATTTCTTCAGCACTTTCCTAACGCCGAGGCGCCCGCAGGACTTCCAGAATGTTGCCGCCGACCGCAGTACCTCGGCACTCGACCGGCGTCACCGCGTGACGCTGAGCGCGATTTATGACCTGCCGTTTTTCAAAGGGAATAGTAATTACCTCTTGAAAAACGTAGCCAGCAATTGGGAGATCGCTCCGATCTATACCTTCGAGTCTCCTGAGTACGCTGACCTGCAAAGCTCGCAGGACGCGAACCTCAACGGCGACTCTGCCGGCGATCGGGTAATCGTCAATCCCAACGGTGTGAAAGGAACTGGTAGCGATGTGACCGCACTGAAGAATAGCTCAGGCGCTACAGTCGCTTACCTGGCCAAGAACCCCAATGCCCAGTACCTCGTTGCTCGGCCCGGCGCACTAGCCACTACCTCAAGGAACACGATCGCCACGCCCCACATCAACAACTGGGATGCGGCTTTGGTTAAACGCGTGAATATCACGGAAGGCACAAAGGTCGAATTTCAGGCTCAGGCCTTGAATGTATTCAACCATCCACAGTTCGTGACAGGCAGTCTGAACGACGTGAGATCGATCAGCCAGACTGGTTCGGCTGCGAAGAACTTCCTCACTCCTGGGCAATCAAATTTCCTGAACCCAAAGACGACATTTCCGAGCAATGCGCGCACCATGCAACTTGCCCTGAAATTTATCTTCTGAGATTCGGGAGAGATGTAATTTCTTTTCTGCAAGGGAGCCTTCGGGCTCCCTCTTTTTATTTCCGTAAGTCCGAGAAGGACATGAACGCGCCTGGCCGGAGGCTGCATCGTTTGCACGGGCATCTGGAAGGGTTTTGGTCAGTGGATGTCAGTACCAATTGCCGTTTGACATCCCAGTTTGAAGGTGAAGACGCTGTCCTGGTGGGCTATCAGCACTACCACTCAGGAGTTCTAGAATGCGCATACATAATCCTCCGCATCCAGGCAGCGTGTTACGGGAGTATTTGGGATCGATATCTGTCACCGAAGCCGCCCAACATCTTGATGTGACGCGGGCAGCATTGTCGTGAGTTCTGAATGGTGCGGCCGGCATCTCTGCTGAAATGGCGTTGCGGTTGGCAGACGCTCTCGGCACGAGCCCCGACCTGTGGGCGTGCATGCAGGCCCAATATGATTTGTGGCAAGCGTCACAAAATCGTCGGAAAAAAATTAGGGGCCTAACGCCAGCAAGAACGGGCACGCGCAAACAGGAGTTGCGAAAGGCGGCGAGAGGGCATACCGAAGGACAAAGCCTGGTCTGTCCAACGGCAGGAATCGAGGGCCAGAGGCCCGAATGCCAAACGTGAGCCCAGCCCGAAGGGTTGGGAATATGAAAAGAGGAACCGAGCGCTGAAAGCGCGGCACCAAATTTCTGGGACGCTGAACGCTGACGTTGCCTACGATCTCGATCGTGCCCGCAGGCACAACGTCTAGCATCTCCCGCGCGCCATCACCATCAATGCGACATTGAACGCGATCCCCAGCGGTAAGAATACGAACGTCGCGAACGCCAGCGAGCTGTCATTTGGAAACCGTGGGCGACGGATTCTCACCGTCAACAGCAAGATTTGCAGCGCGAGCAATACCATTGCGGCATGTCGAAAGCGGCAATACATCTCTACCGGAGGCAACAGTGATAATGAAAAAAAGAAGAGAATGACAGCGGCAAACAGCAGAAGTAAGCTGAACACTTGCGGATTACGCATCGAATTCGATTGTAATCAGACACTATGGCCACCACTCCGAAATCGGACAAGAGCAAGGAAATTGAAAAGCGCGAGCGCATCGTGCGCCGCATTGCCCATGAATTGCGCGATGGATTCTACGTCAACCTCGGTATCGGTATGCCGACGCTGGTCGCCAATCACGTTCCGCCCGGAATGCAAGTCGTTCTGCAAAGCGAAAACGGCATGTTGGGAATCGGACCTTATCCGCTCGAAGGCGAAGAAGATCCCGATCTGATCAATGCCGGCAAAGAAACCGTCACGGAGATTCCCGGCACCGCTTATTTTTCCAGCGCCGATTCGTTCGCGATGATCCGCGGCGGACACATCGATTTGAGCGTTCTCGGCGCCATGGAGGTCGATCAGGAAGGCAACATCGCCAACTGGATGATCCCGGGAAAGATGGTAAAAGGCATGGGCGGAGCCATGGATTTGGTCGCGGGAGCCCGCCGTGTGGTCGTCGCAATGGAGCATACGACCCGCGAAGGAGCGCCGAAAATCCTAAAAAAATGCACCCTCCCGCTCACTGGATTGCGCGTTGTGGACACCATCGTCACCGAAATGGCATACATAAAGGTCACGCCGGAGGGCCTTCTGCTCACCGAAATCGCTCCTGGAATTACCCCCGAGAACGTTCAAAAGGCCACTGAAGCCCGCCTGCAGGTCGTCAAAGACCTCAAATTGATGCTTTGCTGACCGAAAACAGCCACGTCCGCGACAACTCTCATCATCACAGCCGGGTTCTAAGTACTTAAGGGCAATAATATACTTGACGAATCATCGGGAGACTCAGATGATGAGCATAGTCGGGGTGCGCGATGAAAAGCTCCCTTGCATCGCGTTCTCCCGGCAATGTGTTCCACGATGGAGTTGTCCTAGTGGCCCTCCGTAAGTATTACGACGGCAGCAAGAGCGTCACCGCAAAGCCGCACATGACCCTTACGTGCGTTGCTGCTGATGAATCCGTATGGGAAAACCTAGAGCCTGCATGGGAGGAGATCAGAAAAGCACGCGGAAATCCAGCGTACATCCATATGACTGATTTGATGGCCCTTCCAGTTCCACGAGGAATTTACAAGGGCTGGTCAATTCGTCAGCGAGATCATCTTATAGATGGACTGCTCGGCGTGCTCTTTAGTTTTAGCGATAATCCGCGCATTCATACATGCACCGCAACGGTTGATTTGATGGCGCACGCTCGCGTTAATCGAAGACGGAGTTTGCCAGCGCCAGAGCGAATTTGTGCGCGATTGGTATTTCCGGAAATTACCGAATGGTATGGTCGCTTTCCAGACTTAATCCTGGATGTGATAGATGCCTTCTTTGATCAAGGCGAGCCGTTTATGCGACACGTGCTTGATGACTGGACATCAAAGAAGTTCAAAAAGCGATTTCCGTTTTGGAATATGGTGCGCACCGTTGCGCCTGTCGTAATGGAGCATACTCCTCCAGTCCAGATGGCAGATGTAATTTGCTGGGGATGGCAGCGCTTTGTCAGTTCGGTTGACTTTGATTCCGATCCGATGCGTGAATACGCGCTGCGTGCTGCACACTGTCTTAAGGGCATCTATCGTCCAGTGGATGAGTTTGGGTTGACGAATACAAATTGGAAAGAAGAAGGAAGCGCAGTTGAGCGCTTGTGGCACGCCACAGAGGAAGCATTTATGCCAAATGATCCGAGTCCAGAATTCAAGAAGTTTGACGCAACGATGAAGCGTCTCATGCAGGTACAGCACGACAAAATTAAAGAAGCTCTTGCAGCGGAGAAACGCGAAAAAGCAAAGCGGAAGCCTAAGACTTCCGCTTCGGTCCGCGAATCCCGCGAGCGGGATTAAGCCGCCGCTTCTTCGCCGCTCTTGCCCGTCACCTCTGCATAGGTGAGTCGCTTGCCAGCAATTTGAGACATAGCGAGGGTAAAACGTGCGAAGTCGCTAGTCGGGTACTTTTTGCTTCCGCGATTGTTGTAACGAAACACTTGCTCATCAACGTAACGACCGAGATGAAACGGCTCAACAGCAACGTAGGTACCGCGCAAACCGCGCTTCAAGAGACTCCAGAAGTTCTCAATGCCCTGAGTGTGTACTTGATCGCGCACGTACTCGACAGCGTGATTGATTACCTCATGCGCGAATCCCTCAGACAGTGCATAGCGGTATCCAGTCGCGTCATCCGTGATAACGGTTGTTCCGCCAGCGACGTTGTTAAGAATCTGCTCTTGCAGAGTCGCACGCTTTACATTCGGAATCACGGTTGCCCGAACTTGGCGAAGCTCGCGGTCAAGCATTCCCATCACGATAGTTTTACCAATCGCGTGGCGGCTCATGCCGTAGGTATTGCTGGCGATGGCCTGCATCTGCGCCCGACGCGATTTGTGCATCTTCATCACGTTCGCGCCAACAAAAGTCTCATCAGCCTCAATGGTGCCGCCGTTGCCGCCGAGCTTCTCAATACCTCCGGTTTTCATGGCAAGCCGAATGCGATGCAACATGAACCATGCGGACTTCTGAGTCACGCCGATAGCCTTGGCAAGCTCATACGAGCTAATGCCGTTCTTGCAGTTCGAAAGCATCCAGACCGCAACAAGCCACTTGTCCATAGGGATCGGCGAATCCTCGAAGATGGTTCCGACCTTCGCGGAGAACTGGCGTTTCAGGTGAACGCTCTTGCATTGCCACTTGTTCTGATTCTTCAGGAATGCAGCACCATCGCGGCCACAGGTTGGGCACTTCACAACACCGTCAGGCCAGCGAAGGCGAGTCATGTAATCCAGAACGTTCTGAGGATTCGAAAAGTGCTCAATAGCCTCTTGCAAACCCATGCGTTTATTAGTCTTGCGCGGCATGGAAAGAATTATGCGCTATTCTGCTTGATTCGTCAAGTATATTATTGCCTACTTAAGTACTTATAAACGTGATCTTTTGGCGCATATTGCCCTTTCGCGACCTTGTTTTGCGGGGGTGATGGGTGCAAAACTGCACCTCGCGTGCCGAAAGAGGGTTAGAATCCCGGCCCGTTGCTCGTGGAAATGTCCGAATTGAGTTAACCGAATCGACTCGAGGGTCCGCGCGTGGAGACGATTTCCGCCATGATTCGTCGCAGAAACATTCCGGTTTGGCTGCTCGGACTGTCATTTTGTTCGCCCAACCTGCTCGCAGCAGCCATTGCAGACGATCACGCTGCCGATCCAAACGCCATTCCAACTGCATCAATCGCGGTAAGCGATAGCTGCGGGCGCCTTGCAGCGATCCAGCAGGAGCTCCAAGGCGACTTTACCGGACAGCAATGGCGGCGCATTCAAGGCCCGGAGCAGGGAATTCCGCTCGGTGCTCGAGGCAAATTCCGGCTGGCGATGGCCAATACGTTCGATCCATTCGGCATCGCCGTGACCGCTGCAGACGCTGGAATATCCACGGCGACCAGCGATAAGAATTCATCCTTCGGCACCGGAGGCGCTGGTTTTGGACGCCGTTTCGGCCTGACGATGGCCGACACAGCCTCTGGCGAGCTCTTTTCGACCTTCTTGGTGTCCACCATCTTCCATCAGGATCCGCATTATCACCGCGATCCGGACGCTCCAACCGGCAGACGAATCGCATATGCGCTGTCCCGCGTCCTCATTACGCGTTCGGATTCCGGCAAGCCGATGTTTAACGTAGCCGAATTCCTCGGCACTGCGGCCTCTTCATCGTTCGAAAACAGCTATCACTTCGAGCGCGACGAGAGTCCCGGCGCCACTTCGCAGCGCATTTTCGTCAGCATCGGCTCCGATGCCGCATGGAATCTGATGACAGAATTCCTTCCGGACATTGCGAAACACATCAATCCGCGCATCATTCTTCTGCGACGCCTGGCCGAAAAGGCCGCGCAACAGAACTAGCGCGCGATTCCAATGCACTTCGCAGGCCGTTAAACTTTCACTTCCAGCTCCAAGTTCGCGATCATTTCATCGAGCTTTTGCTGAGCAGCGTCGTGCTTGCTCTGAACCTCTGCCAGATTTTTCCGCAAACCAGCAAGTTCATCCTCCTCTCGGTTGAGCTCACTGGTGTACCGCTGCACCAATGCGCGCTCTTCCGCGCTGCCTTTGAGCGCCTGCAGGTTCTCGCGGAGACGCTTTTGGTCATCGAAAATGGCGTTGATCTTCGTGTTTGCTGAGTTGATTTGCTCGGAGTAGCCGGCAATCTCGTCCTTTTGCCTGATAATTGGACGCAGCGATTGCTCAATTTCAGGACTGAGGTGGCCGAGACGCGCGAAAATCGTGATCTCATCCGGCGTCATATTGCCCAACTGATAGGTCGCGCTGAGCGAGTGGATTTCGTCAAATTCGAGTGTGGCGGTCTGCGCCGGATCCACTTTCATGCGGAATCGGTACGCCGATGGCGAGGTTTCCTCCGGTTTTGCGCCACCGGAAAGCTCCCATCCGACGCGTTGCGGATGCTCGATGACGACCGAGCGTTCGGATTTGTCCTGATTGCGGATGGTGTACGTGCGATGTTCGCGCTCTTCCGAGTGGTGAATCAGCACTCCGCGATGGATTGTGATCCGGCTGGCCCGCCGTCCTTCGCCTTTCACCTTCGATTCAATATGCACGGCGGGATCGGCGGCGTAAGAAATTAGCCGCTTCTCGCCCGGTCGAATGGAGTCCATCAGACCTTCGCCGGCGAAGGTCTGGCCCTCCTGGATGCTGAAACTGCCGCCGTCCAGGGTGAGTCCACTCGAGTTTGTCAGCCATAAAGCGTGCAGCGCCTGCCTCTGATTCGGATTCCAAAGCGTCACTTTTTCGGCATCCACGCGCGATTGCAGAATGGGAACGAGCGCGGATTGGTTCTTCCGGATCGTGATTGGCTGCTTGATGTCGTACTCAAAAAGATCACCAAT
Source organism: uncultured Terriglobales bacterium (assembly GCA_964559345.1). Lineage (GTDB taxonomy): Bacteria > Acidobacteriota > Terriglobia > Terriglobales > Acidobacteriaceae > Gp1-AA112. The sequence continues at coordinate 8,770 of CAZLIE010000140.1, forward strand.
CTCCTGGGTCGAGGCTGTTCTTTGCTCTAGTTCCATGGAGCTGGCTGCGTCAACGCCCGCACGTGGCCGAGGCAGGAACACTCCACTACCGTATCCGCCAGCGTTTCCTGGACCCACTCCAGCGCCGCGTCCGGCACCAATTCCACCGCCAGTTCCTGAACCGAGTCCAGAGAAAACATGGTTCGGCGACTCATTTCTTACTGTTACGTTTGGGTTGCCGCCCAGCATCCCACCGATCACACCATTTGCTGGTGCAACTTGCGCGCTGGCTTCACCTTTTCCAAACTCATCGAACGTCTGTTCGTGGGTTTGCGGCGTCAACATAGCCAATTCCGGCAATGCAACTTGCGGTCTGCGGACGTAATAGGGCTGCGAAATCTGCTGCACAAAGCTCTGCGGAGCTCCGGCAACCAGCGAAAGTTCGACATTGTTCCAGTCTTCGCCGACCGTGTTATCCACCACCGCCCATCCTTGCAGCAGCGGTCTCTGGTCTGCGTGCGAGGGTAAAACGATGCGATAGGTGCTCTTCCACACCGGAACTTCACTGATGTAGCTCACAACGAGCTCGCGTTCGCCGCTTCCTTCGGTGGAAATGGTCATTTTGCGGACATCGGCGGCGCGTTCCGAGGCCAGCAGCCCGAGATATCGCCCGACCTCCTGGTTCACATCGTGCTCAAGAAGATGGACGCTGGTTGCAGGCGAGAGCCGAAAAGTGCGCAACTCGCCCGCGTCGGTGACGATCGAAATCTGAGTTTGATTGGCCAGTCTCTCGGGTTTCTTGTCGGAATCGTCGCTCGACGTGACGGTTTCCACGCTCAAGAGCCTGCCGATGGAGGTTGCCGATCCGCTTCTTACTTCAACCCGCGCGCCCCGCAGCGCTCCCAGAAACTGCGCAGCGGTAGTTTCTTCGCCGATAGGAATCTTCAAAGTGTTGAGCCGCTGCTGCAGCGGGGCCGTCGAGTTATAGCTGACGTCCGCGATTCGGCCGCCGTTGAGGTCAAGCGCGGTGAGCGATTTCAGCACATCGTTCAACTGCGCGGTCGTGAAGTCGATGGTGACGGACTGGTTGTCGCGGATTCGGCCGTCGTGCTGGAAGTATCCAACGCCGTTTTTGTACAGCGACACATGGCGAACAGGAAGTCGATCGCTGATGGTTGGCGTAGCCGCAGCGATTACGCGCTGCGCCGAGAGAGATGAAGCAAACACAACCGCGAAGATGATCCATGCAAACCGGAGCCGCATTGAAGTCCTCCTTGGGGCGAGATTCGGGCGAGAAGCTACAAAGTCTCTACCGATAGACACCACAAAACCAGAGTTCTTGCGGGATTTTGTGACTCGGCCGGGGGCGGCCGGTCCTTGATTCCTCCACTCCTCCTCGGTGCGCTGTCATAGGCATTACGAAAGTGTCGATACCTCCAAATAGCGCCTTTTCTTTCACATACAACCTTTACCGTTGGCTGTGCCTCAGGCCCCGTTCACTGATTTGTAACCCCCATTCAGCGCTTATGGGTTGGGAGGACGGGGAAGTCCCTTTAGGATGAGGCTGTTGTGGTGTACCCGCCGGTCCCATTCCGGTGAATATCGCGCCGCCCCCAAAGCGCAGTACCGCGGCGAGGAGAAGATGAATTGCCAAAGCCGATTAAGTACGTAGAGAAGGCAGTCACCGTCGCCGCACAAGGTGCGTGGTTGGTCTTTGACCGACTGAATAGCATTAAGCCGAACGCGTCATTCACTCCCAGATGGTCCGATAAACCGCTGCTTAAGTCGTATGAGAAGCAGAAGCCGCCGCTAGGCTGGCCGCGTACCACGGACTCGCTTTGTC
>CAZLIE010000141.1:0-2815 GCA_964559345.1 uncultured Terriglobales bacterium
TGACGCGCAGGAGCTTGACCTGGAACGGCAGCGGCATGTCGCCGATCTCGTCGAGGAACAGCGTGCCGCCTTCGGCGAGCTGGAAGCGGCCGGCGCGCGCGTGGGTGGCGCCGGTGAAGGCGCCGCGCGCGTGGCCGAACAATTCCGATTCGAGCAGCGCCTCGGGGATGGCGCCGTAGTTGACGGCGACGAAGGGGCCGCGGGCGCGCTTGGAGGCGCGGTGGATGGCGCGCGCCACCACTTCCTTGCCGGTGCCGCTCTCGCCGGTGATGAGGACGGTGGCGTCGGTCTCGGCGACGGCGCCGACGACGTCGAGCACGTCGCGGAACGCCTCCTCCTGGCCGACGACGTCGCCGAGCGCGGCGCGTCCGAAGGTGTCCGACAAGAGGCTGCGCAGCGTCTCGGGGGTGAACGGCTTGGTCAGGAAGTTGGCGGCGCCGGCGCGCATCAGCTCGACGGCGGCCTGCACCGTCGCGTGGCCGGTGAGCACGACGACGGGCACGCGCCGCTGCACCGCCAGCGCCACCACCTCGCGCCCGCCGGCGCGCGGCATCTCCAGATCGGTAATGACCAGCTCCGGGCGCGCACGATCGATCTTCTCGGCGGCCTCCTTGCCGTCGACGGCGACGGTGACGTCGCAGCCTTCGCGTAGGAGGCAGCGCTCGAGGGTGCGGCGGACGTCGGGGTCGTCCTCGACGACGAGAATGCGGCGTTTTGCCGCGGCGGAGGACATCACCCTCAATCGTACGGGGCCGCGCCGACGGACGCAAGCGATCGCCGGGTCGGCGGATGACCGGATTCGTCAGCGGGCGGCGAGCGAGCCGGTGGCGGGCGGCACGTCGTGGACGAGGCGCGCGACCAATTCGTCGACGGCGCCGGCGGGATCCTGGTTCGATTTGGCGCTGCCGCAGACGACGATCTTGCCAAAGGCGTTGGTGACGTCGACGTGCACGTCGTAGGCGACGAACTGGTAGTGCAAGTCGTTGTAGATGTGGTGGCGCGGATCGTCGGGCGCGTGCAGGCGGCTGTCGTCGACGAGCTCGCCCGCCACCTTCATGGTGAGCGTCGGCACGCCCGGCGCCGGCTGGTCGAGGACGGCGTAGCCGTGCGCGCGCAGCTCGTTGACGAGACCCTGGTGGCGCTCGGCGACGAGCGTCCGGTCGACGGGGCCGCGGGTTTCGACGGCGGCGACGCTGACGGCGACGAGCGGCCGCGCGTCGACGACGGACCAGCGCGTGCCGGCGCAGCCGGACGCGGCGACGAGGGACAGGAGCGAGAGCGGAGCCAGACGCATTCGCGGAACCTCCGCTGCCTTCATCGGCCAGAGGCGCGCGGGCTTGAGCGGAAAAACGCGCTCGCCCGTCGAGAAAAACGCATCTAAAGGAGGCGACGCGCGGCACGTCGCTTGCTCGGTTGCGGCCGCATGAGACGAACCGAACGCCTTCCGGTCGAAATGTCCGTCACCTGGAACCGCGCCGGCCGCACCATCCCGTGCACCGCCGTCGACGTCAACGCGCACGGGATGTTCCTGCGCACCGAGGAGCTCGTCGAGCCGGAGTCGCTCATGCATCTCCGCGTGCAGCTCCCCGACCGCGTGCTCGAAATGTTCGTAACCGCGCGCTTCGTCGGCAAAACCGTCAGCGGTCAGGGCATCGGCGTCGAGATCTTCCTCATCGACGACGTCAGCCAGGCCCATTGGCTCGCCTTCTACGAGGGGCTCTGCGCCGAGCACGCCCGCTCGCGCAAGACCGCCGCGATGGGCGCGTAGCGAGCGATGCGCGCGCGCGACGGAAAAATGGCGGTCGTCGGCGGATTGGCGCCGCACCGTCAAGCGAATGACGCCGGCGACGGCGTCCCGGCGACGCGCACGCCCGATTCGGCCTCGATCTGTAATTCGCAATACGAAGTTTATCTGGCAAGAAAGTTGCTCAAGCGACCGGACATGAAGACGACGACGAAGACGGCCCGGCAGTATGTCGAGTTCGATTCGCTGCTCGAGGTCGCGCCGGCCAACGACGTATATCGCTGCTCGCCCGACGATCCGGTCGCGGGCATGACGCTGGTGCGGCAGATCGCCGCATCGGTGGCGCGGCGCCTGCCGAGCCACGTCGACCGCGACGAGCTGGTCTCGCTGGGCGCGCTCGGCTACGCCGAGGCGCGTGTCCGCTTCGACGCCAGCCGCGGCGTCCCCTTCGCCGGCTTCGCCGCCATGCGCATCCGCGGCGCCATCCTCGACGGGCTGCGCGCGGTCGACACGCTCTCGCGCGGCGATCGCAAGCGCGCCAAGGCCGACGCCGCCCCGACGGCGCCACGCGTGGTCAACGACGAGGCCGAGGTCGACGCCGCCGTCGCCGAGCAGGACGACGCCGCCGATCTCCTGCAGCGCGAGGAGATGCTCGAGGAGCTGCGCGTGGCGCTCGACAAGCTGCCCGAGCGCGACCGCTACATCCTGTCGCGCCACTTCTTCGACGACGTGCCCATGCGCGCCATCGGCATCGAGCTCGGCGTGACCGAGTCGCGCATCAGCCAGATCGTCTCCGGCGCCGTCGGCCGCCTGCGCGCGCAGTTCGGCATCGCGGTGCTGCCCAAGCGGCGCAAGGCGGCGGCGCGCCCGACCACGCCTGCGCGCCACGTCGCGGCGCAGGCGATCGAGGCGTTCGCGTGAACGGGCGCGAGAAGCGCGTCTTCCCGCGCTGGACGCTGCACGCCGCCGTCGACGTGCAGAGCGAGGACAACCTCTACGCCGGGCTCTCGTACGACGTCTCCGCCGGCGGCATCTTCGTCGCCACCGTCGACACGCCACCCATGGGCAGCG
>CAZLIE010000141.1:2915-10521 GCA_964559345.1 uncultured Terriglobales bacterium
TCGAGCTCGCCGGCACCGTGCGTTGGGTGCGCGAGCCGGAGCGCGCCTCGGCCGGGCTGCCCGCCGGCTGCGGCATCGAATGGGACGCGCTGCCGATGGAGGCGCTGCGTTCGCTGCTCCACTTCGCCGAGCTGCGCGAGCCGCTCCTGTGGGAGATGGAGCCGGAGTTGGAGCCCTGACATGTCCATGGCCAGCCTCAGCATGACCACGCCGGCGCCCGCGCCGCGCGGCACGGTGCTCGTCGTCGACGACGAGCCGCTCCTCCTGCGCGCGTTCGCGCGCGTCCTCATGCGCGCGGGGCACGACGTGCATCAGGCCGCCGACGGCGCCGAGGCGGCGGCGCTCGTGGCCAGGCGGCGCTTCGACGCCGCCTTCGTCGACCTCGGCCTGCCCGGCGCGGGGGGCCTGGCCGTGCTCGCCGACCTGCGCGCGCGCGATCCCGGGCTGCCGGTGGTGCTCATGACCGGCGCGCCGACGCTGGAGACGGCGATCGACGCCGTCGCCGCCGGCGCCCTGCGCTACCTGGTCAAGCCGATCGACACGCCCGACCTGTTGCAAGCGGCCGTCGACGCCATCCGCGCGCGCCACCGCGAGCACGGCGATCGTCACGACCGTCGCCAGCGCGACGACGCCGCCATGGCCGAGACGCTCGAGCGCGCGTTCGCCTCCTTATATATGGTGTATCAGCCGATCGTGCGCTGGAGCCGCCGCGAGGTCTACGCCTACGAGGCGCTGGTGCGCACGCGCGAGCCGTCGGTGCCGCATCCGGGCGCGCTCATCGACATGGCGCAGCGGACCGACCGCCTCGTCGAGCTCGGGCGGCGCATCCGCAACGCCGTCGCCGAGCAGCAGGCCAACGCGGTGGCGCGCCTCTTCGTCAACCTGCACCCGGTCGACTTCACCGACGACGAGCTCTACGATCCGCAAGCGCCTTTGTCGCGCATCGCCCGTCGCGTGGTGCTGGAGGTGACCGAGCGCGCGGGCCTGGAAGCGATCGCCGATCTCGGCGAGCGGCTGCGCCGGCTGCGCGCGCTCGGCTTCCGCGTCGCCATCGACGATCTCGGCGAAGGCTACGCCGGGCTGACGTCGCTGGCGAAGGTGGCGCCCGAGTTCGTCAAGCTCGACATGTCGCTGGTGCGCGGCATCGACACCAGCCCGACGCAGCGGCACATCGTCGCCTCGACGGTGCAGCTGTGTCGCGCGCTCGGCTCCGAGATCGTGGCCGAGGGCGTCGAGACGGCGCCGGAGCGTGACGCGCTGATGACGCTCGGGCTCGAGCTCCTGCAAGGCTACTTGATTGCGCGGCCGGCGCCGGAGCTGGTGGTGCCACGCCTTCCGTGACCGGAAGTGCCGATGTGTTAGATTTTGCCGAGCGGCTCATGGCTGACGCGGTCAAAGTCCTCGTCGTCGGCGCGCGTCCCGACGAGCTCGCTTCCGTGCGCGCGCTCTTCGCCGGCCGCCACGTCGAGCTGTGCGTCGCGACGTTCGCCGAGCTCGACGGCGCGCTCGGCACCGCCTCGTGGGACGCGCTCGTCGCCGACGACGCCATCGTCGCCGCGGTGCTGGCGCGCGTGCGCGCGCGCGGCCGCGACGTGCCGGTGCTGGCCATCGCGCACGACGCCGGCGACGCCAAGAGCACGCGTCCGGCGACACAGGAGGAGCTGAGCGGCGTCATCGAGCAGCTGCCCATCGGCATCGTCGTGCGCCGCGGCCACACCATCGCCTTCGTCAACGGCGCGGTGGCGCGCTCGTTCGGCGTCGCGCCCGCGGCGCTCGTCGGCAGGAGCGTGCTCGAGCTGGCGCGCCCCGAGTTCCGCGACACCTTCGCCGAGCGCATGCGCGTCACCGACGACGGCGGCATCGCCGCGCCGTTCGAGTTCCGCTTCGATCGCGCCGACGGCAGGAGCGGCATCATGGAGGTCTCGGCCGCGCACCACCTCGACTACGGCGGCGTTCCGGCGGTGATGGTGACCTGGCGCGACGTCACCGAGGAGCGCGCGCTGCGCGACCGCCTGCAGATGGCCGACCGCATGGCCGCCGTCGGAACGCTGGCCTCGGGCGTGGCGCACGAGATCAACAATCCGCTGGCCTGCGTGACGGCGAACCTCGAGCTCTTGCGCGAGGAGCTGACGCCGTCGGGCCCGTCGCCGCCGACGGCGCCGCGCATGACCAACGACGAGATATTGGCGGCGCTCGACGACGCGCGCGAAGGCGCCGAGCGCGTGCGCCTCATCGTGCGCGACCTGCGCCTGTTCGCCCGCGGCGACGCCGGCGAGCGCGGCCCCGTCGATCTCGGCGGCGTCCTGCAGGCCGCCGAGCGCATGGCCGGCAGCTTCGTCAAGTCGCGCGCGCGCGTGGTGCAGGAGCACGCGCCGTTGCCGCCCGTCGACGGCAACGCCACGCGCCTGTGCCAGGTGTTCGTCAACATCCTGGTCAACGCGGCGCAGGCGATCGTCGCCGGCGCCCCCGACGAGAACGAGGTGCGCGTGCGCGCCACGCTCGACGGCGATCAAGTGGTCGTCGAGGTGCACGACACCGGCGTCGGCATCCCGTACGAGGTGCGCAGCCGCATCTTCGACCCCTTCTTCTCGACGCGCGGCATCGGCGGCGGCCACGGCCTCGGCCTGTCCGTCTGCCACGGCATCATCACCTCGTTCGGCGGCGACATCTCGATCGTCGATCCGCCGAGCGGCCGCGGCACCGTCGTGCGCGTCGCCCTGCCCGTCTACGTCCGCTGAAAAGAAAAAGCCCGGAGCCGCGAACGGCTCCGGGCTGTGATGCGCGAGGCGTGCGGCCTACGGAGGGGTCGGATTGCCGAGGGTCGGCTTGCCGCAGGTGCCGGCCGTGAGGTGCGCCATCGTCTGGTTGTAGAAGGTCGTCAGTCGCTGCATCGCCGACGGGTTGTTGCCGTTGCGATCCGTGTCGACCTGGAACTTCTCGTGCTGCGCCGTGCCCAGCGAAGCGCGCGTGATGAGGTCGCGGTTGATGATCATCTTCGGCGACGCCGGATTGGTCATGTCGACGGTGAAGTACATCTCGAGGAACCAGCCACCGGCCGGGTTCTTCGCCGTCGTCAGGACGTTGAACATGCGCGTCGAGTCGGCGTTGGCGAAGAAGCCCTGCGCGTTGACGTGGCACTGCTGGCACGCCGTGTTGGTCGTGTCCGTCGTCTTCTGCGCCCACGCCGTGGCGACGCCGGCGGCGTCCCACTCGGTCTGCACCATGCAGCCCGACCACTTGTCGAGCAGCGCCTGGCGCGGGTCGCTGGTGTTGCCCGAAGCGGTGCGCTCGAGCTTCTCCTGATCGAGCCAGTCGCCGATCGACTTCACTTCGGCGGCGGTGAAGCTCTGCCCGTTGTGGCCGCCGGCCTGGATCTTCGAGAGGATCGTGGCCTGCGTCTTGTCGAAGTTGCCGAGGACGCGGCTCGTGTAGCCCACGATGTTGTCGTACATCGTCGGCATGTTGTACGCGAACTGCGTCGGCGTCGTCACGTTCGCGGCGCCGTGGCAGGTCGCAGCGCTGCAGCGCATGAGGATTGGCTGGACGTTCGAGTTGAACATCGTCTTCGCCATCGGCGTCGCCGCGCCACCACCGCCACCAGAGCCGCCGGTGCCGCCACCGCCCGTCCCGCCGCCGCCGGCGGTGCCGGAGTTACCGCCACCGCCACCGCCACCGGTCGTGCCGCCGGGCGTGCCGGGCGTGCCCGGCGTGGGGTCTTGCCCCGGCGCGTACCCGCCGATGCATGCCGGCATGGCCAGCGTCGCGACGGCGAGGAGTGCGAGTTTGAGGTTCCGTTTCATCGACGTTCTCCCTTTTGCGTTCGGGATTCCGATTCCGTCTCGTCCCGGACCCTACGCGCGCCGACGGCGCGCGAGGGTCACGAGGCCCACCCCGAGGAGAAGGAAGAACACGCCCGAGGCGCTGGCGTCAGCCGTCGAGGCCATCGAGCAGCCCGAGGAGAAGCTGCCGTTCGTGCCCGGCGTGCCCGGCGTGCCCGGATCGCCCGGCAGCTGGTTCGCCGGCGTCGGGTCACCCGCCTGCGGCTGCGCGTTCTGGCCACCGCCCGACGAGTTCTGGCCGACGTTGGTCGTGTTCGGCATGCCGGCCGGGGGCGGCGGAGCAGCCTGCGGGTTCTGCATCGCGACGAGGCTGATGTAGCCCGAGGTCTTGATCGCCGGGTTCATCACGTCCGTCGGATCCTTGCCGGTCAGCGCGTGCATGACGAGGAACGGCGCCGCCGTCGAGCCGGCCGTGTAGAACGGGTTCGCCACGAGCTCGGCGCCGGCGAAGTTACGGCCCTGGTTGCCCGGGTTGCCGCCGAGGTAGTTCGCGTACAGGTGGCGGTCATAGGGAGCGCCCGCCGCGTGCGTGCCGTAGTCGACGAACTTCTTCGCCGTCAGATCCGCAGCCAGCACCTTGAGGTCGGCCGGAGCCGCGCCGCCGCCGTTCTGCGAGCCCTGGAGGAAGGTCATCGCCGGCACCAGCTTCGAGCCATCCTGCACGAGCGCCGAGACCTCGGTCAGGTGCGTGGCGTCGATGCCGAGCATCTGGTTCGTCACGTCGGTGAGCGGGATGTCCCAGGTCAGGCCCGTCTTCGTCGCCGTGGCGACGCCCATGAAGATGCCGAGGTAACGGCCGCCCTTGCGGTTGTTGGTGTTGTTGCCGCGGAGCAGCGACGTCTGGATGAAGAGCTTGTCGCTGGCGACGAGGTTGCCCGACGCGTCCGTCGTGTGGACGCGCGCCGAGTTGGCGCGGACCGAGTACGTACGCACGCCCTGGTAGACCGTCTGGTTCTGGATCAGCTTCTTCCACAACAGGCGCGAGTTGGCGTTCTGGCCCTTCGGCCCGCTCGGCGTGATGTCGATGGCGCCGACCCACGTGCCCTCACGCTGCGGCTGGTTGTTGCCCGCCGTCCAGGTGCAGATGGCCGTGTTCGGATCCGCCGCCGCGACGGTGCAGTTGCCGCGCGTGCGCTCTTCCTGCGGCTCGACGTCGACGTCGAAGTTCTTGGCGATCTGGAAGGCGGCGCCGTTGTTGACCGGCTTGACCTGGATGTCGTTCACCCAGCCGTCGTCCTTGCCGTTGCCGTTGCAGCCCGCCCAGTAGACGATGTGCGCGCCCGCCACCGGATCATCGGCGACGACCTGGCCGGCGCCCGACGCCTGGCTCATGTCGCAGTCGTCGTTGTTCTTGGCCATGATGAGGACTTGCTTCTGCGTCTGGCCGTTGGCGTCCTGCACCGGCACGATGTTGCCCTGCGCGTCGATCACCTTCGCGTAGCGGTTGGTGTTGTTCGCGCCCTGCGGCCGGTAGTTGAAGGTCACCAGCAGGTTCTTGCCGCCGTTGATGGCGTAGGTCTTCGGCTGGTTCGCGTTGCGGTAGTCCTGACCGACGTTGTCGGTGATGAACTTCGACGGGCCGGTCACCTGCGCGCCGACGCTGCCGTCCGCGTTCTGCACCAGCTTGAACGGCGTCACCGCGAGCTGCTGACGATGCACCGGCGTCGTCTTCGCGCCCGTGGTCGCATCGGTCAGGCTGCCCGACTGCATCTGAACGTAGATGCCGCTCGTCTTGTCGAGCATGCGCACCATCGCCTGCTCTTGGCTCTCGTTGTAGCGCTTCTTCTGCAGACGCCCGTTCTTCACCGGCGCAAGGTCGGCGGGGTCGGCCGCGTAGACCTTGAGCGAGGAGGCCTTGAATCCGTCGGCGTGCGCGTCGGCCGCGAGCGTCATTTGCGCCGCCACTCCGATCATTGCTGCCAGCATCAACTTGTTCATTTGCTCACCTTTCCCGTTTTCTCATCCGTCCCTCCCCGCTCAAGGGACGTGATTTCCGTTCGTTGGCGACGGGCACTGCGAAGCGTGTGCCACACGTCGGATATCGGGAGTTCGCGGAGTTCCGTATCTCTACGGGGGGGGTCTGGGCCCCGCTTTGGGAGCCAGGTCCCATGTCAACGCCCGTTGACTTGTCGATGCAGCGCGCGCATTTGCGCGTCGAGCCAGCTTTTGTCGGGGTTGCAGTGGTCCTGCGGTAGCGACGACGCGCGCGGGGAGACGGCACCCATGTAATAGAAGAGGCCGCCGGCGTCGCGCGGGCGGCCTCCTCGACGATCATGGTGCGCGGCTATTCTTCGCCGGGACGGATCTGCGGCAGCTCGTCCGGCTTGAGCGCGTGGTCGTGCAGCGCCAGCGCGGTCACCTTCAGCTGGCCGTCGCCGACGAGGATCTCGTTGTTGCCCTTGTCCGACAGCTCGAAGGTCAGCTTCTCCAGCTCCGCGCGCGTGAACTTCTGCTTGCGCCGCTCGTCGGCGATCGCCCACGCCTCGACGATCTTCGACGTGTCGATGCCCTTCTGCTCGAGCAGCTTCCACAAGCTCCAGCGCTTCTTGCCGTCGGCGCCGACGTCGGCCGGCACCTCGCGCAGCATCGGCCGCTTGATCTGCAGCGTCAGTCGATCGTCGGCGTAGACGCGCACGCCGCCGCGGAACGGATCGCCGTAGTAGGGAATCCCGTCGACGAGCTTGCCCTCGAGCGCCAGCCCCTCGTCGGGCACCAGCACCGGCGGCTTCTTGTTGATGTACACCATCACCGCGCCGATCTTGTCCGAGTGCTTGCCGTTGCCGAAGCCCTCGGGCACGACGGGAATGGGCTTGCCACCGACGACGGCGCCGAAGCGGAACATGAGCTCCTGCCCCGCCTTCGATCGCAGCTGCTTGCCCGTCGCGATCAGGACCTCCGACTCCTTCGGCCCCATGACGTGCAGCTCTTTGATCTTGGCGAGGTCGACGCCGACCGCCTTCAAGTAGTCGACGAACTTGTAGCGCCGCTCGTAGCTGGTGCGCGTGCGCGGCCCCTTGTAGCCGTAGTCGAACTCGATCGAGTGCTCCTCGGCCTTCCACGTCGGCTTGAGCCCGATCGGAAGCTCGCCCCACGCGAGCACGCCGACGGGACGGCCGTCGACGTAGACGCCGCAGTCGCGCCACTTGTTGCCGCCCTGGCCGCCGCCTTTGCCCGGCTCGCCGGCGTTGCTGCCGCCCACGTCTTCGTCATCGTCGCCGCCGGCGAAGGCGCGCGCCGTCGCCGCCTCGGCCGCCCTGGCCGCGGACGTTGTCGACGAAGCCGCCGACGCCTGCGCATCGCCGACGATGAGGCCGCGCGAGCGGCGGTGACATCCCGAGCCGGCGCCGGCGACGAGCACCAGCGCGGCAAACGTTGCGATTCCCCTCATGCCGCGCCACCAGTGCAGCCCCCGTTCCACGCGTTGGGCAGCGCGGCGCGGCCGTTTATGCGACGCGGCCTGGGGGGTGCACTCCCCGACTGGGGTCCGTGACACCACGGGGCCGAGGTCATCCTTCCAATCATCTCGCACGCTTTCGGCTGGCACGGACGCTGCTCAAAGGCGCCGGCATGAACCCTCGAAGCATCGCGCGTAGCCTGTTGTCGCTCGGTCTGGCGGTCACGCTCGTCGGCTGCCTCGGCTCCGCTCCTTCGGGCGGCGGCGGCGGTAGCGGCGGCAGCGGCGGCGGCGGTCACGGTGGCGGCGGTGGCGGCGGCTCCGGCGGTGGCGGCTCCGGCGGCGGTGGTGGCGGCGGCGGCACCGGCGGCTC
>CAZLIE010000142.1:0-10474 GCA_964559345.1 uncultured Terriglobales bacterium
GACGCGACGGAAGTCCCTAAGATAAGTCCGCCACGCAACTGAAGACTTGCAATTCAAATGACGTGGACCGCTTGACTGCGCGATCTCTCTTTTCTAGATTCCGCCGTTAGTCGATTTATGATCCTGTAACGGTCACCACGATAAGTCGAGTTCACATACTCAACTGCCTTGCCATCGCGGAGATAAGACGTGCGCACAAAGCGGAAGACCGGACTCCCCTTGCGAATTTTCAAGAGGCGCGACTCCTCTGCATTGGCCAGGGCCGCTTCCGCAATTTCTTCAGTAACAACGATGTGAATTCCGTAACCCTCTGCCAGTCTTTTATAAAGCGAACCACGTGGATCGAAGGTCTCCAGCAGGTCCGGACAAAAATGGATCGGGATGTGGCTCCACTCGATGGCCATAGGAATTCCCTCTGCGAGCCTCAGCCGTCGAAGACTGATTACTTTGTCATGAGTCTTTATCCTCAGAGCCTCGGTTGTCTTGAGATCTGCCTGTGCAATCCCGAAGGACAGCACCTTAGAACTGGGGCGCGACCCCTGATTGGACATCTCTTCGGTGAAGGATAGGACACTGCGGAGCTTCTTTTGCAGCTTGGTCTTCGAGACGAATGTTCCCTTGCCACGTTCACTGTAAAGAAAGCCTTGGCTGCACAAGGATTTGAGAGCCTGCCGGACTGTCATCCGGCTTATACCCATCTGTGCGGAGATTACCTTTTCGGACAAAATCGCCTCGCCGGCTTTCAACGCTCCAGAATTGATCTGCTCCAACAAGAACTGTTGGAGTTGATAGTAGAGCGGAACCACACTTTGCCGGTCGAGTGCTGAGGAGTTCACTTATTTCGACGACGAAACATGTCTAGACAACTAGACGTTGCTTTGTACATCCGGGCAATGACCAGGTCAAGAGAAATCTGAACGATTTTCCGTAGAAGCCAAAACGAATCTGGAACTCGGAAAATTACAAAGCGGTTCCGGGAAAACAACGTGGCTGGCATCGACGCTCCTCCAAAATAAGGGCCTAAGAGCGGCGACCTCGGCAGCGATTCCGGCAGATTCGCCTCCAGAAAACCATAGGCAAAAACTCGCTAACCTTTCATTTTCAATAACATTGACGAATTTACTAAATCTTCATATCATGGCGTCCATTTCTGCGCAGACATGATGGCTTCATCGGTTGCGACAGGGCCACGGCCGTTTTTAAAAAACTTTTTGGGGGAGAAAAATGAAACGTCGGCTGGCAAGTAGTGCGATTCTGGTGCTTCTGATGCTCGGTGTTTCTGCCTTGGCTCAGGTGGACGTCTATGGAAACTTCGCGGGAACAGTAAAGGATCCAACCGGGGCGGTCGTGCCCAACGCGAAAATCACGATCACCAACCTTGATCAGAGCGTTGTGGTGCGAAGCTTGACCACGGATGGAGGCGGAAACTATTCAGCCCAGAATCTGCCGGTAGCAAAGTACCGAATCACGGCCGAAGCCCCCGGATTCAAGAACGCCACCATCAACAACGTTCAGTTAAACGTTAACGATCGCCTTACCGAGAACTTTCAACTGTCCGTTGGTCAGTCGTCGCAGACCGTCAGCGTGGAAGCGGATGCGGTCCAAGTAGAACTTCAGACGACCGCCGCAGCTGGATTGATCACGGGAACCCAGGTTCGCGAGCTCGCTTTAAATAACCGCAACTATGAGCAGCTCGTGGCACTCCAGCCAGGCGTGTCCTACGGCGGCACGGATCAGCTCTATATCGGCCTTTCGACTCCCGCTGGACAGTCCACCGCCGTCTCATTCTCAATCAACGGGCAGCGCAATAGCGGCAACAACTGGACCATCGACGGCGCGGACAACGTGGATCGCGGATCCAACCTGACGCTCCTTAATTTTCCTAGCGTCGATGCGATCGCAGAGTTCAAGACCCTCCGCGGACAGTACAACGCAGAGTTCGGTCGAAGTGCCAGCGGTGTGATTAACGTCATCACCAAGTCCGGGACCAAACAGTTCCATGGCGATGCATTCGAGTTCTTCCGCAACGATGTGCTCAACGCCAATACCGTGCTCAACAAACTGGCAAGCCCGGCCAAACCTCGTGATCCCCTCCGCTACAACAATTTCGGCTACACAATTGGCGGTCCTGTGTTCATCCCGCACGTTTACAACCGCGAAAGGAGCAAGACCTTCTTCTTCTTTTCGCAGGAGTATCGTCGCATCATTACGTATAGCTCCGTCACTGGAACGGTGCCAACCGCGGCCGAGCGACTGGGCAACTTTGCCGCGCCAATCTGCACTTCCGTCACGGTAACGGCAGGAACACCGAAGTGTGGGACTGTGGGGACGTCCATCACTAACATCGATCCTGTTGCGCAAGCCTACCTGAAAGACGTTTTTTCGAAGCTCCCGCTCCCGAACAATCCCAATTCCAGCGACCCTCACAGCTTCATCACTCCGCTTAGAAACCTCTTCGATAATCGTCAAGACCTGGTGAGAATTGACCAGAACCTGGGAACGCGCTTCAACGGATTCTTCCGCTATATCCATGACACAATTCCAACTCAGGAGCCGCAAGGTATCTTCGGCGGCGGAACGCGCCTGCCTTCATTCGGAACCAGCAGCACTCAGGCGCCGGGAACGAGTTATTTAGGACACGTGACGTTCTCCATGACTCCCACCCTGCTCATCGATGGCGGGTATGCCTACTCCTACGGAGCGATCATCAGCTTACTAACTGGCTTAGCCAGCAATACTGCATCACCAGACATTCATGTAACGCTGCCATTCGCTTCGACACTTGCTCGAGTACCCTCATTGACGTTCAACGGAGCCAGCGGGGCAGCCGCTCTAAGCGCCCAAGGGCCTTATTACGACTACAACCGCGACCATAATGTGTTCGGGAACGTGACCAAGGTGATCGGCGCACATAGCATCAAGGCTGGCGCTAGCTATCACCATTATCAGAAGACTGAAAACAACGGCAGCGGCAACGAGGGCGCCTACACCTTCGGCGCCGTAGCTCCGCCTGCCGGAGGAGCCAGCGCCTACATGGAAGCGTACGCGGAATTTCTGCAGGGCTTTGTGCAGAGTTTTAACCAGCCGTCCCTGGACATCACGCCAGACGTGAGAACGAACCAGTTGGAGTTCTACGCACAGGACGAATGGCGGCTCCGCCCCAACTTCACGCTCAACTATGGCGCTCGGTATTCTTATTTCCAGCAGCCGATTGACGCTCGCAAGATGCTTACCAATTTCGACCCTCAAACCTACGATCCCGCAAAGGCGCCGACGATCGACAGTGCGGGACGAATTTGTACGGCTGCGCCTTGCGCTGGCGGGGGCGTTCCGAATCCCAACTATGATCCGCTCAACGGGATCATCATTAACGGAAGAAATTCGCCATTTGGCGATCGAGTGGGTAGTACGGATACAGCGAACATTGCGCCGCGAGTGGGTTTTGCATGGGATCCGTTGGGGACAGGTAAGACCTCGATTCGGGCGGGATATGGAGTTGCTTATGACTCCACGCTGTTCGGAGTCTATGAGCAGAA
Organism: uncultured Terriglobales bacterium; assembly: GCA_964559345.1. Lineage (GTDB taxonomy): Bacteria > Acidobacteriota > Terriglobia > Terriglobales > Acidobacteriaceae > Gp1-AA112. The sequence continues at coordinate 3,537 of CAZLIE010000142.1, forward strand.
TATCTTCGTCAACCCGCCCTTTGTACAGAACATAACAATACCGAACACGCAGCTCGCAAATCCGGGAGCGGGAACTCCGAGCGTAAGCGCGAATCCCAAAGCATTACATGGCACTCCTGCGAATTACAAGACTCCGAATACGCAGCAGTGGAGTCTGGATGTGCAGCAGGAGATGGCGCGGAATCTACTTGTGGATATCGGCTACTACGGAAGCAAAGGCACTCACTTGCTCGTGATCGAGGATTTGAATGAGCCGCAGCCGGGTCAGTATGTGACGTCTGGCATATTCACCCCAACAGCAAGCACGCCATTCATTAGCGCGGGTAGTTTGCTGATCAACCGAATCCGGCCATTCCGAGGCTACGGACAGATTAATTCGCTCCAAACCGGCGCTGATTCCAACTACCACTCACTTCAGACGGCATTGCGCTGGCAGTTCAGCGGTGATTCTCTCATTGGTGCCGCATACACCTGGTCCAAGTGTCTGACGGATTCACGTAGCGATCGCAGCAATACTCCCCTGAATACGTACAATCTTGCCGCAGAGTATGGCCCATGCCAGTTGGACCGACGGAATGTCTTCACAGCCAATTATGTCTATGCCATTCCGTTCTTCCGCAACGGAAATGGCTTGCTGAAATATACGTTGGGAGGCTGGGAGGCATCCGGCATCGTCTCCGTGTCGAGTGGACTGCCTCTGAATCCTGCAATCAGCAATACGGTTGATCCAGCCGGCCAAGGCCAGAGCCGCCGTCCGGACATGGTTGCGGATCCCAACACGAACGCGCCGCACACCATCAAACAATGGTTCAACACTGCTGCATTCACCGCGGTTCCAGCGGGACAATTCCGCCCTGGGACTTCTCGTCCTGGCGCTATCTTGGGACCGGGCTTTCAGCGATTTGATTTCTCATTGTTCAAGAACATCCCCATTCACGAATCGGTCAGCATGCAGTTCCGCGCGGAGGCATTTAACGTCTTCAATCACACCAATTTTGACAGCGTGAACACTACCCTAGGAGCCGGCACTTACGGGCAGGTCACTGGTTTCCGTGATCCGCGCATCATGCAACTCGCGTTGAAGTTCTACTTCTAAGCAAAAAAGTTTTGGGCTCACCTCTAAGGGTGAGCCCATTTTTTTTTTGTAATAGAAATTTCGGAAAGCGCCACTACAGCTGAAAATGAAGACGGTTGTTTTCTGCTGTTGAGTCCCCTTACCCTCGTTGCTGGTCCCGCTTCTCTTCCTCTGACAAAGGCGCGTTTACCTCGAGGAGCCCTTCGGGCAATTTCATTTCAAGCACGCGCGCGTCAGGATCGAAGCGCATGAAATAGGCTTCTGCGAAAGGGATTTCGAATTCTTGCCGGCCATCGCGGACGATCAGCAGCGGAGCCGCCCCGATGCCTTGCTGAACATCTTCAATTTTTCCAACGGATCGCGGTGGGGTGATGCCTGCGTCGACCAAGGTGCTACCGATCAGATCGCTTACATAGAAGGCGCCGGGCTCAAGTTCGGCGCGATCGGAAGCGGCGATTTCGACTAAGTTGCCGGCTAGAAGCTCGGCATCATTGATCGAGTCCACTCCTGCGAATTTGAGCACGATGTGTTCCTTGTGTTCCCAATGAGCTTCAAGCATGGCTTCTCTCCGGCTGGAACCATCTTCGGCAGACAGCCACAGGCGCTTACGCTCGGTAAATTTTTCAGGAAAATCGGTGAGGATGTCGGCGAGTATCTCGCCGTGTCGGCCCTGCGGTCGAAGGATGCGGGCAACTACGATGTACTGCGGTTCTGAAGGCAATCTTGGTTGCAACTCTGGACGGCGGAAAACTTGTTGATCGCTGTCTAGGCGGGCTGTCGTGGGCCGCCCGGCAGACCTTCTTCGATGATCTCGAGGGTATGACGCTTGTGGATCTTCATGCTGGCTGCTCCGACAATCGTTCGGAGCGAGCGGGCCGTTCGCCCCTGCTTGCCGATGACTTTGCCTAGGTCACGCTGAGCAACACGCAGCTCGAGCACCGTGCTCTCGGGACCATCGACGGCGTCCACCGAGACAAGCTCGGGTTCGTCCACCAGGGCCTTGGCGATGTCCAGCACCAATTGTTGCACTTCTCCGCCTTGCTCATTTGCCATAAGCAACTCCCTTTCGTGGGCGGCCCTTCGGCCAAGCCCCGGACCACACGGAGTTCAAACCCCCCGGAGCGCCCTCGGGTGTCGGGCGATCGCAAGTTAAGAGAGGTTCGGGGGAGAATTACGTTACTTCTATTTGGTACCGAACTACGACCTAAGCAGCAGTTTCCGCAGTGGCGGGAGCCTTTGACATCAGCTTCCCAACCGTATCCGAGACCTGAGCACCCTTTGAAATCCAGTGCTCAACGCGCTCGCGCTTGAGATCGATCGTTGCGGGATTGGTCCGCGGGTTGTACAGCCCAACGACTTCCAGCGCGCGGCCGTTCCGGGCACGCTCCTTGTCGATCACAACTACACGGTAGTACGGTTGTTTGCGCGCACCCATGCGCGCTAGTCGAATCATTAACACTTAGTTTTACGGTCCTTTCCTTGCGTCGCCGGCCGGAAAGCCGGGTCCGAATGCAGGGCAGGCTGTGGAAGCCGCCAATACGAGATTATCGCGTATTTACTTGAAAAATGACAAGTTTAGGGTAACCTTCGACGCGAGTACGGAAGTTTTCGGGTAAGTTACGACGTCTCCGGATTGAGTACAGGATCGAGCAACAGTTTTCGCGCTGCCTCGGCCGTAACGGTCTCGTCGGCAGAGAAAAACTCTACTCCGCCGCGTCCGGCCATGCGCATCGACAAAATGCCGCCTTCAGGAGCGCCGGCGCTGTTGTCATTCGTACGGAAGAACTCATAACGCGCGATATGATCATAGGGATCGGCGCTGATTCTGACCTCCAGCCCGCTGCCGGAGTTGCTGACGCGGTACTCACCGTCTGAATTTTCTGAGAAAGAAGCCGAGCCGCCGCCTTGGTTGAAGCGCTCTACATCGGCTTTCAGATCCTGACCCAGTTGCCGCCAGTGCTCAATCGCCGCCGCGGTGAACAGTCGCTCGTTGTTAATGGGATTAGCGCTCATGAAGGTGAATGGATGAAGTGGGAGGCGTTGCGGATGGCCAAGTCAAAAAGTGACTAGGCGCCACGGATCTCACAAGCTACGGATGCACGCAAAAGGAGTCCGTTGCTCCCGGCCTTATCCGTGTGATCCGTAAGATCCGTGTAATCCGTGGTTAGGCCATCTCTTTTGTTTTTAGCGAAAACGCATCCCCGCCAATTTCCGCGAGAAGCCGCCGCCCTTGCTCAGACTCTTGAACTGCTTCTTCATCATCGCGTACTGCCGCAGGAGCTGATTCACTTCCTGCACGCTCGTGCCGGATCCGCGCGCGATACGTTTACGCCGATTACCATTGATGGCCTCGTGATGGTCGCGCTCATACGGCGTCATCGAGTTGATGATGGCTTCGACGCGGTTCAACTCTTTGTCGTCCACCTTGTCCGCCATGCCTTGGATTCCGGCAAATGGACCTACGCTGGGCAGCATCTTCACAATGCTCTGCAGCGAGCCGAGTTTCTTGATTTGGCGCAACTGCTCGCGGAAATCCTCCAGAGAAAATCCGTCGCCGCTCAAGGCCTTCTTCGCGAATGCCTCCGACTTCTTGGCATCCAGAGTCTCCTGTGCCTTCTCCACCAGCGACAGGATGTCGCCCATGCCGAGGATGCGTCCGGCGATGCGGTCCGGATGGAAAGGCTCGAGGGCATCGTACTTTTCGCCGACACCCAGGAACTTGATCGGCTGTCCGGTGACGTTGCGGATGGAGAGCGCCGCGCCTCCGCGCGCGTCCCCATCCATCTTGGTGAGGATCACGCCGGTAAGGTTCAGCTTCTTGTGGAATTCGTTCGCGGAGTTCACCGCGTCCTGCCCGGTCATGGCGTCGGCAACGAAGAGGATCTCCTGGGGATTTAGAAGACTCTTGAGCATCTGCATTTCGCTCATCAGGTCATCATCGATATGCAGACGGCCAGCGGTGTCAACGATGAGTACGTCACATCCGGAATTGAGCGCCTCGCGTCTGGCTTCCCTGGCGAGCCGTTCGACGGTCGAGGAGTTCGCATCGCCATCCACTTTGCCTTCATAGATATTGGCGCCGATTGCATTCGCCACAACCTTCAACTGCTGGCGCGCTGCGGGACGATACACGTCAACCGAGACGAGCATGGGGCGGTGTCCACCCTTTTTGAACCAGCCTGCCAGCTTTCCCGACGATGTGGTCTTACCGGAACCCTGCAGTCCGGCCATCAGGACGACCGTCGGCGGCTGCGAGGCGAATTTGATCCGGGCGGTATCCTTGCCGAGGATGTTGATCAGCTCGTCATGAACGATCTTGACGACCTGTTCGGTCGGGGAAATCTGGAGCATCACCTCAGAGCCGATGGCCTTCTCGCGGATATGCTCAATAAGCTCCTTGACGACTTTGAAGTTGACATCGGCTTCGAGTAGCGCCAGCCGGATCTCGCGCAGCGCCTCCTGCATGTTCTCTTCGTTGAGCGTGCCCTGGCCGCGCAGGTTTTTGAAGGTTCGTTGAAGTTTTTCTGAAAGGTTCTCAAACATAGGTGCTTATTGGATTGTAAATGTTAGGGGAGCGGCTGTCGGCTTTCGGCCAGCGGCATTTGGGTGCGTTCCGAGAAGCAAGGCAACTGCTGTACCACGGATTACTCGGATCTGCACGGATCACATGGAAGAACCAAAGAAAGTTTGGTGCCCCGGTGGGTCGGCCAGCGCAAAGCCCACGCCGAGATGTTGAACACCAGGCTCTCTCGAATTGCATCACTGCGTATCACCGAACCCGATGCAGACGCCGAGCATTGCTACGAGTACTACGTGTTTGTGCGTCCTGAGCGGCTCAAAGATGGATGGCATTGCAATCGAATCGTCGAGGCTATCCAGGCGGAAGGCGTGCCGTGCTCCGTGGGCAGCTGTAGCGAGATCTATCTAGAGAAGGTCTTTGGGAACATCCGCCCAGATCAGCGCCTGTTGGTCGCCGGCGAGCTGGGGGGAGACCAGCCTCATGTTCCCTGTCCATCCGACGCTCGGGACCCGTGACATCGAAGACACATCTGAGACAGTATCGAAAGTAATGGCTGCTGCAAGCCGTTAAATGCCACCCAGCAGCTTAGGATTGCATCCAACGATTGACTGAATGAGTATTCATTCAGTACCATCGCTGCGCTCCTTTATGCCTGATACCCTTGACCGTATCACCGTGGCTACACTCACGATTTCCTCCGCCAAGATCGGCTCTCCGTCTCAACTTCGACAGCAAGACTCGTCGAGAATGCCCATTCAAATCAACAAAGTAGCCGTCCTCGGAGCGGGAACCATGGGATCGCGCATTGCCGCCCATTTGGCTAATGCGGGCATCGCCACTTACTTGCTCGACATCGCTCCGCCGACGACAGCTGGCGCCGACAAGCCGCGTGCCGAGGATCGAAACAGGATCGTCGCTGCGGGCCTGGAGAGTGCGAAGAAGTCAAAGCCTGCAGCCTTCTTCGATCCGGCGCTCGCGAGACTCATCAGAATCGGGAACTTTGAGGATGACATCAAGCTGCTTGCCGATGCCGACTGGATTATCGAGGCCGTAGCCGAGAATCTGGAGATCAAGCGCGCACTCCTGAAGAAGGTAGAAGCAGTACGCAAGTCCACTGCGATTGTTACCACGAATACCAGTGGAATCCCGGTGGCTTCCATCGTGGACGGATTCAGCGAAGGCTTTCGCCGCAACTGGTTTGGGACGCACTTCTTCAATCCGCCGCGCTACATGCGGCTGCTCGAAATCATTCCAACGGCGGACACCGATCCGGCAGCGATGGCGGCGATCTCTCATTTTTCCGATCAGCGGCTGGGCAAGGCCATTGTCAATGCTAAGGACACGCCGAACTTCATCGCCAATCGCATTGGGACATTTTCGGTCCTGAACGTAATGAGGTTGATGCAGGAGATGAACCTCTCGATCGAAGATGTGGACGCGCTCACCGGCGCAACGCTCGGCTGGCCCAAGTCTGCGACTTTCCGCACCATCGACATGGTTGGCCTCGACATCCTGGGACACGTCGTGGCGAACATGACGCAGAGCGTGAAGGACGAGCGCTCCGATCTGAAGTTACCCGATTTCTATCGCCAGATGCTCGAGCGCAAGTGGCTGGGCGACAAGTCCAAGCAGGGTTTTTACAAGAAGGCAAAATCGGAATCGGGCGAGGAGCATCTCGTCATCGATTGGAGAGCGCTCGATTACCATCAGCGCAGTAAGCCCAAGTTCCCGCTGCTCGATTTGGCGAAGAACCTGGATGCTCCCGCCGAGCGCCTGAAGATGATCTTGTCTGCCGATCCGCGCGACAAGGCTGCGCAGTTCTACTGGGCTGCGCTCTCGGATCTTTGGACGTATGCTGCCAATCGCATTCCGGAGATTGCGGACTCAATCGTCGAGATCGATCGCGCTATGCGCACCGGATTCAACTGGGAGATGGGCCCGTTCGAAATGTGGGACGCTGCCGGCGTCGCGCCGACGTTAGAGCGCATGAAGAAAGCAGGCCATCCGATAGCTGCGAATGTCGAGAAGCTGCTCGCGAGTGGCGCAAATTCCTGGTACGTGGACGACAAGCAGTCACCCTCGGCCCGCAGCTATTTCGATTTGCGCACCGGAACTTACAGGCCGGTTGAAGCGCCGCAAGGTCTCTGGTCGGTATGCGTCGCGAAAAAGTCGAATGGCGTGGTGAAGAAAAACGCTTCGGCATCGTTGATCGACTTGGGAGATGGCGTCGGCTGCATCGAGTTCCACTCGAAGATGAATTCATTGGGTGGTGACATCGTCCAATTCATAACCCAGACCTTGAAGCCGGGCAGTCCTGCGCTCGGTCAATTCAATTCATTTGTC
>CAZLIE010000143.1:0-10386 GCA_964559345.1 uncultured Terriglobales bacterium
TCTCGCGCTCGGGGTCGCGCGGGCGCACGAACAGCGTGAACTTCTCGGCGCGGCCGGGCGCGATGATGGCGAGCGCCTCGGGCTCGGTGAAGCCGGTCAGGTACCAGAGATCGCTGGTCTGGCGGAAGCGGTGCTCGACGTCGCTGTTGCGCAGCGTGGTCTTGCGCCCGCCGATGACGGCGACGGCGCGCGGCCCGATGCGCTCCATCAGCTGCTGGCGACGTGCGGCGTACGCGTTCATCGATGCACCTCGCTGACGCTCGCTCACGGCGAGTCTTCCTTGCGCTTGATGTTGTACACGGCCTTGCCGGTGGCAACGGTGCGCGTCGGCTGCGACGGCTGCCAGCAGCGCACGTCGACGACGCCGACGCGGTTGCCGACGCGCACGACGGTGGCCTCGGCGACGAGCGCCTCGGCCGCGCCCGGCGCCAGGTAATCGACGCGCAGGTCGATCGTCGAGACGCGATCGTCGATGCCGGAAAGCTGCGTCCACACGGCGAAGCCGCCGGCGGTGTCGATGAGCGTCGAGATGACGCCGCCGTGCAGCGCCGGCCGCGAGGCGTCGCCGATGAGCTCGTCGCGGAACGGCAGGCGCAGGCGCACGTAGCCGTCGCGCGCCTCGTCGATGGCGATGCCGAGGAACTTGTTGAACGGGATGATTTCCTGAATCAGCGACAGGAACTCTTTGGGAGGCACGGGCATCGCTAGGAGCGTAGCACGCCGTCGGCGGCGAGCGCCTCCGCGCACTCGATCGCCGATTGGCACGCCAGCTCGGTGCCGATGCCGCGGCCGCCGGCGCCGTCGCCGCACACGTACAGGCCCGGCAACGGCGTGCGCACGCTCGGCCGGTCGCGCCCCACCTGCGACGGCGTCTGCCCCGTCGACACCGCCGGGCCGCCCGACTTGCCGATCCACGCCGCGAGCGCCTCGGTGGACATGGTGTCGACGAAGAGCGCCTCCTCGACGGCGCCGGGCACGAGCGCCTGGAGCGCGCCCAACAGCCCGTCGATGAACGCGCGATCGCTGCGGGCGTGCGGCCGCGTGTCCTCCGGGCGCCGGACGTCGGTGCACGGCGCCACCGCGCACGCGGTCAAAAGCTGCGTCCCCGGCGGCGCCAGCGACGCGTCGAAGTTGGTCGGGATGGGACAATAGACGGGCACCACCTTGGGCACGCGGCCGGCGTCGAGATCGTCGAAGGTGGCGCGATAGTCGGCGAGCGTGATGTTCCACGGGTCGACCGACGGATCGCGCGCCCAGCCGCCGACGATGCAGCCGACCCGCTCCCTCCGACGGGGCAGTGCAATTTTGGCTTGCACGGCGACGTAGCTCTTCCGGAGCCCCTGCACGCGCTGCACATAGCCCGCCGGAAAATGTTGCACACCGACGAGCCGCTCGACGACGTCGCGCAGTCCCGTCGTCGCCACCACGGCGTCGGCGTCGACGACGTCGCCGTCCTTGAGCGTGACGCGCCAGCGCCCCGTGGTCGCGTTGCGCTCGAGGGCGACGGCGCCGGCGCGCGTCCGCACCTCGCCGCCGAAGCGCTCGACCGCGTCGCAGAAGGCGCGCGGGATGGCCGAGGCGCCGCCGCGCGGATACGACAGGCGGTTGTCGCGCACCATCGCCTGGAAGCAGAGGATCGCCTCGCCGGCGGAGACTTCCCACGGCGGCAGGATGAAGTAGAGCCCGAGCAGGAAGCCGAACAGCCCATACAGGCGCGGATGGTCGGTATAGCGCTCGACGAACTCCTGGATGGTGCGGCGGTCCCACGCCTCGATCTCGTGGCGCGGCATGGTCACGAGGTCCCAGAACATGCGCACCACGCGCGGCAGCTCGCGCGCCGGGATGCGCAGCTGCCGCACCGCCTCGGCGCAGAAGCGCGGCAGGCGCCACGCCTCCGCCGGCACGACCAGCTTGAGGCCCGGCCCGCGCACTTCCGCCAAATCCGAGACGCGCAAAAAGGGAACACGCGCGGCCGCGCCGATGCGCCGTAAGGTTACACCGAGGGGGCCACGGTCACCGCGCGTGAACAAGTGCGTGCCGTAGTCGATGCGGAAGCCGCGCTTGTCATACCAGCTGCACGAGCCGCCCACGCGCGGGTTCTTCTCGACGAGCAGCGGGCGCGCACCCGCCTTGGCGACGAGCGCGGCGCAGGCGGAGCCGCCGATGCCCGAGCCGATGACGACGACGCGCCGTCGCTGCACCCCGCCACTCTAGCAGGCAGCGGGCACAGGCGGCGCCACCATCAGGCCGCGGTCACTACCGGCTTCGCCGTCATCTTGCGCAGCAGCGAGGCCAGCTTCTTCGGATGGAACGGCTTCGGCAGAAACGCGTCAAACCGTTTCCCCAGCTCGCGTCCATCGTAGCTCGACATGCCGACGAACTTGGCGTTCTCCAGCGACGGAATCGCGCGCATGCGATCGACGAGCTCGGGCCCCGAGCCATCGGGCAGCTCGACGTCGAGCACGACGGCATCGAACTTCTCCGTCGCTGCCCGGGTCATCGCTTCGCCCGCGGTCGCCGCCCCGACGACCTCGAAGCCGCGCGCACGCAGCGCCAGGTCGTAGAGCTCGATCAGGCCGGGATAGTCGTCGACAATCAGAACGCGCATCGTTCGCCGGTACTGCAATGCGGAGGCCAACCGCTCTGGCGATCGCCGTACGGTGCGCCGTGCATTTTTCGAGCGGTCGACGGCACGCCACTTGTAGCTATGCCCCAACATGCTCTACGCGCTCTGGGTGTTGGCCGGCGTGCTGCTGTTTTTGTGGATGCTCGGTGTCGCTGGAGCGATCAGCGTCGGAAACGGCGTTCACTTGCTGCTGGTGGTGGCGATCGTGGCCATCTCCTTCAGCCTGTTCACGCGACCGCGCACCATCTGACGCACGCGACGTCCGCTCGGCTAATGCGGGCTACGTCCCCTCGGCGACCAGCTCCGCGGGCGGCGGCTCCTCGACCAATTCCCGGTCCTGGTCATCGTCGCGCAGTGGAAAAGGGTGATCCTCGGGCACGAGGTCCCGCCGCGGCCGCGGGTCGGCTGCGCCGCGCACGACGATCTCCGCCTGGTAGAGCTTGGGATCGAGCATGGGGCCGCGGCAGACGAGCGGCTCGTACTCGGGCGTGTTGACCTCCTCGGCCAGCTTGCCGAGGAGCCGCGCCATCAAGTCGGCGGGGAGCAGGTGGCGCTCCGACGGGAAGACGTACAGGAAGTGGATGAGCTGCCACAGGAGCACCTGCCAGTGGTCGCGCATGAGCTGCTCGATCCGCTTCCAATCGAGCTTGGTCGCGGTCGCGCGCAAAAGCCACGAGATGTCGGCGCCGTCGAAGCGGTCGCGCGCGGCGACGAACGACTTCGACGCGATGATCTCCTCGGGGCCGACGATCTTCGCCGGCATGCCGAGCACCACCGCGCGCCGGGCGTTCTCGAACCAGCCTTTGTCGACGGGGAAGAGCCCGTTGTACGAGCAGAAGATGATGTCGATGCAGGCGTCGGCCTTGCGCGCCTTGGCCAGCCAGGCGACGTCGGTGATCTCGCACTGGAAGCCGGCGCGCATGAGGATGTGCAGCACCGTGTGCAGGGAGTCCGCCTGAATGAAGATGTCGACGTCCTTGGTGGTGCGCCAGCGGCCGAGATAGCTGTAGAGAGCGAAGCCACCGCCGACGAGGAAGGGAGCCTTCGCCTCCACCAGGGCGCGCAAGCCTTCGGCGTAGATTTGCTGCTTTTCCTGGTCGCGTGCTCGTGCGTCCACAGAAGCCTCCGCGTCCACGTAATCCCCTGAGGAGTGCACGGGCTGTGCCCGCGTGTTATCGAGATGTGATGATTTCGCCACACGGCGTGGTGACGGTCAGCGCGCGCGGTGCGGCGCGGCTGCGCGCCGGCAACCCGTGGGTCTACGCCGACGACGCGCGCGACGACGCGGCGGGCGACGTGGTCCGCGTCGTCGACGGGCGCGGAGCGACGCTGGGAACCGCGCTGTGGGCGCCGGGCGCTCGCCTGCCGCTCCGCCTGCTCGCGCGCGACGAGGTGACGCTCGATGCGGCGCTGCTGGAAGCGCGCATCCGTGCGGCGGACGAGCTGCGGCGGCGCCTCCTGCCCGGCGCCGACGCCTATCGCGTGGTGCATGCGGAGGCGGACGCGCTGCCCGGGCTCGTCGTCGATCGCTACGGAGACGTGTGCGTGGTGCAGACGACGGCGCGGGCCATGGACGCGCGCGAGGAGGTCATCGCCGACGTGGTGGCCGGCGTCTGCGGCGCGCGGCTGGTGGTCGCGCGCGACGACTCGTCGGCGCGCGACTTCGAAGGGCTGCCGCGGCGGCGCGCCGTCCTGCGCGGCGAAGGCGCGACGCGCGTCCAGTATCACGACGCCGGCAGCGTCTTCGAGGTCGACGTCATGACCGACGGCAAGACCGGCGGCTTCCTCGATCAGGCCGAGAACCACGCGCGCGCCGCCGAATATGTGCCCAAGGGCGCACGCGCGCTCGACGCCTTCGCCTATCACGGCGGCTTCGCGCTGGCGCTGGCGCGCGGCGGCGCGGCGTCGGTGCTGGCGCTCGACGAGGCCCCGCCCGCCGTCGAGCGCGCCCGCGCCAATGCCGCGCGCAACCAGCTCGCGCAGGTGACGGTCGAGCAGGCCAACGCCTTCGATCGCTTGCGCCAGCTCGAGGGCGAAGGGCGCCGCTTCGACGTCGTCGTCGTCGACCCGCCGGCGCTCGCCAAGCGCAAGAGCGCCTTCGGCGCGGCCGAGCGCGCCTACAAGGAGCTCAACCTGCGCGCGCTGCGCCTCGCCGCCGACGGTGGCATCGTCGTCACCTGCAGCTGCTCGGGCAAGCTGTCGCCCGAGGGCTTCGGCGCCATCGTCGAGGAGGCGGCGCGCGACGCCGGCCGCATGGTGCAGCTCCTCGAGCGCCGCGGCGCCGGACGCGATCACCCGCCCCTTCTCGGCGTGCCCGAAACCGAGTATTTGAAATGTTGGATCTTGCGGGTCCTGAGATGACGCCTGAGATGACGATCGACTGATGAGCGCGCGAACACAGGTCAGGGATTTTGGCGACCCGGAGGCGAGTGCAACGAGCCGACTCGTCGCGCCACGCCGACGTGAGCGCGCGGTGCAGCCGTGAGCGCGCGCGCACGCTTCGACGCCTTGTGGGACACGTTGACCTCGGAGCAGCAGGAGGTCCTGGCCCGCGATTACGCCGCGCGCGCCCGCGCCGACGGCGCCTACGTCGTCACCGCCGACGGGCGCGAGGTGCCGATCCCGCCCATCGTCTCGCCGGTGGCGCTCGAGCGCGCGCGCATGCGCGACGTCTCGACGCAGGCGCACCTCATCACGCGCGCCCTGACCAAGCTCACCGCCGACCTCATGGCCGACTCGTCGCACGCGCCGCTCAAGCAGCGGCTGTTCGGCGCCTTCACCCCGCTCGAGGCCGAAGCGCTCGGCACCACCTGGCGCAATTCGGAGCAGCTGGTCACGGTGCGCGTCGACTTCCTCGTCGACACCAACGGCCGCCCCCGCGCGCTCGAGGTCAACAGCACCATCCCGGCGATGCAGGGCTACTCCGACGCCATCGCCGGCGCCTTTTTACGCGCCGTCGCCGCCGCGCGCGGCATGAGCGACGTCGCCGCCGACGCCCTCGTCGACGACAACGGCCGCAACAGCGACGATCTGCTCGCCTCGCTCCTGGCGCATCACGAGCGGCTCGGCGGGCGCAGCGGCGCGCAGTCGATCGCCATCGTCGCCCGCGCCGGCGACGCGCAATACGGCGAGCTCAGCCACTACGTCCGTCGTTGGCAGGCGCTCGGCCACCGCGTCTTCATCGCCACGCCCGAGGTGGTGCGCATCGACAACGGCCGCGCCCTCGTCGACGGCATCCTGCCCGACCTCATCTACCGCCACATCTTCGCGCGCCGCCTCGATCCCAAGAGCGACTTCGCGCGCATGTGCCTCGACCCCGAGCGCTTCCACGTCTTCAACCCGATCTCGAGCCACCTCGAGGTCAAGGGCATGCTCGGCCTGCTCTCCGCCGCCGCCAGCGACGGTGAGGCCGCCGCGCGCATCGGCCTCGACGACGACGAGCGCGAGGCGGTGGTGCGCTCGGTGCCGTGGACGCGCCTCCTCCAGCACGGCCCCGCCACCGGACCCGGCGGCGAAGCCATCGACGACTTCGCCGAGTGGGTGCGCGCGCACGGCCGCATGCTCGTCCTCAAGCGCAGCTGGGACTACGGCGGCAGGGGCGTCTTCCTCGGCAACGAGCTCGTCGCCGGCGCCGCCTCGGAGTCGCGGCTGCGCATGCTCATCGGCCAGTCGGCGGTGCAGCCCGTCGGGTGGAGCGAGCTCGTCGACTTCGCGCTCGCCGATCGCGACGCCTGGGTGGTGCAGGAGCTGGTGCCCGCCCTGCCCGAGCGGCTCCTCCGCGTCGACGACGGGCGCGTCGAGGCGCGCGACCTCTACACGGATCTGTCGGCGTTCACCAACCTCGGGACGGCGCCGCGCCCGTCGGGCGGAGCGGTGCGCGCCGCCGAGAGCCGCATCGTCAACATCCTCGGCGGCGGCGGCCTGGCGCCTCTCGTCCGCGAGGACGTCCTTCAGCGCCTGCTCGACTGAGCCGCAGCCTTCTTCGTCTTCGGCCCGAACAGCACGCGCGCGATGCCGCCGGTGAGCCAGCCGCCGAGCCCGCCGACGAGCAGCGCGAACAAGAGCGCGCTCACCGCCGTCTTCACCAGGCGCGTCGGCGTCGCCTCACGCCAGTAGTAGATCGAAAACGCGAAGGCGATCGCCGTCGCCGCCGTCAGATACGACTTCTGCTTGCCTTTGACGTCGACGAGGCGGGTGTCGAGGACGAGCGCCATGGCGATGGCCAGCGCCCCGAGCACGATGAAGACGAGCGGGTCGAAGCCGCCCGGACGCAGCGCCACGGCCAGCCCGCCCTCGAGCTCCTCGGGGACGCCGTCGAGCGCGTTGAGCGTCACCTGCGGCCCGGTCACGTGCGTCAGGCGATGCTTCTCCTCGTTCTGCTCCTGCACCGACGACGAGCTGCCCTTGCGGCTGCGGATGGTGACGAGCTTGCGCGCGATGGCGCCGGAGACCTCGTCGCTGCCGCCGCCGTTGTCGGTCGCCTTGATGGTGTAGCCGGCTTCGGCGTCGCTGCGCCCCGCCTCCTTGAAGTGGCCCGAGACGTCGAGCTGGTACGGCCCTGCCTGTCCCGTGGTCAGCGTCACCGTCGGCTTGTCGTTGGTGAGCACGCCCTGGGCGAGAAGCTTGCCCGGCACCGCCGCGCGCACCGCCGGATAGACCATGCCGCCGAGCGCCGCCGCCACCATCGCCGCGAGCAGGCCGCGCTGCCACGGCGCCTTGGTCAAGGGCAGCGCCGGCAGCGCCCCGAAGACGATCGCGCCCACGACGATGGCGAGCACGGCGACGAGCCCCGCCGCGTGCTCGCCGACGATGTCGAACTTGTACAAGAGGTAGCCGATGGCGAGCAGCACGATGAGGCCGAGCGGACGGATCCAGCCCTCCCACGCCTCCTCGAACCAGAGCTGAAACTGCGTCGCGTTCTTCTTGTCCTTGGCCATCGGGCGCGCAGCCTACCACAGGTCCGCGTCGACGCAGCCGTCGCTCAGCGTCGGCGCGGCCGCCTGCCCACCCGCCGATCGCGCCGGCGCAGCCATCGCGGCGCGACGATGCGCGAGCGCGCCGGCAGCGGCGTCGCCTCGCGCTCGCGCCAGGCGCGAAAGAGCGCCGCCTCGTCGACGGGGAAGAAGGCACGCGGCGGCACCTCGGCGTGATAGCGGGCGAAGGCGCGCGCGATGCCGGCGGCGTCGCGATCGAACCAGGCCTCGGCCTCGGGCGAGCCGCGCAAGAGGCGCTCGAAGCGCAGCCGCGCCACCAGCAGCGCCGTCAAGCGCACGCCGTCGGCGTCGGCGTCGGGACAGATGGCGCGCACGGCGGCGACCGGATCGCGCGCGCGCATCGCCGCCGCCAATTGCTTCTCCCAGTCGGCGAGCTTCACGCGCGCCTCCGCTGCTGCACGATGGCGCGCAGCCGCTGCATCTCCGCCGTCAACAGCGGCACGTCGCGCGCGGCGACGGTCCCTTCCATGCGCTCGAGCGTGACGCCGCGCAGCCGCGGACAGCGCGGCACCACCGCCTCGAGCATGCGCCACACCAGCTCGGGCACGGCGCCGTCGTGCCCGTCGAGGCGGAAGACGCGCCCCGACGGCAACCAGCGCGGATCGGACTCGCTGCCGCCCGAGACGTGGATCTCGATCACCTTGGCGAGATCGAGCCGGCGCAGATACTCGGCGGGATCGAAGCCGAAGTTGTGCGCCATCGTATAGACGTTGTGCAGGTCGAGCACCAGGTGGCAGCGCGGCGCGCGCACGCAGTCCATGAGGAAGCGCGGCTCGTCGAGCGCGTCGCCGGCGAGGAAGTAGGCGACGCTGTTCTCGACGGCGACGTCGCCGACCACGCGCTGCATCGACTGCAGGCGCCGCCGCACCACGCGCGCCGCCTCGGCGGTCATCGGCAGCGGCAGCGGCAGCGTCATCGCCAGCCCGTCGACGGCGGAGGCGCCGAGGTGATCGCTGTACCAGCGGAACCCGAAGCTTCGGTGATCGCGCCGGACGCGCGCGAGCCAGGCGCGGCGGCGGCGCGCGTCGACGGCGGCGCCGGAGCCGAGCGACAGCCCGACGCCGTGGGCGACGAAGAAGCGGCGTCCGCGCGCGGCGTCGGCGAGGGCGCAAAAGCGCGCGTGGAAGCCGTTCGGCTCGAGGCGCCCGTCGCTGCGCACGCGCCACAGCGTCTCCGGCGCCACTTCCCAGTAGTCGGCAGCGTCGATGATGCGCCGGCAGCGCTCGAGGAAGGCGACCTCCGGTTGCAGCGTGAAGCCGACGGGGATCATGGCGCCTCGATGACGTAGCGCCGTGCCGCCCGGCCGGCAAGCGCCGGTTCGCAAGGCCGCGGAACGCGCCTCATTTCTTGCGCGTCCGTTCCTGCGCGGCGAGCCACTCCTTCTCCATCTGCATCGGCGTCTTGGCGAAGAAGTACAAGAAGCGCGACGACTTCTCCGGAATGTGCCCCATGCCGCAGCCGTAGCCGACCACGTCGCCGTCGTCGGGCTCCTTCATGTTCTCGACGGTGGCGAGGCCGCACACGGCCGCGTGCGCCCAGTGGCTCCCCGACGGCGCGTCCTGGCGCAGCGTGCGCACGGCGCGCTGGCCGAGCGCCTCCGCCTCGCCCGCGGGCACCGGCGGCAGCGCGCGCCGCACCATCGTCGCCAGCGCGCGGATGCGCTTGTCCGCGATCGCGTCGTCGCTCTTCGGGTCCCCCCGTCGATCGGACGCGTACTCGGGATACGTGGTGTCGGCGGCGCGCGCCGTACCGTCGGGCGCGACGACGATGGCGAGCGGCTCGCCGTCGATGCCGCGCGCCAGCGCGCCGAGATCGCCGCGCGTCGCGCAGGTGACCTCGACTTGGGCCAGCGGCGCTAGCTCGACGGCAGAGGCGTGGTTGAGATACTCGCCCCACAGCTCGCCGCGCGCGTACTTCTTGCCGTCGTCTTCGGGCACGACGATGACGAAGAGCGGCCGGTTCGCCCGCAACGCGCGCGACCGCGCCGACGCGTAGCCGGGCGCCGTCTTGCGTGCGCCGGGCGCGTCGAAGCTGGCGTCGGCGAACGCGCGCCGGATGAGCCGCGGCCAGAGCGCCAGCGCCGCCGACGCGCCCGCCGCCGTCAAGAAGGTCCTCCGCTTCATCGCAACCTCGTTTTACGTTGCCAACGCTCGCCGCCTGCCCGCGATCTGGCCGCCTCGACGTCCGCCCGCGACGTCGGCCCAGGGGCGCGGCGGCTCGCGTGGATTCAACGACGGCTGGTACGCGGACGGCGGCGCATGTCGGCGCTGTCGTTGCGCATGGTCCACCTCCACCCCTTGATACGCACGAGCCGCCGCGTTCGATCGCGAAAACTTCGCCGCGGCCGTCGTCGATCGCGAAAACTTCGCCCGCGACCGTCGTCGATCGCGAAGACTGGCCAGCGACCGTCGTCGATCGCGAAGACTAGCGGGTGCCGAGCTCGTCGCGGAGCAGGTCGAGGCTGGCGGTGGCCCCGAGCGCGCGCTCGAACCGGGGCGGCATGGCGGCGCGATGATGTACGCCGGCGTACACCTGCCGCAGCGCCGCTTTCACGTCGTCGAGCGCGACGGCGGCGCGTCCGGCGTGCGCGGCGTAGGCGCGGGCCACGCGCGCGACCGCCGCGGCGGTGAGCGTCAGGAGGTCGAGGCCGCCGGCGAGCGACAGGTCGAAGCCGGCGGCGCCGAAGAAGGTGAGCCCGTGGAGCTCGGCCAAGAGCCAGCGCCCGAGCAGCGCCTCGCCGTCGCTGCCGAGGCCGCGCGCCACGCG
>CAZLIE010000144.1:0-10329 GCA_964559345.1 uncultured Terriglobales bacterium
GGGATACGAGGTCGCGCAGGACGAGTTTCGCGATCGCGTCGTCACCGAGCGCGAGAGCTGGATCCTCGACAACAAAGACAAGAACCCGCAGATCACCGTCGAGGACAATGCGCACCAGGTCGAGCCGGGCATGGAGTTCGCGCCGGAAGATTTTCGCAGTTCCGTGTATGCCGAAGTGAAGGACGTGCTCGATCGCCTGTACCGCACGCATGGCAACGGACAGTGGAAGAAGAAGCTGATGATCAACGATCGCATCGCGGATTCGATCTTCCAGCAGGTGATTATCCGCCCGCAGGAGTACGCGATTTTGGCCACGCCGAACCTGAATGGCGACTACATCTCCGACGCTTGTGCTGCGCAGGTTGGCGGGTTGGGAATCGCGCCGGGCGGCAACATCGGCGATGGCTATGCAGTCTTCGAAGCGACACACGGCACGGCTCCGAAGTATGCGGATCTGGACGTGATTAACCCCGGGTCGGTGATCCTTTCGGGCGTAATGATGTTCGATTTTCTTGGCTGGCGTGAGGCAGCGCGACTCATTGAGGACGCGCTGGAGGCCACGATCCAGCAGAAGAAAGTCACGTATGACTTCGAGCGTCAGATGTACGGAGCAACCAAGGTCAAGACCAGCGAGTTCGCCGGATACATCATCCAGAACATGGACGCGCTGAAGGGCAAGTGGAAGGGCGAAGCGGCCAGCTAGTCCGGCGGAATTGAGTCAACGAAAACGGAGAATGATGCATGCGCAAGAAGGTTTCAATCGTAGGTTCCGGTAATGTCGGTGCGACGGCGGCCCACTGGATCGGCGCGAAGGAACTCGCCGATGTGGTGCTGATCGACATCGTGGAAGGCATTCCGCAGGGCAAGGGGCTCGATCTGCTCGAGGCGATGCCGATCGAAAAGCGCGATGTCCACATTACCGGAACCAACGATTACGCCGACACCGCGAACTCGGACATTGTCGTGATCACGGCCGGCATCCCGCGCAAACCGGGCATGAGCCGGGACGATCTGCTGAACACGAATTACAAGATCATGCAGGACGTCGTCGGGAAGGTGGTCGCGAATTCTCCGAACTGCATCATCATCGTGGTTTCGAATCCACTCGATGCGATGGCGCAAGCCGCATTCAAGATCAGCAAGTTCAATCGTGAACGCGTAATCGGAATGGCTGGCGTGCTGGATTCGGCGCGCTTTCGGACGTTTATCGCGGAGGAACTGAAGGTCAGCGTCGAGAACGTGACCGCATTCGTGCTCGGCGGACACGGCGATACCATGGTCCCCCTGGCTCGTTACTCGACTGTCGCGGGCATTCCCATCACTGAACTCATGGACAGCGCGACGCTCGAACGATTGATTCAGCGCACGCGTGACGGCGGCGCGGAGATCGTGAAATATCTCAAGACGGGCAGCGCGTACTACGCTCCGTCAGCGGCGACGGCCGAGATGGTTGAGGCGATACTGAAGGACAAGAAGAAAATCTTGCCCTGCGCCGCATACCTCCAGGGCGAGTACGGCATGAATGGTCTGTTTGTCGGCGTGCCCTGCAAGCTCGGCGCGCGCGGCCTGGAGCAGATCGTCCAGATCAAGCTCACCGATCAGGAGCAGGCCGCCGTCAAAAAGAGCGCCGATGCGGTACTGGAACTGGTAAAAGTGATCGGCGTTTAGTCGCGAGCGGAGCTAATCAGAAGCGCTCAGGCAACGTTCTCGATCGTGACAGCGTTCAACTTCACGTCCTCGCTTGGACGATCCTGCGCATTGCGCTTTACCTTCGTGATCTTGTCCACCACGTCCTGGCCTTCGACTACTTCGCCGAAGATGGTGTGATTGCCTGTGAGCCAATCCGTCGGCCCGACGGTGATGAAGAATTGCGATCCGTTGGTGCCCGGTCCCGCATTCGCCATTGCGAGCTTGCCGGCTTTGTCGAATCTGTGCGGCGAGCCTTTGGTTTCGTCGCCAAACTTGTAGCCAGGTCCGCCCATGCCTGTGCCACTGGGATCGCCGCCCTGAATCATGAAATTGGGAATGACCCGGTGGAAGATTGTTCCGTTATAAAGCGGTCCGGGACCCTTCTTTCCACTCACGTTGTCCTTCCAATCGCGCTTGCCCTGCGCCAGTTCGACGAAATTCTTTGCGGTATTCGGAGCCTCATTCTCGAAGAGACGGCAGACGATCTTGCCTTGAGTGGTATCGAACACCGCGTAAGTTCCCGGTTGACGCGCCATGTATATAGTCCTTTCCGTTATGACGATTGCAATTGGTTAGTCTAATTCATCACGAACACCCTCACATGCAACTTCCCGAAGAGCTGCGGCATGCAATTGACGAACACATCGCGGAGATCCCGCCGTCTGAGCTCGCACGCGCTTCTGCAGAATTGACTGACGCCTATCGCGGTGAGCGCAAAGGGAAACCTCGTCTGGACCGCGTTCATCGTTCCGCTTATCTGCTCACGCGCCTGCCAGCGACATTTGCTGTGCTCTCCCGAGTGTTTGCGGAGGTGGAGCTGCGCGCTCCGGAGACTCGCATCGAGAGCATGCTCGACTTAGGCTCTGGACCAGGAACGGCGATGTGGGCCGCAGCGGAACACTTTTCTGGAATGAATCGTGCGACCTTACTGGATATCGATGCCGAGTGGATTGCCACGGGCAGGCAGTTGAGTCAGGCTTCGAGACATGATGCAATTCGAGATGCGAATTGGATCAATCAATATCTAAGCAAACTGCCAGCGGGGAAATTCGATCTGGTTGTCGCATCATACGTAATGAATGAACTTCAGCGAGCCGAGATCGAAGCAGCAACTCGAAGCGCTTGGGACCGAACCAGCAAGATTCTGATCGTCGTGGAGCCCGGAACTCGGGCGGGCTTCGCTCACATTCGTGCGATTCGTGATGAGCTGATCAGTCTCGGCGCGCACATGGTTGCGCCTTGTCCGCACGTGGACGCGTGCCCAATGGCGGCAAACGACTGGTGCCACTTCGCCGAGCGCGTGCAGCGCACGTCAGCGCATCGCTTGGCTAAAGCCGCGGAGCTGGGCTATGAGGACGAGAAGTATTCGTATGTGGCCTTCGCCCGTGAGTCGGTGAAATTACCCCGCGCGCGCATTGTGCGGCATCCGCGCAAGCACTCCGGGCACATTGAATTCGAGCTTTGTACGACTGAAGGACTCAAACGAGAGACCCTGTCAAAGAAGCACGGCGACAGATACAAGCAGGCGCGCAAGCTCGAATGGGGTGAGACGCTTCCCGAGTAAGCGATGACATTTGCGACGAAATCGACGGAGATATGCGCGCGAACGTCGCATATCTCTGTCAGCTTATTTGGATTTGGGTACGGGCTTCCTGGGTAGAGGACGTTTGCGGGTTGACGTTGTATGCTTCGGAGCCGGTTTCGGCAATCCAGTGAAGGTGATGCTGGTGATCTTTACCGGATCGAATGGCCGATCGGTTCTCGGATCAGTCGCTTTCCGCGCAATCTGTTTAACCAGTTCGACACTCTCGTTGTTGCACTGACCGAAGATCGTGTGCTTTCCGTTCAGATGCGGAGTCGGAACTTCCGTGATGAAGAACTGCGAACCATTCGTCGCGGGACCGGAGTTCGCCATCGCCAAGCGCCCAGGCTGGTCGAAGGTCAGATCGGGCGAGAACTCATCTTCAAAGCTGTAACCCGGGCCGCCCTCGCCTGTTCCCAGCGGATCTCCGCCCTGAATCATGAAGTTCGGGATCACGCGGTGAAAGATCGTGCCGTTGTATAGGGACACACCATGCTCCACTTTGTGAGTGTCGGGATTCGTCCAGTCCTTGGTCCCCTGCACTAATCCCACGAAATTAGCGACAGTCTTTGGCGCCTGTTTGGGAAAGAGTTCACAAGTGAGATCGCCGGCGGTGGTGTGAATTGTCGCGACTGGATTGGCTGCAGGAGTCGTCGCAGAGGATTGTGCAGACGCTTTGGAAGGTGGTGTAGCAGTCTGGGCATCCAGACAGAATGCCGAGGCGACTGCAAGAATGAAGGTGAAAACATTTTTCATAATTTTCATTCCGTAATGTAGAACAGTTGAAACTGTTAATGCCTCTACTTCGACGAGCTCATCTGACGAGCCAGCGACGGACGCTGCTGCGCCTTTAACTGTCGGCTTGCAGCTTCCACTTCGCGAAAAACTCTCATGAGGTTGCCGCCGAGAATTTTTTGGATCTGAGCTGCGGTGTAGCCACGCCGCACCAGTGCTTCGGTGATCTTCGGCAGATCTGCGGCTGAATCGAGGCCCTCCGGCATCGAAGGCGTGCCATCAAAATCCGATCCTAGGCCCGTGTGGTCGATGCCCGCGACCTTCGCGATATGGTCAATGTGGTCGATGATCGCAGAAAATGGCGGACGCGGAATCTTCGCGGCCCATTCCTTCGCGACCTTGTCACTTTCGCGATAACGCGTGACCGGGTCGGCATCTTTGTATTTGTCTTCGACAGCTTTGATTGCGGCACTGCGCTCGGGCGCTTGGGCCTCGTATGCCTTGCGCCAATTTTCATCCACGAAGGCCGAATAGTAGTTCACCATCACCACGCCGCCGTTGCGCGCGACCGCACGCAACATTTCGTCAGTCATATTGCGGGGATGGTTCGTCAGCACCCGTGAGGACGAATGCGACGCGATTACGGGAGCGCGGCTGGTCAGCAGGGTGTCAAAAAATGTTTTGTCGGAGACATGCGAGACATCCACCATCATGCCAAGCCGATTCATCTCGTAAACGACATCCTTGCCAAACTCGGTGAGGCCGTTGTGGTGTTGGACGGAATTGTCCGTAATGTCACCCGAGGAATCCGCCCACTCGTTCGTGTTCGACCACGTGAGCGTCATGTAGCGCACACCGAGGCGGTAGTAATCGCGCAGCAGACGGATGTCATTCTCGATCGAATGCCCGCCTTCAATGCCCATGAGCGCAGCCAATTTGTGTTCGCGGTGCGCACGTTCGATATCGGCAGGTGAGTACGCCATCATCATGCGGTCAGGATGCTTAGCAGCCTGCTGGTAAACGGCATCGATCAGATCGAGCGTGCGGCGTGCGTACTGTCCTTTGAACTCGGTGGGTTCTACCCAAATCGAGAAAAATTCTGCGCCAAGATTGCCGGCTTTAGCTTTCGCGAAATCGAGATTGCCCTTGTCGCCTGCAGGAGGATTTGCGAGATCGAGATCTTCGTCGAGCAGGCGCTGCGTAGTATCTGCATGGGTATCGATGACAAGCGCCGAGCTGTGAATTTGTTTGGCGGATAACGATTTAGGCGGCTTGGAGGTCGTTTTTGTTTGAGCCATAGCTGCGAAGGTGAAGAGGCCTACCAGCGCACACAGCACGGTCCGTGGCAGCATCGTCGTGAAATTGTCCTTTCGGCGCGCAAAATCAAAGGCCGCTGATGCGGCCTTGGGAAATTCTACATGATGCTGGTTTTGCGAATTATTGCTGCGGAGGCGCCACCACTTGCTGCGCGGCGAGTTGCGGCATGGCTACGGGCGTCGAAAAGATTGGAAGGCGTATCGGTGGGGCAGCCTTCGCGGATGTAGGCGTTTCAGGATAACTATTCAGAACCATGACGTGGAAGCACGCCTGGCGGCGTTCTTCTTCAGGCTCGATGACTTCTTTTTCCTTCATGGTCGCGAGGTAGTTCTCGATCCACTTGTGTTCTTTGCGGCTCAGGCCACGCTTGGCGATGTCCACCGTTGTCCCGGCCAGATGCGATGAGGCAAGTTCTCCTTCCGCCGGAGCGGCATTGTGGTTCACTCGCATGAGGTGGCGCTGTTGTGAAACCGTTCTCACTGCCGAGTTCACCTGGATCGGTTTGTGGAATTCCTGGTAGAAATTGCGCCCGAGATCATCCACAAATTGAGCGGTCCACGGACGGCAATAGCGGCGGGACTCATGAAGCGAAGGATTAATTCGCAGATATTTGCTTTCCGAGAGTGGTACGAGCGCGCCCGTGCTCTCGAGTTGCTGCAACTGCTCGTCGTCCTCGATGCGCTCTAGTCCAGCGCGGTTGATTTCGTCATTCTGCTTCAGCAGGGAATCACGGCTGCCGCGCAGCTCCGGGGCGACCGGGGGGCCGTAAAAGCGGATGCGGCGAAAACGCCCATGGCGGCGATGGTGCCTTGTTGAAATGTGCCGAGTGGGCGTGCGATGTGGCACGTTGCGGACGCTCGCCTCGGCCGCAAACGCGACCGTAAGCAGCAAGAACGAGATTAGAAATAAGCGGCGCATATAAAGCCAAGGTCCCTTTGAGTCGAGAATTCCTCAACAGCAGCTCTCGATTCTAACCTAGGATGCAGCCGGATCTTTCGAGGTTCCCCGTTTAATAACAGCTATTTAGGTGACTAAGGTCATTTTGGGACATCACCCATCCGCGCTTTCCGAAGAAATCGCCTGAACAGCCTGCGCCGCCCGGTGTGGACGGTCAAAATCCCCGCAAATCGCTGAAATGCCGTGACTCGGCTTTCGCTTCTGCGGCTGACCATTTATCCTCGGTGGCTTCCAAGGAGCGCAACAAATTCATGCACTTGCGACGTCTGTTGCTTGCCGTCTTTCCGGTGTTTTCCTTTTTAGCCACGGCTCAGCAGTTCAGCCCCTCGCTTTACCAGGAAATGCGCTGGCGATGTATCGGCCCGTTCCGCGCCGGCCGCACCGTCGCCATCGACGGCATTCCAAGCCAGCCAAGTGTGTTTTTTATGGCGCCCACCGATGGCGGAGTTTGGAAGACGGACGACTTTGGCCGCACCTGGAACCCGATATTCGATGGGCAGCCGAGCGGATCGGTGGGAGCGCTGGCGGTCGCGCCTTCCAATCCAGACATCATTTATGTGGGCAGCGGCGAAGGACTGAGGCGTCCCGATCTCTCCACCGGTGACGGGATCTACAAGACCACAGACGGCGGAAAGACTTGGACGCATCTCGGTCTGCGTGATGGCCAGCAGATCGCGCGAATTCTCGTGGATCCTTCCGATCCAAATCGAGTCTACGTGGCCGTACTGGGGCATCCGTACGGCGTCAATGCCGAGCGCGGGATTTTCCGCTCCACCGACGGCGGACAGAATTTCGAGAAGGTGCTCTACAAAGACGAAAACACAGGCGGCATCGATCTTGCGTTCGATCCCTCGAATCCGCAGACCATCTATGGCGTGATGTGGGCATCGAGACGGCCGCCATGGAGCACAGGAAATTCTCTGGACGCAGCCGGAAGCGGACTCTTCAAATCTACCGACGGCGGCAGCCATTGGACCCAGCTCACCGGCGGTTTGCCCGATTGGGAGCATGACAAGCTGGGCCGCATCGGCATCACCATGGCACCGAGCAATCCGCGCCGCATGTACGCGCTCGTCGATTCTCCGACTAAAGGTGGCCTCTACACCTCCACCGATGCCGGCGCGAATTGGATCCTCGTCAATCATGAAGGCCGTATCTGGGGACGCGGATCGGACTTCGCGTGGTTGCGCGTCTCGCCAAAAGACGAGAACACGATCTTCGTCGCGAACACCTCAACGTACAAATCGACCGATGGCGGGAAAAACTTTATCGCCTGGAAAGGAGCTCCTGGCGGCGACGATTACCACACCATCTGGATCAATCCGAATAATCCAGACATCATTTTGCTGGGCGTAGATCAAGGGGCGACGCTTACAGTGAACGGCGGACGGACCTGGAGTTCCTGGTACAACCAGGCAACCGCGCAGTTCTACCACGTGATCGCCGACAATCAGCATCCCTATTGGGTCTATGGTGGACAACAGGAGAGCGGTTCAGCCATGGTGGCCAGCCGCGGCAACGATGGTGCACTTACCTTCCGCGAGTTTCATCCCGTAGCTGCCGACGAGTACGCGTACATCGCGCCCGATCCTCTCGACTTCAACATCGTTTATGGAGGGCCGCGCGGAAAGGTTGCGCGCTATCACAAGGACACCGGTCAGGTGGAGGATGTCACTCCTGCGGTGTTGCCGGGCAAATACCGGTTCAATCGCACAGCGCCTCTTCTCTTTTCTGCAAAAGATCCGCATTTGCTTCTGCTCGGTTCTAATGTGATGTTCAAGACCACCAACGCGGGTAAGAATTGGGACATCATCTCGCCGGATCTCACGCGGCCCAATCCTGGACTTCCTGCGAACCTCGGCACGTTTGCCGATTCCGATCCACAGAAGGGAAAACATCGCGGAGTCATCTACAGCATCGCGCCTTCACCGCTCGATGTGAACCTCATCTGGGCCGGCACGGACGATGGTCTGATCCATGTGACACAGGATGGCGGAAAGAGCTGGCAGAACGTCAGTCCTCCAGATCTGACGCCGTGGAGCAAGGTTGCACAGATAGACGCTAGCCACTTCGATCGGCAGACCGCATACGCAGCCGTGAATCGCTTCCGACTGGACGACCTGCACGCCTACATCTACCGCACGCATGACTCAGGCAAGACCTGGCAGAAGATCACAATCGGTATTCCCGACAATGCGGCCGTGAATACAGTCCGCGAAGATCCAGTGCGAAAGGGCCTGCTGTTTGCCGGCACTGAAACTTCCATTTGGATATCGTTCGACGATGGCGACCATTGGCAATCGCTGCAACTGAACTTGCCGGCTACATCGATGCGCGATCTGGTTGTGCACGAAGACGACGTCGTCGTCGGAACTCATGGGCGTTCGTTTTGGATTTTGGACGACATCTCGCCGTTTCGGCAGATGAACAACCAGACTGCACCAAGTGACGATTTTCTGTTCGAGCCTGAAGTCGTGTATCGCTATCGGCGAAACACCAACACCGACACTCCGCTCCCACCGGAAGAGCCTGCCGGGAAGAACCCTCCGGATGGCGCGATTATCGATTACGTTTTGAAATCGGACGCTCCCGATCTGAAACTCGAGATTCTCGATGGTGGCGGCAATCTCGTTCGCCAGTTTCCCAACAACGAGCGACCTGCGCCCAGCGCAAAGGAACTGCATGTACCGACTTATTGGGTGCGTCCGCCGCAGCAGCTTGCAGCAACAGCAGGAATGCATCGCTTCGTTTGGGACATGCACTATCCGCCGCTCGATGCTGTGAATCGCGACTATCCGATTTCAGCCATTTATCGCGATACTCCGCTCGGACCGCAAGGTCCGCTCGCTCTGCCTGGAAAGTACTCAGTCCGCCTGACTGTTGCCGGCAAGACGTACACTCGGCCGCTCGTCATTAAGGCAGATCCACGCGTGAACGCCTCGGCCGCAGACTTGCAACAGCAGTTCGAGATCGAGAAGAAGATCGCAGATGCCATGCACCAGGACTATGTGGCGCTACAGCAAGTGCGCAGCTTACGAGCGCAACTCAAAGCTGCAAAGGGTAAGACGCAGAGCAGCGCAGACGACGCGGTAAACAAGCTGGATCAGCAGGCAGAAGCTCTTGAGACAGGTGGCGCGACAGCGCCGCCCGGCACTCAGGGGCAAAGTCTCTCGCGATTGAATGCTGGACTCGCACATGTTTTTGAGGTTGTCCAAAGTGCAGACGCTGCTCCGACGACCCACGCAGTTGCAGCCGCCAGCGACCTTCAGCAAGTGCTAGCCGCGACGCTTACTCGCTGGAACCAGATGAAGCAAAGCATTCCGGCTGTGAGCCAGCAAATGCAATCCGCGGGCTTGCCGGCCATTGACCTGGAGAAGGCGGTTCCGCCAGAGGAGGGCGGCGGCGAGGAAGATTAAAAGCGGCCGGCAAAATTTCCTGTTCGCGCCAGGAACAGGAAAATTAAGAGCGATTTCGTCTCGGGTAGGTTAGCGGCACAAGCGGCTAGCGAAGAGGGTCGCTCCCCTCACGCATCAACGTGCCCGTGGGTCTTCGGGAAAATCCAGACGCCAGAAGTCATCTTCGCCAATGAACTCGAAGCCGAGGTCGAGCAGACCCGCCACGCCTTGTCGGCGGCTCACAATTTTGGCGTTGGCCCCGCGCTTACCTTCCGGCCACCACAGGTACACAACATCGCCCAGGGCAAACGCTGCTCGCGTCGCCAGCATTCCACCGTGGCGATTGAGCACAATGGTCTCCGCCATTTCTCCCAGTGCCGGGTTAGCGTTAGCAGGCCGAAGCATCACGTGCAGCCGCTTTGTGATGCGCACGCCACGCCGCGAATACGTCACCATCCGATCGATGAAGTCAGTAATGGCAACACGCGAGCTGTCATGGAGACTAAGAAACTGCAATCCCGCCTGCCGCCCCGGCTGAACGTGCATCACTTCGCATTCGGCAGACACGGTATGGCCTGTGGGCAAGTTGAAAAGGATACGTACATGGGCGCCGAGCTTGAGCTTGCGTCTGCACTCGATCATCAAGCCACCGAC
>CAZLIE010000145.1:0-10281 GCA_964559345.1 uncultured Terriglobales bacterium
TGACCATTCCCAGCGCGACGACGCAAGCGCCGGTCAGCGTGGCAGCATCGATCAAGTGCGTGCATCCGAGGGTCGTGCGCGCGTAAGTGAGCCCATCGGCCAGCACGAGGCGGCCTTCCGCGTCGGTGTTGATGATCTCGATTGATTTGCCGGACATCGCGATCTGCACGTCGCCCGGCTTCTGCGCCTTGCCCGACGGCATATTTTCCGCGGCGCAGATCACGGCATTTACCTTCACCTTCGGCTTCAATTGAGCGATCGCGCGCATGGCGCCGAGCATGGCTGCGCCACCAGCCATGTCGTACTTCATTTTTTCCATGCCGTCGGCCGGCTTGATCGAAATTCCGCCGGTGTCAAAGGTGATGGCCTTCCCAACAAGTCCCAGCACGGGCTCTTTCGGCGCTCCCGCAGGCGTGTACTTCAGGATAATCATTGCCGGAGGCTCCTCTGAACCTTGAGCAACGCTCCAAAACGCCCCCATCTTCAGTGCCTTGATCTGGTTGCCGTCGAGCACTTCGCACTCGAGACCCTGTTCAGAAGCCATTTTGCGCGCGCGTCCGGCAAGAATCGTTGGCGTGAGGCGATTGCCGGGTTCATTCACAAGTTCGCGCGTGAAGTTCTGCGATTCGCCGATGATGCGAGCTTCCTCGAGAGCCGCGTGCAAATGCTTTTCATCGCTGCCGGCTCCTGCGACGACTGTTAACGATTCAAGCCTCTGATCTTTGCGGTCACTTTTGTAAGTGTCTGGATCAAAGTCGCCGACAATGGCTCCGATCACCGCGGCCCGAACAGCATTGTCTGCGTGGAAGTGGACTCCCGAAGGCAAAGCGATGGTCAGATTGCGGATGTTTCTAGACTTCAAATGACGCGCGGCGGCTCCGGCGATCTTGCGCAGATCGTTTGGATTGAATTTCGATTCTTTGGCGCCGCCAACAAATAGCACTCGCTTTGCCCTGAGCCCGGCCGGGCTGTACAGCATCACCAATTCAAGCGGTTTGCCGGATAGTTCACCTGAGGCGATGAGATCCTTGGACAACTCCTGCAGAGCTTTTTCCGCACTGAGAACCACTCCCGCTGACTTGTCCTTCTCGCCCTTATCGACAACTGCGACTACCAGGCAATCAGCCTCGACTTCGGCCGCGTTCTTAAGTATCAGATCGATTTTCATTTATTGCGTTTTGTCCCCTTGGGTTCTTGTTTCAACTTTTTCGGCTGCGCGCGATCGCCTCTCGCGCTTCCTGATCGGCCGTTCGCCGGCGCTCCGTTTCGCGCTTGTCCCATTCCTGTTTCCCGCGTCCGAGAGCGAGTTCCACCTTTGCCTTTCCATGACGAAAATAAATGCGTGTGGGAATGAGCGTCAGTCCGCGCTGTTGCGTCTTGCCAATCAGCTTGCGGATCTCCTCCTTGTGTAGGAGCAGCTTGCGCGAACGCAGAGGCTCGTGATTGAAAATGTTTCCGTGTACGTATGGCCCTATGTGGGCGTTCAGCAACCAGGCTTCGCCGTCTTTGACCAGACCGTAGGCGTCCCTGAGGTTCACCAGGCCCGACCGAACCGACTTTACTTCCGTGCCGCGGAGCATGATTCCGGCCTCGAACTTCTCAAGAAGTGAGTAGTTGTGGGAGGCGGCTCGGTTTACGGCCGCGTCGCGTTCGCCTGACGCAACCGGGTCCCGCTTAGCAGACTTAGGCTTACCGGGTTGGGTCTGCTGAAGCGTCTGGCGTGCCATAAATGACGTCCCTGCCGTGTGAACAAACGCTCATCGTAACACGCGGAGAAACCTTGCAAGCGGAAGGGAATACCGCGTTCCAGTGCTATAATCGCGAATTCCGCAGGATGGCGTAACGCCAATCTGTCACCTGCGTAAGCTTCCGGAGGCAAGGCACATCTTGCTCCGCGTCAGCAGTTTGGCAATCGCTGTCGCTCAAGAAAAACCTGGTTGCAGGTCGATGTTTCTCCGGCAACTACGCTCGAAGGAGTTGGTTTGACAGTTTTGAAACGAAGCGCTCTCGTCCTCCTGACGTTTGCCTTGATTCTGCCTGCGAGCGCAGACGAATCTCCTAAGTCTCTCTATCACAAGGGCCAACTCGCTGAAGCTCGGCAGGACTATCTCGCCGCCTACGAGTCTTACAAGGCCGCTTACGACAAGAAGCCTACGGACCTCCGCTATCGCAGCGCGTTTGAGCGAATGCGTTTTCAAGCCGCCGCAGTGCATGTCCACAAAGGCCAGCAACTCCGGCAGAACGGCGATCTGCAGCGCGCTTTAACAGAGTTCCAAACGGCGGCGCAGATGGATCCGTCGAGTTTCATTGCTCAACAGGAGATACTGCGAACGCAGCAGATGATCACGGAGCAGACCACGGGGAGTGCTCCCAAGCCCCAGACGAAGAAAAGTGATGTGCTTCGGCAGAGGATTGAATCGGCGCAGGGCCCGGTTCAGCTTGCGCCGATCAACGACCAGGCGATCACACTTCGAATTAGTGGCGATACCAAGACGATCTACCAGACGGTTGGGAAGCTCGCGGGAATCAACGTGCTGTTCGATCCCGACTACGTGTCTCGACAACTGCCGGTGCTCGAGCTGAACGGCGTCACACTGCAAGATGCGCTCAGCCTGATCGCAATTCAATCGAACACATTTTGGCGTCCGGTGACGCCGAATACCATCTTCGTCGCTCCCAACACGCAAACGAAGCGGAAAGAACTCGATCAGAGCGTGGTCAAGACTTTCTATTTGACCAATGCATCGAGCGCCACTGAATTTCAGGACATTGCGAACACGCTGAGGACGATTCTCGACATTACCCGCGTCCAGCCTATAGCTGCTGAGAACGCCATTGTTCTACGCGGAACTCCGGACCAAGTTGCGTTGGCCGAAAAAATCGTCAGCGATCTTGACAAATCGCGAGCCGAGGTTGTGGTGGATGTGGCGATTCTACAAGTATCGCGGCAGAAGATTCGCGATCTCGGGTTACAGCCTCCCACCGCGAGTGGTCCCATTGGACTTCAGCTGACAACTCCAAACCAGACCGTCACAACGAATACCAATGGCACCGGTACCAACCCGAATGGCACTGGGACCCCGAGCACCTCTACCAACGGCCTGACGCTCAACAGCTTCAAGAACCTGAATGCCACCAACTTTGCGGTCAGCGTGCCGCAAGCGACGTTGAATCTGCTGATGAGCGACTCCAATACTCGGCTCTTGCAGAACCCGCAGATTCGTGCGTCAGACGGCCAAAAGGCGTCATTGAAAATCGGCTCCCGCATTCCTGTTGCGACTGGATCGTTTCAGCCGGGAATCGGCGGCGTCGGCATCAATCCGTTGGTCAACACCCAATTCCAATATCTGGACGTCGGTGTGAACATCGACATTCAACCCACAGTGCACCTGAACGGCGACGTGACGCTGAAGGTCACGATGGATATTTCGTCAGAGACTACCACCGTGAATATCGGCGGTATTCAACAGCCCGTCATCAGTCAGCGCAAAGTCGAACATCAGATTCGCCTGAAGGAAGGCGAAGTGAATATGCTCGGCGGAATTCTTGAAGACAACGACCAGCGCAACTACAGCGGCATTCCAGGATTGGGACAGGTTCCGATACTCAAGTACATTTTTGGCCATGAGAACATCAATCGTCAGCAGAACGAAGTCGTCTTCGTGCTCATACCGCACCTCGTCCGCGAGCAGGACGTCACCGATTTGAACCTGCGCGCAATTGATGTGGGAACGGCGAACCAGGTCGAACTGCGCAGTGCGGCTGTGCGACCGGCGCGTGGCGGAGAAGGGCAGCAGAACCAAACCGCTCAAAACCAAGCCGTGCCGACTCCAGGCCAGCCCGTTCCCCAGACTCAAAACGCGCAACCTGTGCCGGCGGGCACTGTCGCCGGGGTGCAGGCGCCACCGACATCAGCCACAGCACCACCGGCTTCTACACCAGGCTCTACTCCGGCGCCGGGCACAAATAATCCGAATACTCCGCCGGGAACAGCCTCGTTGCGTTTCGATCCGCCGACGATCACGACAACCACCGGGGGCACATTCACGGTCAATGTGAACATGGCTGGCGGAGGCGACGTCGCATCTGTTCCGCTGCAGATCGCATACGATCCGAAACATCTCACGGTCGTCAAAATCGATAATGGAGATTTCCTGACCAGAGATGGTCAAGCGGTCGCCCTCGTTCATCGTGATGACACCAACACCGGCACGCTGGTTGCTTCTGCGGCGCGTCCACCGGGAAGCGGCGGAGTGAGTGGACAGGGAACTGTCTTCACGATCACGTTCCTTGCCAAGCAGACCGGAGCAACCGTGCTGAGCATCGCGCGTCCGGGCGCTCGCAACAGTCAACAGCAACCGATCCAGGTGCTCGGATCGCAAATGACCGTCAACGTTCAGTGATTCGCGTGAAGACGAGAAGTATGCAAGGAGAATTCCGAAGCCGTATCCACCGGAGCGCTCGCGGGCTCACGCTCATCGAGCTGATCGTTGCGATTGCAATCATCGGAATCCTCGCAGGCGCAGCAGTGCCCGTGGTGCGTGTCCGGGCAAAGCGAGAGAAGGAAGTCGAGCTTCGGCGCGACCTATGGGAGATGCGCGACGCCATTGATCGCTACAAGGACGCTGCCGATCGAGCAGCCTTCCAAACAAAGGTAGATAGCCTGGGCTATCCGCCCGATCTGAAAACGCTAGTTGACGGCGTGGACGTTCAGGGAAAAAAGCTGCGGTTCCTTCGTCGCATCCCCATCGATCCACTCACCGGCAATGCTGAGTGGGGCCAGCGTTCAAATCAAGACGATCCAGACGCGACCTCCTGGGGTGGTCAGAACGTCTTCGATGTCTACAGCAAGAGCGAGGGCACAGCACTCGACGGGACGAAGTACAGCACATGGTGATCCGAAAAAAACATAGCCGCGGTTTTCTCGGATTCACCCTGATCGAAATGATGATCGTGATTTCGATCATCCTAATTCTGATCGCAGTCGCGGTGCCCATATACAACCAGTCTGTGCTCCGCGCCAAAGAGGCCGTGCTACGGCAGGACCTAAAGACGTTGCGCGACCAGATCGACAATTACACGATGGATAAAGAGAAAGCACCGCAGACGCTCGATGACCTGATACAGGCCGGGTACCTGCGAAAGATTCCCAAAGATCCATTCACGGATTCGACTGAGACCTGGCAGGTCGAGACCACAGACACGCTGGAGAGTCTTGACCAGACTGAACCTGGCATCAGCGATGTGCACAGCGGATCCGACAAGGTCGGCAGCGACGGCACTCTTTACAACACCTGGTAGTCGGGTAACGCTACTCGTACCTCAGAGCCACAATCGGATCCACTGATGACGCCCTCCTCGCCGGCAACAATGCAGCGATAGTTGCGACCAGCGCGATTCCGACCAGAGCAGAGAAGAACGTCAACGGGTCATAAGGACTCAATCCGAACAGCATCGATTTCAACAAGTGCGCACCCGTGAATGCCAGCGGGACGCCTATTCCGATTCCTACGGCGCTCATCAAAAAACTTTCGCGCAAGATCATCCAAAGAACTTCCCGGCGTTGCGCTCCCAGAGCCATTCGCACGCCAATCTCCGCTGTGCGACGACTCACGCGATAAGCAAGCGTGGCATATAAGCCCGTTGCGACGAGCAATGCCGCGAGTAGTCCGAAGAACGTGGCCAGACGAGAGAAGAGCCTCTGATCGGAATACGACTTCTGCAGTTGCTCTGTTTGCGTGATTGGCTCCAGCAGTGGGATGTCGGGGCCAAACTCATGGACAGCCCGGCGAGCGTCGTCAAGCACTACCATTGGATTGCCATTTACGCGCAGCTCCACCTGCATGTTCGATTCGCCAGGTATCTGCACAAACGGAGCCCAACCCATTGGCTTAGGTTTTTCGCCGACAGACGTGTATTTAACGTCGGGAACTACGCCGACAATCGAGAATGTCGGCCACTTCTCGGTTCCTGTCTCAAGCGAGACGGTGTGTCCGAGCGGATCGCGCCCGGGCAGATAGCGATCTACGAACGTCTGATTCACCACCATCACTTTCGGTCCCGTCGTTGTGTCCGACTGACTAATGTCTCTTCCCAGCCGCAGATTTGCCCCAAGCACGTGGAAGTAGTCCGGGCCAACTGGGTTCCACCGAATCGGTGAAGACTTGCCCGGCTGCGGGTCCGCGCCATCGATGCGAACGGCAGTGTTATCGCTCCAACCAGCGCCGATTCTGTTTTCCATCACCGTGGCAGATTCGACTCCCGGAAGCGCGCGCAATCGGTCCAGCAGCGAGGTATAGAACTGGACTACCTGCTCATCGGAGTTGATACTCGCGGGTGGATTTATGCCAAACACCAGCAGTCCGGGGGCGCGGAAGCCGAGGTTTGCATTGCCGAGGTTTTCCAGCGTGCGCAACAACAGCCCGGCTCCTACCAGAAGGACGAGGCAAAGCGACATCTGAAGAGCGACGACCAACTTCCCAGTGCGAGCTTTCTGTTTGTCTTGCTGCGCGCTCAATGCTGAATTCTTCAGAGATAGTCCGACCGGCGCTGCAGTCGCATTGCGCAAAGGCGCCAATCCAAAAATCAGACCTGCAACCAGCGAGATGACGATTGTGAAGAGCAGTACGCGATTGTCCGGAGCGAGGTTCGTCTGCAGATCTGACCATGCGGCCAGCGCGGCCGTCGCCCAGTTCGCAAATATCCATCCGAGAACTCCCCCGACAGAAACCAGAAGAATGCTCTCTGTCAGTAGCTGGGCGAAGATACGTGCACGACTGCCTCCCAACGCGAGTCGAACACTGAACTCACGGCTTCGCGCAGTGTTCCGCGCGATCAGCAACATCGCGACGTTTCCGCAGGCAATGACGAGAATTACTCCCACCATACCCATCAGGATTCGAAGTGGTTCCTTGTAGTCGTTGTTCAGTCCTTCGATTCCATGCGCTGGAGTGAGATACAGCTCGATCTTCTTGTCCGCTTCTGTCCGCTTTCCCAGGGTCTGGTCGAGCACGGCTCGATATTCCGGATTAATCTGCGCCAATGCCTGTTGTTCCGTCATTCCCGGATTCAAACGCCCGATCATCATCAGGAAGAACCAGTCGGGCGAGCCGTACATGTTCTGCGGCTGCTGCGCAGAGGCTCCCCAAGGCTTCAAATCGGCGCGAGTCTGGAACGGTACCCAGACATCCGTCGGGGTTCCTCGTTCCAGACCAACGAAGCCGGGGTCCGCTACGCCAACGATCGTGAATGGAACCGCCTTGATGTACAGCGTCTCGCCGAGCACGCGGGGATTTCGCCCGAACCGCGACGCCCAATTGGCATAGCTCAGTACTGCAACTTGGGAATGACTGTTCTCATCATCCATGCTGAGCAGTCTGCCAAGAGCGGGCCGCACTCCCAATCCGGAAAAGAAGTTGCCACTGACCATGTCCCCGTATCCCTGCTCGAGATCGTTTCCATAGCGCAGGCCAATTTTCGCTGCCGACAAAGGAACGAAGCCCATGAGCTCGGTGAAGACGCGATGGTCTCGACGAAGCTGCTCGAATACAGGTTGCGATATCGAGGCGTCGTCGTATCCAGTTTGCGAGGTGTGCTCGGGCTGGTCCTGATAGCGAAGGAAGACGAGCCTGTCTGGATTCGTTCCCGGTAGGGAACGTAGAAGAACAGCGTTCATCACGCTAAAGATTGCCGTGTTTGCGCCGATGCCCAGCGCAAGTGTCAGCACTGCAACTACAGCAAAACCCGGAGTGCGTCGGAGCTGACGCAGGCCAAAGCGCAAATCTTGCAGCACAGGGCTCATTAGGTTCTCCCCCAAACGATTGGAAGCTCCTGATTCTGTTGCAAATTTCTGGCCGATATCACATCGCCGAACAAGGCAGCTTTGCTGGACTTAGCTGCTCATTGCCGAATTGCGAGGACGAATCGCTGCCCGCCGGTGAAGAGAGTTGTCCGAAATTGAACAGAAACAGGGCCCGAATCGATACGGGCCTAAGGATCGAAGGGGCCGACTTTCGGTCGGGGAGCGGAGTTTAGTCCCGTGGAATGAAACGCTCCTCGTCATACGGCGATTATCAGTACATGTATCGCGCGCGGCGATTCAATCGCTGCGGCATCAACTTGATCATGACGATTCCGGCAAGGAAACCACCGACATGCGCCCAGAAGGCAATACCTCCTCCGGTCTTATCGGAATAGGCGATGGCAGTCGCCGCGCCGCTCAGAAACTGCAACACGAACCAGTATCCGAGGACGATCCAGGCAGGCAGCCAGATAAAAGTAAAGAAGATGATGAGCGGCACCAAAGTCAAAACCTTGGCAGAAGGGAAGAGCAGGAAGTAAGCACCCATGATTCCGGCAATGGCGCCACTGGCGCCAACGCTGGGCACGGTCGATCCAGGGTTGAGCAGTATGTGCGCCAGTGACGCGGCGAATCCGCTCACCAGGTAGAAGATCAGGTAAGGAAAATGTCCAAGATAATCTTCAATGTTGTCTCCAAAGATCCAGAGCACCCACATATTACCGATGACGTGCAGCCACGATGCGTGCAGGAACATTGATGTAAACAGGGGAAGCACGGAGGCATGTGGAGCGTACACATGCGCCACGCCCACCGCGGCCAATACCCGCACCGGTATAACGCCGAATTGGAAGATAAATGCTTCGCGGGCCGGCGGAGTGAGCTGAACCTCGAACAAGAAGACGATGATATTCAGCGCAATCAGCAGATAGGTGACATATGGCGTCGAGTAGCGCGGAGTGTCATCGCGAATCGGTATCATAACGATCGAACCACAGAAGTTTCCACAATAGCAGAAGCAAAATGGACGCGGTGCTAGTCATCGACAAGCCGGCTGGCGTCACCTCACACGACGTGGTCGCACGCGTGCGCCGCCTGCTGGGCGAGCGGGCGGTTGGGCACCTGGGCACATTGGACCCAATGGCGACTGGAGTTCTGCCACTGCTTCTCGGACGCTATACCCGCCTCGCGCAATTCTTCGGCTCGGCAGACAAGACGTATGAAGGCGCTATTCGCCTGGGTTTTGCAACTGACACCTACGATGCCGACGGGGAGCCAATCGGCCCGCACCAGAGAGTTAAAGTAACGCTTCAACAGTTGCGTGCGGGCGCTGCCGAGTTTTTGGGTGATATCGAGCAGCAACCACCGAAGTTTTCCGCCAAGAAGATTGCTGGGGTTCCAGCGTACAAGCTGGCGCGGAAGAATCAGGAAGTCGAGTTAAAGAAGGCAAGAGTTCACGTGCACAGGTTTGAGATTCAGTCGGTCCAGGAAGACCAAGCGCGTTTCAGCGCCGAGGTCAGCGCCGGAACTTACGTCCGGTCACTCGCGCACGAACTCGGCATAAAGCTGGGCGTCGGAGCACACTTGTCGGAACTACGCCGGACCAGATCAGGCGAATTTACCTTGGAACAGGCAGTCTCATTCGAGGATCTCGAGAGGATGGGAAAGAGCCCCCAGAGCGGAACGCTCGAAAATTTGATTGCGGATATTGCAGTTCATCCGCGAAAGATCTTGGCAGAGCTGCCATCGGTGACGGTCACCAAACAATCCGCCAGCCTCATCGCCAACGGCCGAGCCATCAACCTTCCCGAATTCTCTCCCGCGCGTCAGGTGAAGGTCTTTCTAGGTCCCGACCGGCTGATCGGCATCGCCAGTCGTGTTGCAGGCACGCTCTTTCAACCCAAGGTCGTGCTGAACGTAGGCGCGCCGTCCTCGCCAACGGAGTAAGCGAAGGGATTTCCGTGGCCTACCGTGTGACTGGCTGAGGCTCGCGATTCGATCCGTTGGCCGGAGCCCCCGGTTGTGCGGGTGCGGTCTTCTGCGTTGCCGGCTTGACTCCTTGCATGACCGAGCTGCTCGAACGGCGGCTCATCATTACCGACAAGGTAATTGAGGTGACCATGAAGATCACGGCCGACCAGGTAGTAGCCTTGGTCAGGACGTTGGCTGCGGCCCGAGGACCGAATGCGGTCTGAGATCCCATGCCGCCAAACGCAGCGGCGACATCGGCGCTCTTGCCGCTCTGCAACAGGACGACGATCACCATGAAGATACAAACGATAACGTGGATAACTGTGACGAGATAGATCATTTGTGGGCTACGAATGGCCGGATTTCCGGCGCGTCCTCTCAAGCTCCCGCAGACACTCAGGCGATCAGCGAATCTTTTGCGTGCTGAATCAGCAATTGCCGCGATGGAGGGAAATTATTGGTGCGGAAGGGGGGACTTGAACCCCCATGCCTTTCGGCGCCACCCCCTCAAG
>CAZLIE010000146.1:0-10267 GCA_964559345.1 uncultured Terriglobales bacterium
GAGATGCGGAATTGCGCCCTAAGGTAAAATTCAAACATCGGGGCGTAGCGCAGTCTGGTAGCGCATCTGCTTTGGGAGCAGAGGGTCGGGGGTTCGAATCCCTCCGCCCCGACCATTTTCAACAACTTAGCCGTGCATCTGCTCTTTCGTCCGCACGCGTAGGCAAATTTGCGGACGCGAAATCCTCCCGACAAATTCGCTTCGCGATTTCGCTGGTTGCTCAAGGCTGCACAATCGCGATAAAGGCCGCTCCTTTCACTCTGACGTATCCTTAACCAGCCCATGCACCTATCTTTCGATTCGTTGAAAAAAGGAGAGCTTGGAGTGTCGGTTGCATGGGGAGAAGTCTGTGCAGAAGCTGCGGAATGCTGTCTCGAAATTAATCATCACTCTATACCCGTGGTCTTTGCCATCAGTGGAGACCAAAGTGATTCCGCCCACGTTGACTGGAGGGTGCCCAATCAGGCAAGTCGGGACTCGTGGGCAGATTTGGAAGAGGCCGCAGAGTTTGGGGCGATTGCTGTAGCGATTGTGTTGACGCTGAAGCTCACTGGCATTCCTAGGGTAAGAAGGTCGGCCAAGGGACCCGGAATCGACTTTCGGATGGGAATCTGTGACGACGAACAAGGTCTATTCCAAGACACAGCGAGACTGGAGATTTCTGGAATCCTGAACGGCTCCGCCAAAGTGAAAGCTCGCTTGAGTAAAAAGCTCACCCAACTCGGGAAGTCGGATGCGAGTCAACTCCCTGGCTATGCTGCGATTATCGAGTTCGGTTTGCCTGAGACTCGCATAGTAAAGAAATGGGAGCGCGAGGGAAGGCAATGAGTACTACACGCGAGTTGCACGAGAAAGCGATGGATGTTTACGAGCAAGCATTGATTGCCGCCAGAAACAGAAATGCGCGTCTGACGAGGAGGCTTTTAGATAATGCTTTGCGGCTGGAGTCGGAAGCGGCGGATTCGGTTGCGGACAATTATCTGCTTGAGCCCACACGTTCCATCCTTCATCGCAGCGCGGCGACAATAGCTCTGAAGGCAGGAAATATTGAAACGGCAAGGAAATACGCCGATGCAGGTCTTAGAGAAGCCCTTCACCGCGCACTGCCGCCGCTGCATGGATCATGGCAGCCAACCCGCTCTTCATGTCCGACGAGCCGCGACCGAACAGATTTGCGCCCTCGACGCGCGGCAGAAACTGATCTCAGCTTTGCGCGGGAACAACATCATAGTGGCCGCTGAAATAGAGGGTTCGTGAACCAGATCCGGCTGAGGCGAGGACACAAGCGCCTTCATGTCGCACATCATCGAAGCCAAGTCGGGTCAATTCGTCGAGGAGAGTGCGAATGCACTCTTCGTATTGGTTCCCGGGTGGGTTTTCCGACGGAATCGCAATCAATCGCTTCGTAAATTTCAGCATCGCTGGCTCGGAAATCCGTTGGCGTAATCTGCCGCTAAGCTGTTTGATGTCTAGAGCCAGATTCGTCTCCTTAATAAGGCCATGACTTCTGAAGCGCTAACTGGGAGCGGCACCCGTAGCACCGGCGTGCGAGCATCAGCGACTGGCGTGCGAATATCGTTGACATAATCAACCAACTATATGCTATTGTCAACTTCCATGGAGGTTGCTATTGGCAAAGCCAGATTTTGCCCAACAGATAGGCGCGATCCGCGCATTCAACCGCTTCTATACGCGCAAGATCGGAGTGTTGGATGGAATGGCAAGCCGTCCCTTCGCTCTTGCCGAAGCTCGCGTGTTGTACGAACTCGCCCATCGCGAGCGACCGACTGCGACCGACATTCGCAAGGAACTTGGATTGGATGCGGGGTATCTGAGTCGAATACTGCGCGGTTTCGAACGTCAGAATCTTGTGAAGCGCGAGGCTTCAAAGGCTGATGAGCGGCAGAGGATCCTTTCGTTAACCCCTAAGGGCCGTAAGGTTTTCACGCCTCTCAATGAACGCTCAAACGCCGACGTCGCGAGCATGATCGAGGGGCTCTCGCCGGCGCAGCGAAAGCAACTGGTCGAGGCTGTGCATACAATCGGCAGACTACTGGGCGACGAAAAGGAGCGCCAGGCTTCGTATTTGCTCCGTCAGCATCAGCCGGGCGACCTAGCCTGGATCGTAGAACGCCAGGCAATCCTGTACTTCGAAGAATATGGTTGGGACGGAAGCTATGAAGGGTTGGCGGCTGAGATCATCGCGAAATTTATCAAGAATTACGATGCCAAGCGCGAACGCTGTTGGATCGCGGAACGGGACGGACGGAGGATTGGCGCCGTTCTCGTCGCCAAGGCGTACGAACACGTTGCGCAGATACGGCTGCTTCACGTCGAAGCGGAAGCGCGCGGATTAGGCATAGGCCGACGGCTCGTTGACGAATGTGTCAGGTTCGCCCGCCAGGCGGGATATCAAAAGATGATTCTGTGGACACAGAGCATTCTCGAAGCAGCACGACACATTTACCGACAGGCTGGCTTCGAGATCGTGCGCCACGAACATCATCACAGCTTCGGCAAAGATTTGATGGCGGAAACATGGGAGCTCGATCTGAGAAAAACCGAATGACGAGGACGAACTGGAGTGAACAGGCGATCTGTGATCAAAGCCTTCACTTCCAAATCTCCACTGACGCGGATTAAACGGCGTCTGGCTGCCCCCGAATTCCGCGCATGAGTGGATATGATTTCATATGTGGCGATTCGGGAACTGATCAGCTCGACGTAATTTCGTAGTGCCAAGTTGGGCGAACGTTCGGGGCAGGTCGCCTGTAGGCAATTTTGAGGCGGCGAAAGCATCCAGAAGCAACAAGGCTCAACAGTTTTCAACGAGCGGCCTGCAAAAGGTTCAATATCAATCAGATAGAGACGATCATTTTCAGCAAGTTCCAATATGGGATGGAATCTGGTTTGGGAGCAGAGGGTCGGGGGTTCGAATCCCTCCGCCCCGACCATCACGTCCTGGTCCAACCCGGACACATAGGTGACAGAACGTACCGGAGACACGGGTTACGCGCAAATCCGCGGGATCCGTGGTACCAGGTTTTGTTTTCACTTAGCTACCTGCGCAAGAGCTCGAATAACCCGATGACGACCACGATCGGGACTACAACCAAAGCCGCAGCGCAAAGAAGCAGTAGGAACAAGAACAGCCAGTCGCGAGCTACATGCCGCCTCTGGACTCCGCCGCGATAGCGCACCAACAGGTTGTAGTTCATCCGGTTTGATTTCCATGCAGCGTCAAACATGTCTCCGACGATAGGGATGGCGCCGATCACGGTATCGATCGCGATGTTTGCGACGATGCGAAAGATGGTGATCCGCGGCAATCCGCGTCGCCATGCGGCGAAGACAAAAAGGAATGACAGTAAGCCACTGATGACGTCGCCGAGTCCCGGGACGAGTCCGACAATTGGATCAAGACCAAAGCGAAAGTTCGTTCCGGGAATCTGAAAGATGTCGTCGAGGACTGCCGCGAGATGATCGAGCTGCTCATCGGTGGGTCCACGCACTGGCTTGCGAGGCGGAGAAATGATTTCTGGTTGAGGCAATCGATCCTGCTAGTCAGATGCTACTTGTTATCCTTGGTCAATGTCCCGGGCGCTAAAAGCTCACATCTTGCTGGTGGTCGTGACGTTCATTTGGGGCGCGACGTTCGTCCTCATCAAGAACGTGGTCGAGCAGGATGCCTCGCCACTGCTGTTCAACTTCGTTCGCATGAGTCTGGCAGCAGTGTGTCTCGGCCTGGTCTTTCACCGCGACGTGATGCGCATCAACCGCGATTCGTTCTTCGCAGGCGCAATTACCGGAGTTTTCCTGTGGCTGGGCTATGAATTTCAGACGACTGGCTTGCGGCTCACTTCAGCATCCAAGTCGGCGTTCCTGACCGGAGTATCCGTCGTGCTCGTCCCGCTGTTCCTGATGATCTTCTGGCGGCGGAAGATCCGTTCGTGGACAGCTTTCGGAGTGCTCGCGGCGTTTATTGGGCTTTTTTTCCTCACGGTTCCCGCGAGCGAGAGTGGAATTGGAAACTGGGCAACCGTCAATCGAGGTGATCTGCTCACCCTGGGATGCGCCGTGAGTTTCGGCTTCCAGATCATCTTTTTGGGCCGCGCTACCGAACGGCATTCATTTGCGCAGATAGGATTCATGCAGATCACAACCGCCGCCGTGCTCATGGCCTTCACAGTTCCAATCGCCGAGTCCCCGCACATCGTGTGGTCCCCAGCCGTGGTGTGGGCGCTCGCGATCACAGGCCTTCTCGGGACTGCAGCCGCGTTCACGATCCAAGCGTGGGCACAGCAGTTCACTTCGCCTAGTCATACGGCGCTGATCTTCTCGCTCGAGCCGGTCTTCGCCTGGATCACTTCTTACATTGTGCTCGGCGAAAGACTGGGGGCGCGTGCTGCCGCCGGCGCTGTCCTAATTCTCGCGGGAGTGCTCGTATCGGAGCTGCTCGGTGCGCCCGTGACTCAGGACCCTGAGATCTCTGGCTGCGCAACCGGATGCTAGCTTTCCTGACACAGTTCTCATTCAAACCGCCACGCACCCGAGGGATTTGCCGGAGTTCTTCCGCAATCCCCACCTAATTACTAAATAGTTACTCACGCATCCACAGGGATTACGACTATTCTTCGCCTATGGTTCGGATGACGGTGCTCGCCTCCGGCTCGCGTGGTAATACGGCAGTGCTGTCGTCGTCAGAAACCAGCGTTCTGGTCGATGCCGGTATCTCCTGCCGCGAGACGCTGCGTCGCATGCTCAGGGCCGGTGAAGATCCGGCCAGGCTATCCGCCATTGTCGTCACGCACGAGCATCAGGACCATGTGCACGGCCTTGCGGTGCTCGCACGCCGTTTGAAGATCCCGGTTTACATCACTGCGGACACGCATCATGAATGGGCGCGCTGGGTGCGTGGGCCGGCGACGAAGCAGACCGACCTCTATCCTGATAACGACAAAGCGCACCTCGAGCGCTGCGAGCATTTTCGCCCTGGAGAAAAGTTTCAGATCGGCGACATCGAAGTGCTGCCCTTCACCATCCCACACGACGCCGCCGATCCGGTCGGTTTCATATTCCGCCTTGAAGGTGTGAAGATCGGCGTGGTCACCGATCTTGGATACATGCCCGCTAACGTTCGGCAGCATCTCCGCGGAT
This sequence comes from uncultured Terriglobales bacterium, assembly GCA_964559345.1. GTDB lineage: Bacteria > Acidobacteriota > Terriglobia > Terriglobales > Acidobacteriaceae > Gp1-AA112. The sequence continues at coordinate 5,158 of CAZLIE010000146.1, forward strand.
GCGATGCGCTGATGATCGAATCCAATCATGATCTTGAAATGCTGCGTGGCGGGCCGTATCCCTGGTCAGTCAAGCAGCGGGTAATGTCGCGCGTCGGACACCTGTCCAACGACTCTCTCGCGGAATTCTTCTGCACCGACTATGATGGCAGTGCAGCCTTCCTGGTGCTAGCGCACCTGTCGGAGGCGAATAATCATCCGGAGTTGGCGCGGCAGTGTGCCGAGCGGGCACTCGGAAACCGCTTGAATTTGATTCAAAATCGTCTGGTGCTGGCCTCGCAAACGGAACCGATGGAAGCGATGCGTTTCTGATGTCAGCTTGCGTGGATCAGGTGGTCGGCGACATACTGGCCGGCTGGCGATACGATATCTCGGGCATCGCAGTCGAGATGCGCGGCGACTACGAACAGCACTTCCTGAACTGCCCACACTGCCGCTCGCGCCAGCGACTGCATCGCACCATCGACATTGGCCTGATCATCGTCGCCAGCATCTCCGCGGTAATTTTTCTGATTGCTTTCGGTGCTATCCGTCACTTCGACCCCGCACACGCGCACCTGCTCGAATTCATTGCACTGGCCGGCTTTGCATTCTCCAGCCTGGTCTGGCTGATCGTAGCGCTCGCCACGCCTGCGCCAGTGGTAATCCAGGATGTAGCCAAGATGGGCGCACGTAGGATCCACGAGAAACTCCCCCCAGAGATTCGAGAAAAAATTCCAGCCATCGGAAACCGGCAGTAGGCCGTCGCTCGGACCAGAAAACGCGAAGCGCAATCAGGTGGAAGCCCCCGGATTTACTGCCGGCCTTCGTCGTTTGGCTAGCCGGAAACTTATCCTTGGGTCTGATCGGCACCTTTGTTTTTGCGGCCGTGACGTCCGCGATGCTCTTTGTGCATTTGCTTGAACTTCTCCTGCTGTTCCGGAGTTAGTTTGGCCATCATTTGCTGATGAGTGGTTTCTCTCAGCTCTTTGATCTTGGCTTTTTTCTGGTCGGCAGTTAGGGACGAGTCGTTCTTGATGGTCTGGGCCTGCTGACGCATGTTCTCGCGGATGCCTTTTAATTCAGTCTGCTGCTCGGGAGTCAAGTTGAGTTTCTTCGCGAACTTTTCTCCGCGCTCACCGCGCTCCTTCTCCTGAGGGGCAGTAAACGTTGTGGCGCTGTTGTTGTCACCACTGTTGGGGGTTGTGGCTGCCGTCTGCGCGAGCGCAGCCAGCGGCAATAGCATCGCGCCAGACAGAATGACGTTAAGTAGTCGGCTTGACTTCATGTATCACCTCTGTGCGGTTGAAACACATAGGGTGTGGAAAAGTTGTTGGGGCAAGCGGCGGCGGCGCTCGGCTATTAGCGTTCGGCCCCTCAACAATTTAGGCCGACTTGGAAAATTGTTAGCGCGGAAAATCACAACTGAAAGGTAGTCGCAACGGATAGGCTGAGGCTTGAACCCGAAAGCGCCAGGGGCTATACCGCTCTGTCATGGCCGAACGCTGAGCGTCGATTGCCGATAGCCTGTTTCGCTGGCCCAACGCCGACAGCCGACTGCCACAACCCGCTACACCGCCGGTAGCATTCACGCCCCGAACACTACGGCACCATATTCAGCATGCTGCCGTCGTTTCGAGTGCCGACTTCAATCTGCGTGTTGGCACGTTCGATCATGCGCAAAGCCTGTTCGCGGTCTGCTTCGGGATTCTGCAACTGCTGCTCGGCACCCTGCAACTCGCGCTTGGCAGCCTCGACATCGATCTCGCGCGCCTTCTCTGCGCGCACGGCAAGGACCGTGACCTTGTCCGGAAGGATTTCGGCAAAGCCCCAATGCAATGCGATCCTTTCAACCGAGCCGTCGGGTTTGCGATAGGCGAACTCACCGCTTCGCAACTCCGTGATGAGCGGAGCATGGCCGGGCAGAACGCCGAGGTAGCCGCTCAGTCCCGGCACCTGAACTTCGGTGGCCTTGTCGCTGACGAGCAACCGCTCCGGCGTAACGATCTCGATGTCTAGCGTGTCTGCCATAGTAGCTATGCTGCGGCTGAGGCCTTCATCTTCTGAGCGTCTTCGAGCACTTCGTCAATGGTGCCTTTCATATAAAACGCCTGCTCAGGAATGGAGTCGTGCTTGCCGTCAATAATTTCCTTGAAGCTGCGCACGGTGTCGGCAACCTTGACGTATCGGCCTTTGTATCCGGTGAACTGCTCGGCGACATGGAAGGGCTGCGACAGGAATCTCTGCACCTTGCGAGCGCGCGAGACGGTGATCTTGTCGTCCTCGGAGAGCTCATCGATACCGAGAATTGCGATGATGTCCTGCAGGTCTTTATACCGTTGCAGGATTCGTTTCACACCCTGAGCGACATCGTAGTGCTCTTGCCCAACCACGCGCGGCGACAGAATGCGTGACGTCGATGCCAGCGGATCCACGGCAGGATAAATTCCCAGCGCGCTCAACGGACGAGAGAGCACCGTGGTTGCGTCGAGGTGAGCGAACGTGGTAGCCGGCGCCGGATCGGTGAGATCGTCGGCGGGAACATAAACCGCTTGCACCGAAGTGACCGATCCTTTCTTGGTGGAAGTGATTCGCTCCTGCAGTTCGCCCATTTCGGTGGCAAGGTTCGGCTGATATCCGACGGCGGACGGCATGCGTCCGAGCAGCGTCGAAACCTCCGAACCTGCCTGGGTAAAGCGGAAAATGTTGTCGATGAATAAAAGCGTGTCCGCGCCTTCGGTGTCGCGGAAGTATTCGGCGACTGTCAGACCAGTTAGCGCAACGCGTAACCGAGCGCCGGGCGGTTCGGTCATCTGGCCATACACAAGCGCGGCTTTGGAATTGTTGCTGTCGCCGGGCTTGATGACGCCCGATTCGCTCATCTCGAGCCAGAGGTCGTTGCCTTCGCGCGTACGCTCGCCAACGCCGGCGAAGACGGAGTATCCGCCGTGCTGCTTGGCGACGTTATTGATGAGCTCCATGATGACGACGGTCTTGCCGACACCGGCGCCGCCGAAGAGTCCGATCTTTCCGCCTTTCAAGAACGGCTGGATTAGATCGATGACTTTGATTCCCGTCTCAAACATCTCCTCACTGGTCGATTGTTCGTCGAACGCAGGCGCAGCGCGATGGATTGGCCATCTCTCTTTGGCGTTTACCGGACCGAGCTGGTCCACTGGCTCGCCGATGACATTGATGACGCGTCCCAAAGTCGTCTTGCCGACAGGCACGCTAATCGGACCGCCAGTATCGATAGCCTTCATTCCGCGAACCATGCCCTCAGTGGCTTCCATTGCGACGCAGCGCACTCGGCCTTCGCCCAAGTGCTGCTCCACCTCGACGATCACATTGATGGGCTCAGGAACATCGAAGCCTTCGCTGCTGATGCGCAGCGCCTGATAAATAGGCGGCATATTGGCTTCTTCGAACTGAATGTCCACTGCGGGGCCGGAGATTTTAATGACTTTGCCGATATTTTGAGTTGCAGTTGCCATAAGTTCCTTTTTATAAAGCAGCAGCGCCGCTGACGATTTCAATGATCTCTTTCGTGATCGACGCCTGACGCACACGGTTCATCACCAGCGTGAGCGAATCGATCATGTCGGAGGCATTGTTAGTCGCCGAATCCATTGCGGTCATACGCGCGGCATGTTCCGCCGCAACTGACTCCAGCAGCGCCCGATAAATTTGAATCGCGACATAGCGCGGCAGCATATCGTTAAATAGCCGCTCCGGAGATTGCTCGTAGATATAGTCTCCGGTGCCGAACTGGGCAGCGTGTTCGTCCTGTTCACTGGTGTCCGGAGAACGTACGCCGACTCCCGCAGTTGCCGCGGCGCGAGCCGATCGATCCCGCTCTTCCTGCGTGAACTGGTCAGCTTGTTCGACGTCCTGTTCACCGATTTTGACAATCGGCAAAACGTGGTCCACGACAAGTCGTTGCGCGATTACCGATTTGAATTCGTTATAAACCAGGTAGACCGAATCCACTTCCTTGCGCGAATAACGCTTGATGATTTCGTTCGCAAGCTCTCTGGCCTGGCTGAACTCAACTTTGTTCAAGACGCCAACCTGCTCGCCAACAATTTCGACCGGACCCACGCGCTTGTATTCGGCGTCATTGTCTCCAGTGTGCGCGTACGGAAATCGACGGCGGAGGAGGTCGCGTCCCTTTCGTCCAATGGCAATAATGTCGACGTTCTTTCCTGCTTTCGCCTCCAGGAACTTCGTCGTCGTCTTCACGACGTTGGCGTTGAAAGCTCCGGCAAAACCTTTGTCACCGCTGATGACGATCAGCAGAATATTGTTCTCGTCGCGGCGTTCCAGCAGCGGATGGCGCGGCTCGCCGGTAACTGGGTCGTAGATCTCGGCGCGAGATACCAGCGACTTAAGCACGTTCACCAGCATCTGCGCATAAGGACGCGCGGCGATCGCGTGCTCCTGCGCGCGACGCAGCTTCGCAGCCGAAACCATCTTCATGGCTCCAGTGATCTGCTTCGTGTTCTGCACGCTGCGAATGCGGCGACGTAGATCGAGAACGTTGGCCATTGTTTACGCCCTTGCCGCCGCCGGTTCTTGCTGAGCAGTCTGTTTGCTGCTCTCCTGCTGCTTGCGCTGGGAGACGAAGCGCTCTTTTGCTTCCTTGATTACGCGATCCATCTCAGCTTTCATTTCGTCGTCGAGCGTCTTCTTTTCCATGATCTCCTTCAGCAGTCCGGGATTCGCGGTATCGACGTATTTGTAGAGCTCATCTTCAAACGGACGTACTTCGGAGACTTGCAGATCGTCGAGATGGCCATTGGTACCGGCGTAGATCGCGAGAATCTGCTTGCTGAATGGCAGCGGCGAGAACTGCGGTTGCTTCAGCAACTCGGTGAGGCGCTGGCCGCGATTGAGCTGCTGTTGCGTAGTCTTGTCGAGGTCGGAGCCGAATTGGGAAAACGCGGCGAGTTCGCGGTATTGAGCGAGGTCCAATTTCATCGATCCGGCAACCTGACGCATTGCCTTGATCTGCGCCGAGCCGCCGACACGGCTTACGGAGATTCCGACGTTCACTGCCGGACGCACTCCTGAGTTGAACAGATCGGTGTCCAAAAAGATCTGGCCGTCGGTGATCGAGATGACGTTGGTCG
>CAZLIE010000147.1:0-10116 GCA_964559345.1 uncultured Terriglobales bacterium
GCTGATCACCCACGGGGTGACCCAGGCTGTCGTTGATCATCTTGAATCCATCAAGGTCGAAGAACAGCACGGCAAAAAGAGAATCTTTGCGGCGCTTGGCATGTCTGATCGCTCGTCCGAGACGATCGATGAAGAGAAGACGATTGGGGAGACCGGTTAGAGGATCTGATACTTTGGCTTCTGTGATATCGGTCAGTGAGCCAGCCATGCGTAGCGCCCGGCCACCATTATCGTGAACTGCGAGTCCGCGGCTGAGGACCCAGCGGAAGCTCCCGTCGCGGTGCAGTATGCGATGTTCACTCTCAAAATGCGGGGTAGCACGCCTCTGATGAGCCGCGAGTTCTTCGCTCACGCGCTCTCGGTCGGCATCGTGAATCCGCCCCAGCCACTCCTCCGGGTTCTCTCCTATTTCAGGTTCCTGATACCCGAGCATCGATTTCCATCGAGGGGAGTAGTAAACCGTGTCGGCAACAAGATTCCAGTCCCACAAGCCATCATTTGCCCCCTGGGCCGCCAGTGCATAGCGCTGCTCGCTCTCGATCAGAGCCTCCTGCGCCCGTTTGTGCGAGAGTTGCGTCCCAATGCGGGCCAGTGCGATAGGGAAATCGATAGGTTTGGTCACGTAGTCATTGGCTCCAAACTCAAGCGCTTTGACCACATCCTCACTTTGGTCTTTCGCGGTCACCATGATGACCGGCAGCTCGATGCCCGAGTAGGCGGCGCGTAAGGTCTTCAACGCATCAAGGCCGCTGATCTCCGGCATTTCGATATCGAGTAAGACCAGATCGACAGCATCTTTCTTTACTCGCTCGAGCAGCCCGTGAGCATGGTCAGTCACATCGATGACATATCCCTTGCGCGCCAGCCGGCGCGCGAGCATGTCGCGATTCATTTCATTATCATCAACAATCAGCAGCCGGCTGCTCGGTTGCACGCTCATGACACACTCTTTTCGACGAGCAAATGTTCAATCTTTTCGCTGAGTCGCCCAAATTCAACCGGCTTGGTGTCGTAATCATCGCAGCCGATTTCAAACGCCTTCTGCCGGTCCGTAGAGAGCGCATGCGCAGTGAGAGCAATGACCGGAATTTCGCTGGTCTCGGGATTGCTCTTTAGCAGCCGCGTCACCTCCCAACCATCCATTTTGGGAAGGCTGATATCCATCAGGATCAGGTCGGGATCCTGGGCACGGGCCAGCACGAGCGCCTGCTCCCCATCATGAGCTATGACCACCGTGTAGCCTTTCCGCTGCAGGCGGCGCGACAGCATGTCGCGGTTCATTTCGTTGTCTTCGACCAGCAGAATTGTCGGCATATATCTAACCTCTAGCACCAGCGGTAGGCGCCAATCGCTTGCGCTTGCCCGCTGTGCTCTGACTTGAATCTTTGCCCGGCAAGACCGAACAACGATTCGCGCGATGCTTTTCAACGAGCGAAGCGAGCAGTTCGCGGTCCACCGGCTTTACCAGGTAATTCGAAGCTCCGAGGCTCAGGGCCGTAGCTTCGTTATCCAGAATCGTGACCATGATGACGGGTATGCTCGATAGCTCAGGATCTGTTTTCAATTCGTGCAGAACCGACCACCCGTCACGGTCGGGGAGAAGAACATCCAAGGTGATAAGCAGCGGGCGCATTTGTCTGGCAAACTCGACACCCTCTTCGCCGCTGCTAGTGCTGATCACGCGAAGCCCGAGTTTGGTCAAGAAGCGTGACATCAGGTCGCGAACCGTGGCGTCGTCGTCGATTACGAGGATCGTGTCCCGGCTGAAAGTAGTGTCGGAATCGGTTTCAACAGCTTCGGAGACCACTTCGGAGTGCAGATTGTCGGGCACGTCCGGCTCCACTTCTGCGGGCAGCAGAACAGTAAATGTCGAACCGTGGCCGGGTTCGCTTTCCACCTGGATACTTCCATTCATCATCTGAACAAAGCGGTGACTGATGGCGAGTCCCAGGCCGGTTCCTCCATACTTGCGTGAAATCGAAGTGTCGGCCTGAGCGAACTCCTGGAATAATTCTCTTTGCTGCTTCGGCGTAATGCCAATGCCGGTGTCGCTGACTTCGAAATAGATCCAGTTCTGGCCTTCTGAGGCAATCGGTGCGACATTGATCGATACGGTGCCGGAATCGGTGAATTTACAGGCATTGCTCACCAGATTGAAGAGGATCTGACGGACTTTGGTGACATCGGCCCGCATCGTACCCAAGGTCTCATCAATGTGAACATTGATTACATTGGCGTTCTTGGATGCCGCGGGCTCGAGGGTACTCACGATCTGGCGAATCATGGGAACAACTTCGAACGTCTCCAAATGGAGGGTCATCTTACCGGCTTCGATTTTGGAGAGATCGAGCACATCGTTAATCAGAGACAGGAGATGCTTGCCCGCAGCCTGAATTTTTTGAAGATCACGGATGGCCTCGCTTTCGCCTGTCTCGCGAGTTTCCTCCTCGAGCATCTCGCTGTAACCAATGATGGCATTGAGTGGAGTGCGCAATTCATGACTCATATTGGCGAGGAAAGCGCTCTTGGCGCGGCTCGCATCTTCGGCCGCATCTTTTGCTTTGAGAAGCTCCTCTTGCGCTTGCTGCCTCTGGACGACCTCCCGTTCGAGTTCCTCAGTGCGCGCGTGCAGTTGATCGTTGGCATTCAACAGTGCGGTGTCGCGCTGCTGGATTTCTGCCAGCATGTTGTTGAAGCCGTCCACCACCCTGCCGATTTCATCCCCATACGTATTGACTGCGCGAATCTCGTAGTTCTTGTTGGCGGATACCATCCGTATCGTGTCTTCGAGCTGCAGAATTGGCCGGGAGATCATTCTCTGCAGCTTTGACGAAAGCAGCAGCGCAAACAAGCCCGAGGCAAAGACAAAGACAAAAAAGATCACCGCATAGCGCTTGGCTCGGAAGGACCACTCTCGCATGTCGGAGCGCAGCAGCAGGGTCCCGACGTGCTCTCCATTGAGAGTGACATCGTGGAGAACGTCAAAGTAGGCCCCACCAAGGAGATAGCCTCTGTGCGCCAACTGCGAAGGAAGAACGGCAGGAGCAGTGTTGCCTCCAGGAACGTATTGAGCAAAAATCTTGCCGTCAGGCGTATACAAAACTGCAGCAACGATGTCGTCCTTTGCTTTCAGGGCGGCCAGAGTGGCGCTGGCTACAGGTTCATCCCTGAAGGCCATCGCCGCGGCGCTGTTATAACCGATAATCTGTGCCTGAGTTTCAAGATCCTGAGTCAACAGATGACGAAACGAAATCAGATCGTAGGTCAGAAAGCTCGCCGACGACAGCAGAAGCGCGACGCTGCTGGTCAGCATCGTTATCAGCATGAGCTTGCGTTTGATGGAGAGATTCTGGAGTTTCATTCCGTTTTTCTTCCATCGCTGGACTGCTGAATGACCTTGGCCAGCACTAGCAGTCGGGAACTGATATTAAGATCGGCCTGCTTGGCTGCGTCGACGTTTACCTCGAATCGGACTTTGTTCTGCTCGAGGGTCAGATGGATGATGCCGCCGTGGTCGGCGAAACCGGGAAGTTCGCTGATTGTAAGTACTGGAGTACCTTTTGTGAGTCGTATGGTTTCCCCAACTCGCGAGCCTACAGAAGAACCGATAAAAAGAATGTGGCATTCTTTAAGGTCAGCGGTGGGTTTCAGTCTCTTGATGACAAAAGCATGGCCATTGACCTTTTTGCCTTCAAGGACCTTATCAAGGATTGGTCCGAAAGGATCGGTGCCTATCAGGCCAATTACGATCGGAGAATCCGGCTGGGCGAAAGCAGTGGATGGCCATTCGACCAGCTTGGCAAAGTTATAGATATAGCCGGCCTTGATCAGATATTCCGATGACTCTTCGCTGCCCTGGGACCAGGCGAGTGAAGCCTGTCCGAGCACCATCATCATCAAAACAATGATCAATCGCCGCACTGTCATACTTTCTCTATTCTGCATTGAGAAACAAACAATCAAAAGCTAAAGAGATACCTCAGTCCATTCGCCAGGTAATCTGGCCGTAGACGGTACGCTTGACTTCAGTTGGAGCGGTGTTGATGAAGTCAGGAATGAACTCCAGGTGGCGATTGTTGAACAGATTTTGACTGCCGATCGAAAGCTCTACTCCAGAAGCTGCTTTCCAGCCCAGATGCATGTCAACCGAGTTATAGCTTGGGATATTCAACCCCGGTAAACTGCTTACGTGGCGTAGGATGAAATCGTGCTCAACATGCCGTCCAAGGTCGAACGAGGATCGCAAATACACCTGATTATGCGGACTTGACCCAGCGGGGTTATCCGGCAGCGGATCGAGACTGTTTGAGTTCTTCCTCAGGCTCATTTGCAGATAGCTGTAAGAGCCTTGCAGGCGCCAATTATGCAGCACGCGCCAATCGCCAAAGACCTCGCCGCCATAAGTGCCCCCGCCCATATTGTTCTCGGCGATGAAGGGCACGAGAAGATTGGTCGGGATCGGGCTTCCTTCAATGACCGGAGCGCCAGGTTCCGCTGTTCTCAAGTGTGAATATTGGTTATAGAAGGTTGCTATATCAGCCGACAGATTGCTTGAGAACTGAACGCGATACCCTAGTTCATAAGCCAAAAGATCTTCAGACTTGAACCCGTGATTTCCCAAGATCGCGAGAACCGCAGGCAACGGAGTCGGGTTACCCGGGCCGCCAGGCGGAATCACGCCAGAATTCAGCTGCAGACCCTCTTCGGTAATTGCCGGCGTACGCACTGCCCGCGATATTGCAGTCCAGACAGATTGCCTCTTGGTAAGGTTCCACAGAAAACGAGCATTAGGTTCAATCTCGAAGCCGGTAAATTGGTTGTGCTCGAGTTTGCTGCCCAGGGTCAGGCGCAGGCGGCGGTCAGCAAAGCTAATCTCATCTTGGCCAAAGGCACTAAATTGGTTCAGAGTGAGTTGGTTGGGCTTGATCGCGACGGTAAAACTTGAGTCATTATTGTCGTTGATCGCGCGGTATCCGAGCCCCCAGACTACCTCGTGATTGGAACCTGGGTGGAATGAATGTTGAAAGTCTATGTCAAAGATATTTTGCCGATCGGAGAAGAGAGAATCGTCAATCAGCCTGGTGTGGTCATAGTACATCTGCAAAGACGTCGTGGACGTAGCAAACGAGTGATTCCAGCGTCCCAGGATGTTCCCGCCGCTGAAGCTGCCGTGATTGGGGTAAGTCGTCGTAAATGGTGCGGTTAGAGAAGGAATGCTCAGGGTCTCTCCGAATTTGCTGCGATGGACATCTCCCTGCAGCGTGAACGAATTCGGAAGAGTGGGCGTGGAATCGATGCGGAATCCGCCCCGCCATGCGTCCCAGTTGTCATTCGCGGCGATATCGGTAGCCGGGTAAACTGACGGTCCAAAGTTGAAATACTTGCCGTAAGCGCGGTAGTAAGTGTCCTTGCCAGCCTTCCCGCCGTAACGAACATTCATAGCACCGCGTTCTTCTGTTCCTCCGCCTGCAGTCACAACGGCAGACTGCGTGGATTCGGCCGGCTTGGTGATGATATTGATCACGCCGTCCACTGCATTGGCGCCCCACAGAGTTGCTCCCGGACCGCGGATGACTTCAATACGATCGACGTCCTCGAGCATTACATCCTGAACGTTCCAATAGACTCCGGAGAACAGAGGTGTATAGACGCTTCGCCCATCGATTAGAACCAGCAGTTTGTTGTCAAATCGTCCGTTGAAACCGCGCGAGGCAATCGCCCACTTGTTCTCATCGATGCGCGCGACCTGGATTCCAGGAACCATTCGCAAAGCCTCAGGAATGTTGGTCGCGCCGGAACGACGGATGTCGTCCTGGGTGATGACAAACACAGCCGCTGCCGCGTCGGCAAGCTTCTGGCTTCTCTTCGACACGGTCGTGACCTGCATATTCATCAGGTCTTCCATGGTCATGGCGGTGACATCTGGGATGTCGCTTTGCTGCGGCACAGCAAAGCTGCTGGGCACCAGCGAAAATGCGAGCAGGGCAAGCGCCAGCGCTTGCCTGATCACGACGGTGTGGGGGTGGTTAGAGAACATAGTTACGATCCCTTCATGCCTTAGTCAGTCCAGCAGGGCCGGTTGTACGGTACGATTCCAAAAGTGGCTTTTCTCCAGTGACGGTAAATACATTGGAATAAGTAAGAGTGTCGGGCCGGGAAAGGTACTCGATGAAGAGATCAACCTGCTGTCGAGCTTTCCGTTCACTTCCCAAACCTTGAACAATTTGGGGCAGAGCTATATCCAACTTCAATTTCCACTGCTCCAAAATCTGCGCCGAGGGCTCGCCGGCGATGAGGTGATAGCACTCAACCTGCACCTGGAGATTTTCAAGACCTGCGCGCTGCGCTAAGCGAAAGAGCTTTCTGCCGACGAAGGGGTCAAAACCGGTCTTGGCCAATGCTCCGAGGACCTGCGCAAGCGCGCCTTGGAGGGCGGCATCTTCGGGGTAATTCCACACGAGCTGTCCATCAAGATCCTGGAGTAATACGGTTCCCCCCGGCCTGCACACGCGTACTATCTCGTCCATGGCCTGCTCTTTCCGCTGTAAGTACTGGAAGAGCATCCGGGAGTAAACGAGGTCGAAGCTATTTCTAGCAAACTGCATTTCATGAGCATCGCCACGCACGAACTTCAGTTGTCGGTTACCCGCATTCTTTTCCCTTGCCGCTTGCACACGGGGGAGGCTGATATCGATGCCCGTACCCCGGATAGAAGGGTCAAGTTTCACTGTCTCTCGCAACATCAACCCCGGGCCGCAGCCTACGGAGAGAACGTCGAAACCGGGAGCGACGCGACCTGCGATGTACTTCTGAACCCAGGCAAGGGCATCCACCTTTTTCTCAAGGCGCATCGCCTCGCGTGGATCGTCCATGATGTAGTCAACTGCGCAGGTGGTAGGCATCAGTGGCGGCTTCCTGTCAGTTCGGGGACGGCATGTCTTTCACCCCGAAGCAGCAATCGTGAGTAGAAGGCATCGACATGGCGGTAGAATGCCGAGCATCCGTCTTTGAGCCAGATGCCTTGGCAGTAGTGCCGCAAAAACTCCGCTCCAAGAAGACGGCATGCAGGTGCGGCGTGGTCGTCTGCGATCAGAGGAATTTCATCGAGCTCAAAATCTTCATAGGCCGGCGAAACTGCACGCAGCAAGGCTCGCGCCACACTGGTCGTGTCCGCTGGGGAGACACTGGGATTGATGAGAAGATCGCAGCGATTTTCAAGGTAACTAAGGTTGATCCCCAAAGGACCGCGATATGCGATAGCCGCTCCCAGAGCCTCCTGAGTCCGAGTTCGGTATGCGATCCATACGCGGCGTGTTCTGCGCAGGCCGACGCGACGGTAGAGCTGATCAATGCCGGCAAACTCTACATCTCCAGCCAGTCCTTCGGCGACCACATAGATGTGGCCACGAACTGCAGCCGCAACGGCGCAGAGGGTCGCCTTTTGCGCAGTATCGTAGGGAACCACATAGACGGCCGGCTCCGGAACGTAGCTAAGCCGGCGGGGTAAAGCAAAATAGCTGTGGCGCTGCACGGAAGAGCGAGTGGCCCCAACCGTCTCGACTACCGAACCAAATATGCGCGCTGGAAATCGGTTTTCCGGGCGGAACCAGTTTTGGCCGGAATCTTCAATCCTGTTCGCCATGCTGGCGGCACCAGAGGCGAGCATTACGGCGCGTGAGGCGAATGGATTGTTTTCGCTGACCAGGTGCTGCAGCGTTGATCCGCGCTGCGCGTTTCGCCATACGGTGAGTGAGGCCATGCCTCGCTGTGCGTCTCCGGCCGTCAGAACCGCCAAGAGCGAGTCTTGCGACCGCAACATGCGGCGCCAATTGTCTTTCACTTTGGCGATGTGAGGCCGCAGGCGAGCTGCCTTCTCCGGGTAGAGAAAGCCGGTGCGTTCATACAGCTCGAAAATTTTCTCTACCGACTGTGCGTTCACTTGAACGCCATAGCCGGCATAAATATCTCCGTGCTGCGAAGATGCTCCTACGAGTTGATCCGGTACGGCTGTTGCCATGCTCGAACTCTCCCCAACTTCCACGCTGTGCCGATCCGTTCATCTCAATCAGAGCCGCGGGGACAAACAGCGGTCCACGGCGTCTGCGTCCGATCGAAGGGGAGGGCTCCGAGTCACGGATGCTTTCAACGCGCGCTCATACTCTCAAAGCCACTGTAGGCAAACAAGTTACGAAGGTAAGTTAGGGAAGGAAAGTAGTCATATTTATTTGAATATCGGGGTACCGGAAGGAGACCGGAACGATGACAGGCAACTTTCGCGGAGCAAGCAGATCGCGTGAGGAGCCGTGTGCTCCTGAGTGCCACCTGCGAAGTTCTCCTCTGGCAACAAAAGGGACGTCGACGAGAAGTTGACGCGGGTGGCCCCCGGCCGTGCAGCAGAGGGGTTTATCCGTTCACAATCAACGCGCAGCGAGCGTGTCCCCAATGGCGTTCCGCCGGTTTTCCGCTTCAAGCCGAGCGAGCGTGCGATGTTTCTGATGAGAGGGACGTTAGCGAATGTCGGTCTTTCCACCGGATCTCTGGGTCAAGCCGAGGGTTAGATTTCCACAGTTACTAACGAGTCCTGAGGGCAATCGCAGGTAACCTCGGCTACGCTGGTGCTCCAACTCGCAGCGATGGATTGAGAGGCTGGATCAGGAAAGATATCCTCTTCTGTCTTCGTGCAAGCCATCGAAGATGCCCATTGCGGCGGACTCTGGCGAGGGCTTCGGTATGTTGAAGCCGCGGTTCATATCCGTGTCAATCGGGCTTAGCATGACAGCATGGACTGTTACTCCTTCACATGCGAGGAGCGTCATTAGGCGCGATAAGCGCCGGTGTAGGAATCCGCGCCGTCGTTGTGCCGTATCGTAAAAGCTTCCGGTGACTCATAGATAAGCAAGGCAAATTGCATTGCGATTCTCCTTTCGGAACTCTCAGTGGTGTCTATACGTATGGCGTGTGAACAACTGCGACTTCCACACAGCTCAATATGGACTTGGAATTTTCGCGGAGCGGATTCTGCCGGTTGACGCAACACGACAAGCAGAGCTGAGCGCGACAAGGATCGTGCCGAGTCGCGGGGCTGCTAAGCCGTCCTCATCTGTTCTGATGCCCAGCGGATTCAGTGGACCGGATCTTGGCGGTACTCCCCAGGCGTAACGCCGACGACGCGTTTGAATGCTTTGCTGAAGGCGGCATCTGAATCGTAGCCGACTGACTGCGCTACTTCCACCAACTTCTTGTCATCCTGCTTCAACAGCGAAACCGCCTTCTGCATGCGCCACTCAGTTACGTATTCCAGAGGTGCTTGCCCAAGCAGTTCTTTGAATCGAGCTGCAAATGCCGAGCGGGACATGCCGGCGGTTTCAGCGAGAGTTTCGACTGTCCAGGGGGCGTTCACATTCTCGTGGATAGTCTTCAGTGCAGTCCCGATTTGGGGATCGAAGATGGCTCTCAGCCAAGGTTGCCTACATGTCTCCGAGGAGGAAGCTATGTGAGCACGGAGCGTCTGGATAAAGAGAACCTCGGCCAGGCGGTCCGCTACCACCTCTGACCCGGGCGACTGTTCGGCCATCTCTGTCGCGAGCAACTGCAGCGTGGAATGCAGAGCCAGGGTGTGTGCCTGTTCACCCTTTATCAGAATCAGGCGCGGAAGAAGCTGAGTCACAGGCTTAAGGCTGGGCCTATCGAAACGCAGCAAGCTCCAGATTATCGTGGTCGGCGCGCCTCCTCCTCCATAGTGAAATCCTCCACCACCTGATCGGCGGAGTTGGCAAAAACTTGTTGCCGTGGTGTTGGGATGATCGCGCAAGGAGTACCCACTGCCAGGCGCCAGCAGGAAACAATCACCACCAGTGAGTGGGATCGCATTGGGAATACCATCGACACTCAGCCAGCAATTACCCCGCGACACCATGGCAACGTGCGCGAATTCGGACGGGCGGAACGTCCTCAAATCAGCCGACTGCGCGCTCCTCGTATCGGCTTCTTCGGGCGAATGCGCGATGCCCCAAGGCGCGGTAGCCTCCAAGCGCAACGGCACAACCGCGTGCACATGCATGGTTTTGAAGATATCGGTTAGCGGATCCATATACCTGCCTTTTCTGGACGCTCAGA
>CAZLIE010000148.1:0-10106 GCA_964559345.1 uncultured Terriglobales bacterium
TTTGGTGTTGGGGATGGGGCGCTGGGGAAGGGGGCTTTTCCTCTTCCCCAGCACCATCAACGTAGAAGCCTTCATAGCGTCATTCCCATTCAAACGCGCGCCGAGTAGCGTTGCGACTCTCGTTGACTGCCCCAGGAATCGTTGGCCAGACCCTGAAGCGGAATATGTAGATGAATGTCTGCACAATGGATGAACTTCATTTTGCCCTGGGACCCGACTATTTCCGGCGAAGCCCCAGCACGAACACGAACTATAGCCGCGACGTTCACTGGGTGTAAATGGAGACCCGTTGCTGCGTTGAGCTCGGGTTTCTACTGCGGTAGCTGAGGGAATTGGTCATGTGAAGAGGCAGAAAAAAGCGGACGAGTTTGTCGAGAATTGCCTGGAAGCACTTCGCAGATCCGCTCGTTTCGGGATGGAGTGCCTTCTAAGTACCCTGTGTCTCATCTCACAGAAAAGCCGCATAAACACTGGCGAAAACGCTTCTAGGTGTAAAAAGTCCGGCAAGCTCGGCCGTGACTTGCATCCTACTACTCAGCTTGGGACTAAGTACCTCAACTGTCCCGGCGAGGGCCCCAATGACATTTCTACGCTCCCTAGGAATTCATATCTCTCGCGTGATGCAAACGTGCGCGTGTACTGCAATCATCTTTGCCGTTGCCGGATGCGGCGGCGGCTCCAGCAGCATGTCTTCCAGCTTGACCTCTCCGGCCTTGACTGGCGGCTCAACTTCTTCCGGCGCGTCTGGCGGAAGCACCAGCACAGGCAGCGGATCTGGATCGGCGGGCACAAGCGCGTCAGCACCGACTCAAGCCCCAGCACCGAGCCCAACTCCAACTGGATTCTTGTATGTCGGACTCGATGATGGAAGCAGCTATTACGGAACTCCCAAACAGAACAGCGGACATCCGGCGATTGCAGGCTTTGCGATCGCGGCCGACGGATCGCTCGCGGCTACGCCTGGATCACCATATGCCGGTCCGGCGGGCAGCATCGCGATTGCTCCAGGCGCGGTGACTCTGTATGCGACTTCGTACAGCCTCGGCGCGACACTCAACACCGAACGCATTCACAGCGACGGCAGCTTGACCACAGTAAATACTCTGAGTGCGCAGCCGCTTAGTCCGTCGCCGGGTGTCTACAGCGATCTGAGCGTGAACGGGCCTGCAAACATTCTCTATGCGACCGCCATTCACGGAGCCGGCACGAACTTCCGGGAGATTTACAAAATCGGGAATGACGGTTCTCTGAACGGCAACGGATTCCAGTCAGCCACGGTTAGTCCCAGACATCTTTACTTCAACGCCGCCGGCACGCGCGCCTATGAAGGGTTTTGCTATCACCTCGACGGCCAGATTATTGCCCACAATGTGGGCTCGGATGGCAAACTCACAGACTTCGATTCCAAGGCGTCGATTCCGAGTCTAGATGCGCAGTACTCGCCTTGTCCGCATGCGCTTGCGATTTCGTCTGACGGCAAGTACCTGGCTGCCACGTTGAATAGTGTGACTACATCAACGGCAGCGCTGGCCATCTACAGCGTGAATTCGGACGGAACGCTTACCGCGCAAGCCGGATCACCGTATGCCAGAAGCGCCAGGGCAAGCGACATCGCATGGGATCCTGCAGGCAACTATCTCGTTGTCGCTGCGCAGGACGGGCTCTGGATCTATAGCTTCGTTCCCGGCTCAGCACCGACTCCGGTTGCTTCCGTCCCGATCGTCACTTCAGCCATCGATCACATTGCATTCAACAACAGCGGCAATCTGCTGTTCGCGACAAGTGCGGGAACGGGTAATCTCTATGTCTTCAGTTTCGCGAATGGAGTGCCAACACCAGCGCCTGGATCGCCACGCAAACTGGATCTCGCGCCTTATGAATTAGCGATAACTGAATAACTTGATAGCGGGCGGCAGATGCCCATCGGCCGCCCGTTTTAATCCCACTCAAGTATCGCCCGAAGGTTTCACCATCAATCAGATAGTGTCCCCGGTACCGTGGGCTTTCAGCCCGCGAAGAGCTCAGTGCTAATTCGCGCAACATGAACGCATGTTCCCGCTTGTAATCAGCCATTAACTGATGTAAAAACCTTCCGACATTCAGCTACAAACATGGACTTTCTGCTGCGTTCAGAGGAGACGCTTATGGACCGCGCTCGGAAGCTCGTTTTCGTCGTCGTCGCTCTCGTTCTTTTGGGCACTGGGCTCGTCGCTCAGAACATCGCCAGCGCGAACCTGCACGGCGTGGTCCGCGATCCGAATGGCGCAGAGATCCCGAATGCGACGATCAGCGCCCATCAGAGTGGACAAAGTCTCGAACGCCGCACCCAATCCAACGCTAACGGTGAATACGTCTTCCTGAGCCTTCCGCCCGGCGTTTACTCCATCAACGCCGAAGCGCCGGGCTTTGCCAAGCTGCTGGCAACGCAGGTTGTTCTTACGACCGGACAGGACGCGGAACTCCCGATGAACATGAAGATCGCAGCCGCGAATGAGGAAGTAACAGTGGAATCCAGCGCCGAACTCGTCGAGACGCAACGCAGCTCGGAATCGACGACCATCGATCGAGAACGGATCGAAAATCTCCCCATCAATGGCCGCAACTATATCAATTTCGCTCTCACCAACTCGCAGCTCACGCGAGACGACGCTCCCAGCATCGGGGCTGCACCTACATCCGGCCTGAACGTTGGAGGCCAGCGCGCCCGCGCCAATCTGGTCAATCTCGACGGCATGAACAACGTCGATAACTCCGTCAATGGAATCCGTTCCACCGTTTCGCAGGAAGCAGTCCAGGAATTCCAGATCATCACCAATGGCTACGCCGCCGAGTACGGACAAGCGGCCGGTGGGGTGGTCAATATCATCACCAAGGGAGGCACAAACGACCTTCACGGATCGGCATTCGCGTATCTGCGCAATCGCAACATTGAGGCTACCAACCCATTCTCGACGGTGAAAAATCCTGCTTACACGCGTGTGCAACCTGGAGCCACGATCGGCGGCCCGCTTGTAAAGGACAAGACTTTTTACTTCTTCTCATTTGAAACAACGCGGCGTCATGAGACTGGCTTTTCGAGCATTGGACAGAACAATTTCGGACTTACCACGTTCGACGCATCTCGTTTTTTCGGAGCGCCGGCTGGAGCCGTGATGCTGCAGGGAACACCACAGCAGGCCGCATTTCTGAACGGGATTCCCAACGCGGCGCTCGCCAATTCGAGTGTAGCCAAAGCAATCGCCAGTTATGCCGGACTGGTTGGGGGAAGCTCCGCGACGGCGGTAAATGGAAGCTTGCCAGTTGCACTGGGTGGGGTGCCCGTCTTCATCACCACCGGCGCGGCGCTGCCTGCGTCATTTCACAGCCTGGCTTCGCAGGAAGGAAATTTTCCAGTATTTGAAGGGACCAGCGTGTACAGCCTGCGTCTCGATCACAAGCTCACGAACAATCAGCAGCTTATGTTGCGCGGGAATGTCAGTCCAAGCACCGTGACGGGAATTGAAGTCAATGGGCAGAACCAGACATTCGGACAGAACTCCTACTCACGAACTTCAAGGCAGACTTATCGAGACGTGGCAATTACCGGCCAGCATTCCTGGGTCATCGGCAACAGCAAAGTCAATGAGCTGCGCTACGAGTACTCGCGGCGTGGATTGCTTTACAACTTTTCCGGTGGTCCTGGCGGTGGCGACGTCGCTATCAACATTCCCGGGTTCGCATTCATCGGGCGCGAGCCATTCTCGTTTGTGAACCGAACCGAGCAGCGCCACGAAGTTGCCGACAATTTTTCCTGGAGCCGTGGCAATCACAGCGTGAAGTTCGGCGGAGACATCAACCACTTGCCGCTCAAGGCGGATTTCACCGTGAACTTTGGCGGGCTATACAATTTTGGAGCACTCGATGCGACCAGCCTCTCTCCAGCGTTCGGGCAGATTCCCGGATTACAGTTCCCGCAGTTTTCTCCAGTGCAGGCATTTGGACTGGGTATTCCCCAGACGTTCGTGCAAGGTGTCGGTAATCCGCATGACGAGTTAACCAACAACACGCTCGGATTCTTTGTCCAGGATCAGTGGAGAATCAAACCGAACTTGACGCTGAATTACGGCGTCCGGTATGACGTCGAATTTCTGCCGCAGTTTGCGGCCTCCAATCCGATTGCTGCAACTGCCCAGACAGCGCTTGGGATCACACAAGGCATTCCGCGGGATAACAACAACGTTGCTCCGCGTGTGGGAATTGCGTGGGACCCGTTCAAGACCGGCAAGACCGTGCTCCGCGCTTCCTATGGGATCTTCTATGACCATCCTCTGCTCGCGCTGGCCTTCGACTCCGACGTCGCCGATGGATCCCAGGCTCCACAGATCATTCTGTTTGGCGGATCGCCATGCAACCCGGCGAACCCCTCCACACAGGGCGCGGGAAGTTTGAATGCAACCAATAGCTTTCAGGGAATCCAGACCAGTGCAACGTGCGCGCTGCCTGTCGCGCTGGCTCAAGGATTGCAATACCTGCCAAACCAGCAGCGTTATAACGCTCTGAACGCCAATTCGATCTTCGTCAATCAGCAGTATTTGACGGCAGGATTGCCGCTCCTCAATCAGCCCTTCAGCTTCCCGGTCGCGAGCAACTTCCAATTCGCCTACTCTGAGCAGGTGAACCTCGGCGTAGAACGCGACCTCGGCCGCAACTACTCGCTTTCAATCAACTACAACTACAACGGCGGACATCATATCAACCGACCGATCAATGCGAACCCGGTTGAAAGTGAGGCGCTGGTCACGAACTTCCAGCGCGCTTTTGCCGCCACCTCGGCAGCCGCGAGGCAAGCTTCGCAGGCATTCGGTCCAAACGATCCCAGAACTGTAGCGTTAACCCAGGCAATTCCGTCAAGTCCGCTCAGTGTCGCAGTTTGCCCGCAGGCGCTGGGCTTGCCGGCCGGCACTCCGAACTTCGCTCCCGCGGCGATCCTTAGCTTCTTCCGCAAAGCCGGCGTGAATCCTTCGATTCCGATTCCACCAGTGTGCGCTGGCGCAGTGCAGGCAGCCGCCAGCGAATTCGGACTTGGCATCGGAGTTCCCGTGCCATTCAGCGATGCGGTGGCAAATTATTCGAACGGCAGCGCCGTCTATCACGGCCTTACTACGAATCTGCGGAAACGCTTCAGCGATCGTTACGAATTCCTAGTGTCCTATACGTGGTCGCATGCGATTGACGATTCGACTGATCTTCAATCCCTGCTGGCGCCACAGGACAGCCGCAATCCCAATGCCGAGCGTTCAGAGTCAACCTTCGATCAGAGACATCGGCTTGTGGTCAGCAGCGTGTACCAGTCGGGCAGGCTAGGAGCCAGCAATTGGCTGGCGCGTGCGCTGAGCAACTTCACTGTCGCGCCGATCGTGGAGGCAAGCTCTGGGCGGCCGTTCAACATCCTGGTGGGAGCCGATCGCAACTTCGATTTCGGACCGAACACCGACCGCCCCCTAACCGTCGCGGCCAACACTCCGGTGAATGGCTGTGGCGACGTTGCGGTAGCCTCAAAGTATTCGCCGACGGGTTTCTTGCAGCCTGCATGTTTCCTCAACGGCACACTCGTCGGAAACCTCAAACGGAACGCGGGAATTAAGCCTGCCACTGTGTTTACCGATCTCCGCATCGGGCGCACCTTTGCCGTTACCGAGCGCCTCAAGCTTGACGGCACGGTAGATATTTTCAACTTGATCAATAAGTTCAACGTGGCCGATGTGAACGTGCTATGGAACCAAGCAGGACAAGCGACCGCAGCTTTCGATCCTCGGCAATTTCAGTTCGGATTGAAACTGACCTTCTAGTTGTGCCAACGAGCAAAACTGCGTCAGCAGTTTTGCATAACTATGCAACTGATGAGGGAGGGCCCCTCGAACCGACTTGCAGGAGTGGGACTCAAACCAGCTTCCGCTGCTGTGCTCTAAGGAGTGTGGTGGTGAACGAAGGAGGAAAAGGTCCAATTCGATTCGGTCAGGTGACTTCCAGGAAGAGGACCGCAAGGCAACCGCCGATTTCGTAGATTCTGGGACGAGCTGCGGTGCAACCTACTTACGGACGGAGCGGCATCCGGCATACAGGTGGGCTGAGCCTGGGAGAGGCGATTGCAACGTGGGAACCTAGGCGTCGATGCAAACGGAGAAGTCACAAGTGGCGTGAACCACGAGGACGAGAGTACGAATGCGATCCCGAGGGGCGGACTACCTCGTGGTAGTGATGAAGCCGAGTAATGCCGGTGGAGCGAAGGGGTAGGCTATCGCGTCGGAACCGAAATGGGCCAATAGATTGGACACGCCATGTATACAGTTTCAGCAGTGGCGAATTTTGTCCGACTGCAGATATCCCTAAAGGTCCGCCCCTAGAATCCATAAAAGCATATTTCGTACCAAATACTGCATTCGGGGTACGATCCGGCTGTGGATATCTGTTGCATATTTCGGATGTAAAACACTGAATGTAAATTAGATATAAACCTTCTTCACTAAAATTCACAAAGGCACTTGAGCTGCTTCCAAATCGGCTGTGATGTTCCCTTACCCGACACAGGAGGAATAATGCGTCAGAAACTTGGCCCATTCGCGGTTCTATTGCTGAGTTGCTTGCTTACTCTCCCCGCCTTTGCTGCGCTCACTGGCGACATCCAAGGCACGGTTCTCGATCCGAGCGGTGCCCGAGTAGCGGGCGCGAAGATCACGATAAAAAACTTGACGACGGGCGCGGTAAAAAGCGTCACCAGCGACCAGAATGGCGAGTTTGCAGCGTTGCAGCTCGATCTCGGGCAGTACCAGCTGACGATCGAGAAGGCAGGACTCAAGACGATCCAACAAACAGCAGTTGTCCGGTCGGCTGAGAAGACACGCGTCGATGCGAATATGGAGTTAGGTAATGCGTCGGAAACGGTGAACGTGGAAGCAGCAACTCCTACTCTCGACGTTGCCACCGCGCAAGTGAGTCAGTCGGTCGATGCGGTTACGGCGCTCGCACTTCCAAACCAAGGCAGGAACCCGGTACAACTGGCGACGCTTTCTCCTGGAGTGGTGCCAGTCAGTGCCAACAACCCATTCTTAGGCACGGGGAGCTTCAACTCCAACGGATCACGCGGTCGCGCGAATAACATCACCATCGACAACATCACTTCGAGCGATATCTCGACGACAGGAAGCGCGGAGCTCGGAACGTTCACTCTCGACGCCATCCAGGAATTCAAGCTCATCACCAACAACTTCGACGCCGAATACGGACGCAATTCCGGTTCGCAAGTGCAGATCCTCACTAAGAGCGGCGGCAACAGCTTCCATGGCGATGCTTTCTACTTCCTGCAAAACAGAAACTGGAACGCGCGCAGCTATTTTGACACTTCAGGTTCGCCAACTCCGATCGTGCAGAACGTAGGTGGATTTACGTTCGGCGGTCCAGTGCTGAAGAACCATACCTTCTTTTTTGGCCATTGGGAGTTGGATCGAACCCGTGGATCAGGTTCGACGAAAGTCGCTACGGTCTTGACGCCGGCGCAAGTTGCTGGCATCACCGATCCTACGGCCGCTGCGATTTTCAAGCACGCGCAGGTCCCAACCTCTACTAGTGGAACCATCGCCAACCCGGCACCGAATCAGAGCAACGCTCACTCCTATTCCGTTCGCATTGATCAAGTACTGCGCGGCGGCAAGGACAATTTTTATGTGCGTTATGGTGACAACCCCTTTGTCGGAACTAGTCCGGGTCTCACGTTTGTCAGCAGCAATCTCCCCAACTACGGGGCCAACAATACCAATCATGCTCGTCAAGTCAGCTTCAATTACGCATCTACTTTTTCGACGAGCATGGCCAACCAGTTCCGCTTCGCATTCGGGCGGAGCAAGCCAGCATTCCAGCCGCTCACCACTGTGCCCTCACCCTTTGGGCCGCAAGTCACGATTTCAGGCTTCTCCACCTTCGGCGAATCCAGCATCATTCCTCAGGGAAGGTTGCAAAACATCTTCCAATATGGAGACACGTTCTCCTACGTCAGGGGAAAGCACTCGTTTAAGTTCGGGGGAGACGTGTTCCGCTATCAGGCCTACAGTTTCTTCGATTCGAATTTGAGAGGAAACGTTACGTTCGGCAGTCTGGCAGCATTTCAATCTGGCACGCCGACAGCCTGGACGCAGAATTTCGGCAATAGCAGCCGACACAACTTCTCTACCGATGCTTTCTGGTTCGTCCAGGACGATTACCGGATTACGGACACTCTCACTCTGAACCTTGGCTTTCGTCTGGAGTCTTCCGGCGGTGTCACGGAAGAGAACAACATTCTTTCCAATCTCGACCCGAATAATAAGATACCGCTCGGAGGAGGAGGAACCGGAGCATTGGGCGGCATCGACCTGGGCGGCGCAAGCTTCCATCGCAACGAGAATCCTGCGCCTCGGCTGGGCGCTGCGTGGAATCCCAATCGCGGAAAGCTTGTCGTGCGCGGCGGTTACGGTCTAGCTTACGACTATATCTTCCTGAATCCGATCACGAACCTTCGTTTTGCAGCGCCGTTTATTCCGTCGATTACGGTGCAGCAATTCACGGGCGGCAATTCACTGGCTGCCCTGGCGGCCGGAACTGCTCCGGCGCAACAGGCGGCGATCGCGGCTATTGGTCAGTTCTTGCCTACGCAGAAGAATTTCGGCAGTCTCTCGCCCGTGGCCCAGAACCTGGACAATCCGCGAAACCGGCAATGGGATTTCGGATTGGAGTACCAGGCTCTGAGTGACCTGACATTTAAGACAACTTATGTCGGTACACATAACGATCATCTTCAGGCCTCGATTCCAATCAACCTGGTCACAACTGGAGTGACGCCCGCAACCAGTGATGCGGATGAAGCAGCGCGCTTGTCCACGTTGCGAAACATCTTTTTGGCCGAGTCCGGAAACGCCAGCGGAACTATCGTGAACAACCGGCTGGATCCGCGTTTCAATTCCGTCACTCAGGTTCAGAGTAAGGGCACTTCTGACTACCATTCGCTGCAACTCGAGGCGATCAAGAAGTTCAGTTACGGCTTAACCTTCGATGCGAATTACACATGGGCACACAGTACGGACGATGTCTCTGATGTATTGAACGTTCTGGTGAACGACGTCTCGAACCTTCAGGATCCCAGCCTGCCACTGAGCGCAAACCGCGGAAACTCTGAGTTCGATGTGCGCAATCGTTTCGTGTTGAGTTACAACTACGTAATCCCGTTCACGAAGCGGTTCACCGGCATCCCCGGCAAAGTGCTTGATGGCTGGCAGTTTTCCGGAATCTTCGAAGATCACTCCGGAACGCCGGCCACAATTCTGGCCGGTCAGCGTCGCGGCGTAAGCGACATTCTGCTTGACGGCAACAGCGTGGTTCGTGCCAATGGGAACGTCAACCAGTTTCATCCGGTGGTCGGAGGCTCCCCGTTCTCTAATCTCTGCGCTCGCGGCGTTAACACCTCCACGAGTCCAACCACGATTTGCACCAATACCAGCAACTTCCCATTAACCCAGCCGTTGCTTGGCAACATCGGCAACAGCGGTCGTAACCAGCTATACCTGGCAGGGCTGCAGAACTTCAACATGACCCTGATCAAGGACACGAAGTTCACTGAGAGAACGGCGCTCCAGCTTCGGTTGGAGGTTTTCAACGTTCTCAACCACGGAAATTTCGCGAATTTTGACAATACCCTGACCAGTCCGACGTTTGGCACGTATCAGGGAACTTCGACTAACATGCGGGAGTTGCAGGTTGGAGCGAAATTCCTATTCTAGGAACAAGTAAAGAATCTCTTGGGCCGGTCCGCAGGGCCGGCCTTAGGGACTTTCGCAGTCATTTGCGCCACAAGCTCGCGATACCCCTCGAGTGACCCCCTCGAGTGAGTCAGAGAGGAAATTTCCTGGTTGCCGTGCGCTGAGATTTGCTCGACGAACGAAGGTGGTTGCAGCATGAGCGTGGCTGAGAAAGCGGAGGCGAGCAATGCTGGAGAGCAACTCGCCAAGGAATACTCAGCTGGAAACTCATCGCACCGATGAGCGCGGGAGGAGCTTAGCTTCACGGTTCCTCCCGCGGCAGTTTACCCACATCGGGACGAT
>CAZLIE010000149.1:0-10059 GCA_964559345.1 uncultured Terriglobales bacterium
CTGCACTACCTGAACTGAGAACTCCTGAAGGTTCTCTGAAAACGAATTGTTGTCGATTCCGTTCAACAGGAAATTATTCTGGGTTTCGAGATTCCCATTCACGCTGAAGCGATCAGGGGCGGGATTGTTTGCCGCATAGAATTTCTGCACCCCGGCTTCGAGCAGCGCCAGGTCCGCATACCTGCGCCCGTTCAGCGGCAGATCGTTGACAAGTCGAGTGTCGACTACATTGCCCACATCCGCCGTTTCCGTTTGCAGTAGCGGCTCGCTCGCGCTGACGACTACTTCTTGATTCACCGACCCAACCTTGAGAGCCACTTCGATGGAGAGGCGGTCCTGTACGTGCAACTCGATGTTGTCGCGTAAAACGCTCTCAAATCCCTGAGAGCTCACGCGCACAGAGTAGGTGCCAGGAATCAGAGCCAGGACCTGATATTCGCCGCTTTGGTTTGTGGTTGTGGTAACTGCGACTGCCGTAGCCTTATTGGTAACAACGACGCTGGCCCCCGGGACTACAGCGCCGGAGGCGTCCACGACCTTGCCGACAATCGCGCCACGATCGATTTGCGCGACAGCCGAAAGCGCACCGATGGCCAACATGACGAAGCACAAAGAACTGCGAAGCACAACTCTTATAGTTCCAGATTGTGGATTCATTTGAGACTCCTGCCTAGCATTTGATGGGCTACTTTGTTTTTGGCAACCACGATAATCTCGTCCTCAAACCAACTTGAGGCATGTCCCTGGAATGCAGCTGTCATCGCCAGCGCTCCCAAATATCGAAACGATTCGGGACTGTTGGGCTCACATCTAACAACAGTCAAATTCCCACTGTCAAGACTCTTGTGGGCTTTTATTCTGCATGGAAGTTCCGAAGACTTCTCATTCTGGCGCTCGAATTTCTTCCCTTGCAGCCCTAAATACCAAAACGTTTTGGCATTCTCGCGTTTAGACCTTAAAATTCCCGTTGCTTTGACTGGCAGAGAATAAAATCCCTGCAGCTTTCAAGCATCAGTGAGACCACGTCAATTGAAATGCTCAAAGGAGTCCCTAATGGCCCGTCGATCGAATCGCTTCATCCCATGCGTTTTGTCGGCAGTCGTGTGCATGTTGCCTTTGCTATTCGATATTTCTCCGGCGAAGGCCCAGTCGCCGATTGCAATCGGCTCCGCGCCTCAGGTCGCCGCGCAGCCGACCGAATTTGACCGTGGAGCCGCCGCGCTATGGCAGAGTCTGCAGAAGCTGCACACCCGCGCCAGCATACTGATGGTCACGGCGCATCCCGATGACGAGGACGGTGGCATGCTGACCTACACTTCGCGAGGTCTAGGCGCGCGGGTCGCGCTTCTCACGCTCAATCGCGGCGAAGGCGGCGCCAACGTGATGTCGTCGGACTACTTCGACGCGCTGGGCTTGGTTCGGACCGAAGAACTCCTTGCTGCGGATCGTTACTACGGCACACAACAGTTCTGGACGCGAGTGGTCGATTACGGTTTTTCCAAGACAAAGGAAGAATGTCTCGAGAACTGGGGACACGACCGCGTGCTGGCTGATGTGGTGCGGGTGGTGCGCATGACGCGTCCATTGGTGATCACTTCTGTGTTCGTTGGCGGTCGCACCGACGGTCACGGCAACCACCAGGTAGCCGGGCAAATGGCCCAGGAGGCATTTAAGGCCGCGGGTGATCCGGCGATGTTTCCCGAGCAAATCAAGGCAGGGTTAAAACCGTGGAGGCCGGTCAAGGATTATGCCCGGGTGCCGTTTGCACGAATTACCGATAAGGGAATCTACGATTACGCCGATGGCAAATATTATCCCGCGGAATTTCGCAACTACACAGATGGAACAGTTACCAACGGTGAGCTCTCCACGGCAGTCGAAATCCCCGAAGGCGAGTACAACCCGCTGCTTGGATTGACTTACGAGCAGGTGTCACGGCTTGGTCTGGGTCATCAGCGGTCACAAAATGGGGGAACGGGTATGCCTCCAGCCGAGGAGATGATGAGCCCTTATCATCGCTTTGCCTCGGTTGTCTCTGTCCCTGACAAGGAATCGTCCTTTTTCGAAGGCATCGACGTGTCATTGATGGGCATTGCAGGCCTGGCCCAAGGCGGAGATACAGCGTTCCTTAAGGACGGGCTGACGCAAATCAACACCATCGTTGAAAAAGCGATCCACGATTTTTCGGTGCAACACCCGGAAGCCGTCGCTTCGACTCTGGGGGAAGGACTAAAAGCTACGAATGACCTCGTGCAACGGGTAGCAGCTAGCAGCCTGGGAGAGGATGCAAAATACGACGTCACTCATGAACTGAAAGTAAAGCAGGCGCAATTCGAAAATGCACTCGCAGAAGCTTTGGGCATATCGGTGCTGGCAACCGTTGCTCCAGAAAAGGAGCCTACTGGCCCGTTCGCACGCTTTTTCCGCAACCCGGAAACCTTCCAGATCGCAATTCCAGGCCAGAAGTTCTGGGTCAAAGTGCACACGACCAATCCCACAAGTCTGCCCGTGGAGGTGGAGAGCGTCGCGATCCAAACTCCTGAGGGCGAACACTGGAAGGCGGATTCAGAATCGCCTACCAAGGCGACCCTGAAATCCAACCAGTCGATGGACACCCGCTTCGCCATGGACGTTCCCCAGGATGCAAATTACACAGGACCATATTTCAGTCGGCCTGACACGGAGCAACCCTACTACAACATCAACCAGGAGCAGTTCTTGAACATGCCGCTGCCCCCTTATCCCGTAGCGGCAAAGGTGCGCTTCACGTTCAATGGCACTCCTTTTGAACTTTCACAGGTGGTGCAATCGGTCAAGCGTGTCACAGGGTCTGGGACCGTTATGGAACCGGTTGTCGTCGGTCCGGCCATATCGCTCGCCATCGCTCCGCAAGCAGGAATTGTGCCTTTGAATTCGAGAGCCTTCGACCTGAACGTGACGGTGCACAGCAATGTGAAGGGTCCGGCCACGGGCACAGTGAAGCTCGAAGTCCCACAGGGTTGGAAGACAGAGCAGCAGCAATTTTCCACAACGAAAGATGGAGAGGATCAGACCCTCAAGTTTCACGTGCTTCCCAGCCGAATCGAGGAGAAGCCGTACACGGTTACTGCAGTTGCGACCTATGGAGACCGCGAGTACAAAGAGGGCTATCACACCGTGGGATACGCAGGCTTGCGCCCGTATAACCTATACCATGAGGCCGCATACCGCACCACCGGCGTCGATGTGAAGGTTGCCCCGGGGCTCAATGTCGGCTACGTTGTGGGCGCCGGTGATGACGTACCGCAATCGCTGGCCAATTTGGGAGTCACCGTTCACTTCCTCTCGGCGGGAGACCTCGCCAACGCGGATCTTTCGAAATTCGACACAATTATTCTCGGCGTACGTGCCTATGCGGTTCGGGACGATTTAAAAACGTACAACAGCCGCATTCTCGATTACGTCAAGAACGGCGGGGTTGTCATCGTGCAATACAACACGCCGGAATACGACCACGATTACGGACCGTACCCCTACAAGATGGGTTCCAATCCGGAGGAGGTCACCGATGAGCATTCCAAAATGGAAATCTTGCAGGCTTCAAATCCAGTATTCACCTGGCCCAATAGAATCACCAGCAAGGACTTTAACGATTGGGTCGAAGAACGAGGATCGAAGTTCTTGCAGTCGTGGGACAGTCATTACCAGCCGCTACTCGAGACGCACGATGCCGGTCAGGAGCCGCAAAAAGGCGGACTGGTGTATGCAAGATATGGGAAAGGAGTGTACATCTACAACGCGTATGCCTTCTATCGCCAGATGCCGGAAGGTGTTCCCGGCGCCTATCGGCTCTTCGCCAACATGATAAGTGTGGGAAAAAGCCCTGAAGTTGCGGGCCTTCAAAGCGGAAAGCAGCGCGCTGCCCTCGATCAGCGAAAGCGGTGATTGCCAGTCAAGTGTAGAACCATCTCCGTTAAGAGGTTTTCCGGTGCCGCTCCCATCGGCACCGGAAAACCCACTCAGTACATAACCGAGCAGATGCACCGCTCCCTCCACGCCTTACTGCACCCGCTTCTGAGTTGAGCTGTCACCTTGGATGGAGTAGACGAAGGTTTTGATGGCTTCATCGCGCCGGGCGTTTTCATCTGCAACTCGCGTTGAAGCCGCTTCGTACAACTTCATCTCCTGCGCCGACTGTTGCGGTTGGCCAAGGTGCCGGTAAAGCTGAGCCAGCCGGTAGTGCGCGTCGGCGGAGTCCGGGTCCATGCGCACGCAGATCTGAGACTCGCGGAGCGCCTCCTGCCAGTGCTCGATCCACCGATATGCTTTCCCGAGTTGGCAATGGGGTGCGGCATCCTTCGGGAGCGCCTTCGCCGCAGCGCTCAGTCGCTTGGCAATCTCGTCAGCTTGCGAAGAGTCGTGTGAAGCGTAAGCCTTGCGAAATAACAGAGCGGCGCAGTCAAGCCCCAGTTTTGCTGCGCCGGAGTGAGCGTCAGCATAGTCGCAGATCCGTCTCAAAGCGGCAGAGTCGGGCACGCCACTTTCGTCCATCTGAATGCTGCCGAGGTACGAGAGCGCAGGCTCCGGGTTTGGCGCAAGTTCCGAAGCTCGCAGCAGAATTCGGGTGGCATCTCCTGCGCTGCCGGCGAAGTATTCAAGCATTCCCAAGGCGACCTGAATCCGCCAGGATTCCGGTCGCACCTGTTCGGCCTGGTGCAAAACCAGACGCGCAGGCTCGAAGCTTTTGTGCCGAATCAGCTCCAATGCAAGCGACAGCCGGTATCTCTCCTCGTTCGGGGCTAGTCCAACTGCTGTTTCGTAGTTATGCACCGCGGCGAGATTATTGCCACGAGCTTCCTGAATATCTCCCTGAAGGTCTTCGCTTTCAGCGCTGTCGGCCAGCTTTCGCGCGCTTTCGGATGTCGCGAATGCATCGTCGAGCTGTCCGGCTTTGAACTGTGCCAGTGCCAGATTAAAACTTAAATCTGCGCGATTTGGATCGAGTTCAAGCGCTCTCTTGAGTTCCTCGATGGATTCCGCATACCGATCGTGTGCAATGAGCAGTTCCGCGAGTCGTTGCCTCAGGAGCAACTCCTGTTCGTGAGGAAGCGTCAGGCTGCGGAGCGTGTCCAGGGTTGGATGAATGTCCTCTCCCGCGCCGAGCTGTGCTTCGAGCAGCATCAGCCCCAGTTGTGGCTCGCGCGTGTGACGGAAGAGCGGCTCAGCTAGGCTCTCAGCCCGCTTCCAATGCTTCGCCCGGAGTTCCGCTGCCGTTGTTGCCATTCGGAGTCCGGTCTGCTCTGGCGAGAGCGCCAGAGCCTTTTCCATTTCGGAAGCTGCGCCTTCCGCGTCGCCTAGACCGGAGGCGTTTGCCGCTTTGAGACGGTAGAAAGAAATCTTCTCGTGAGGAACGGCCGGCGGCGAAATTCCGGCCAGAGCCTCTGTGGCATCCTTGTATCGATGTAGGCGCGCGAGAACAGTCGCCCACGCGATTTGTATGGCTGGCGCATGGTGGCTAAGTGTTGCGGCACGCGCCATCATCGGCTCTGCTTTTTCCGAGTCGCCGGCTCGATCATCAATCTCGCCAAGGCCGGCAAGCGCGCTGTAGTTATCGGGATCAAGGTTCAGGACAGCCAAATACTGCGCTTGGGCATCGACGCTGTTACCCATTCCCATATATGCATCGGCAAGGAGAAGGTGTCCGGAAATGTCATTTGGATGTGACTGGAGGTGGGCCGTAAGGATCCCCACAGCTTTCGCCGGCTTTCCCGCTGCAAGAGCCGAACGAGCAAGGGAAATCGCCGAGTTGGACGACCGCAATTCAGCGCTGCCAGTTCTCTGAGCACTAACTCCGGCGGCCAAAGCGAAAACAAAGGCCAAAGCACACACCCAAGAACACAGAGTTTTGTTTCGCCTCAAGCTCGGTTTGGAACCGATTCCTCTCATCCGGACACTACCAGCTTCCAGGAACATCTCTCCCAGACAACCAGTTCTCGATCAGCTTCACGATTCTGTCCTCGCTGATCTTCACCAGTTTACGGCCCTTCTCTGGAGAGGCCTCGCTCACGTGGCCGGAATAGCCGGGCCAATTCTGCGCTGTCGACTTTTGCAGGAAATATGGCGACCCGTCGGAGAGATCTGGTGTCTCGGGGAGATCCCTAGCTTTGTCCAGATGAATCAAGTCAGGCCGAAAACCGGCGACTGCCGATGTCTCCAATGGTCCGCCGTGGCCATGTCCTCCATTTGCCTGGGTAAACATCCCCAATGACTTCATCATCTGGGTGGGGAGAAACTCCCACCAACTCGCAAACATTAGCTGCGAGTCACCTTGTTCGTGAGCGACCTTGGCGATGGCTCCACGTGCGGGGCCGATATTGCCATCGTGCCCGTTGAGGATAAAGACGCGACGAAACCCAACGGCGAGAATATTCCGCAGCACATCGGCGAAGTACATCGTCATTACTTCGGGTCGAATGCTGATGGTTCCACGGAAATGGCTCGTGTGTGCTGGGCATTGCGTGAAGCTCACGGTGGGAAAGAGCAAAGCGTCGGTTCTGATCGCCACCCGGTCTGCGATACCCGAGATGATGATCGAATCGGTTCCGAGTGGATTGTGCGGACCGTGGAATTCCAAGCTGCCGAGGGGCAGCATCGCGAGTGCATAGCGGGAGGCAAGATCATCAACCTCGTATCCAGCAATTTCTCCGAATCGTTTCGGGTTTTCGCCGGTTTGCTCCTCTGCACGCAAGCTTTCTACCAGCGCAGGCGCCGCGAGTAGGCTGCGCAACACTGCTCTCCGTGATAAGTCCTCCATGTCCCTCCCACCGCGACTTTCGATAAATTTCACGTGCTATATTGCCGGCTAGCCGGTTCCGCAATTTCAAATTCAAGTGGCTGACAACTCTACACCTCACCTTCCCTCCGAAGTAGCGCTGGTCTCTAGCAAGTTAGTCCGCGGCATGGGATTGGTTCAATCGACCGCGGTGAACATGCTGGAGATGATTGGGATCGGTCCTTTCATTACTATCGGCGTGATTCTCTCCGCGATGGGTGGACCGCAAGCAATTCTGGGCTGGCTTCTCGGCGCCTTGTTTTCGATATGCGATGGCATGGTCTATGCCGAGTTGGGCGCGGCGATGCCTGGCGCCGGAGGGGCATACATTTATTTCCTCGAAGCTTTTAACCCGCGCACCTGGGGCAGGTTGATCTCATTTCTGTTCCTATGGGAGACGATCTTTGCTGCCCCGCTTTCGATTTCTGCCGCCTGCGTTGGCTTTGCAGACTATTGTCACTACTTCCTTCCCGGTTTGACACACACAGCAGTCGGCGCGCTGGCAGCCTTTGTAAGCCTTCTAACTGCGTTTCTGCTGTATCGCCCTATCAAAACTGTCGGGCGACTCTCCGTTATTATGCTGGCCATCGTATTTACAGCAATGTTCTGGGTCATTGGCGCAGGACTGATTCACCTGAACGCGCACATGGCTTTCGATTTCCCGTCAGCAGCATTTCATTTATCGAAGCCTTTCTTCTATGGTCTCGCGAGTGCCACGCTCATCGCGATGTACAACTACGGGGGCTACAACAACATTACCTATCTCGGCGGCGAGGTGAAGAACCCCACCAAGAATATTCCGCGTGCCATAGTCATATCCGTGCTGCTGGTAGCCGTTCTCTACCTTTTCATGAGCGTCGTGATTATTGGGACGATTCCGTGGAGGGAAGCAGCCGTGTCCCAGGCGGTGGTTTCAGAATTTATCGGCAGGCTCTATGGTTCAAGGGCCGCCACTCTGATGACTGTTTTGATTTTGGCTGCGACGCTCGGGGGGATTTTTACGATGACGCTGGGATACTCACGAATTCTTTATGCCGCAGGCGCCGAAGGAAACTTCTTCAAGATCTTCGGCCGGGTCCATCCGCGAGGGCAATTTCCCACGATCTCACTGATCGCAATCAGTGTAACGGCAATTCCACTGTGCTGGTTATCGCTGCAGCGACTCTTGTCCGCGTTAATGATCACGCAAATCATGTTTCAGTTCATTCCTCAGATTTTCGCCTTGTTTGCCATGCGTTGGTACCGCAAGGATATCGCTCGCCCATACACCATGTGGCTTTATCCCCTTCCAGCTATCATCGCGCTAATCGGGTGGATTTACGTGGCCTCAACTCCGGATCAGCGACAGTATGTTGGGAGCGCAGTCATTCTTCTGCTCCTTGGCCTGGGTGCTTATTTTCTACGCGCCAGGACAATCGGATCCTGGCCGCTCGCCGCAAAAGCCGAAAATCGCTCCACCTCTGCCGGCTAAGCTATGCAATGTTGGGCGGTGCGCACGAATCTCGCACGATCAGCTCTGTTGCAAGCAGAATGGGACTGGCAACGCCCGGGCTACCCTGAACATGATCGATCAGCATCCGCGCCGCCAACATGCCAATTTCCCGGGCGGGTTGACGCACGACCGTAAGCCTTGGACGTAACAGCGTTGACCAATAGAAGTCATCGAAGCCGAGCAGACTGACCTCGTCTGGACATGCCAATCCAACTTCCTGGATTGCTTCCAGCGCTCCCAGCGCCATCATGTTGTTAGTGCAGAAGATTGCGGTTGGATGCTGCGGAATCTTCAGCAACTGCATCGCATGATGATGTCCGCTCTCCATATCGTTGTGGCCGGCATGGATCATTGAACGGTCCACGCGAATTCTTGCCCTGCGAAGCGCCTGCAGAAATCCCTTCAGCCGATCGGCGGAGGTACCGCTAGAGATATCGCCCGTAATCACACCGATGCTGCGGTGGCCGAGGCTGAGAAGATAGCGCGTAGCGTTGTCGGCGGCTAGCACATTATCGACTCCGACGCGCCCGACGGATGAGTCGCGCGATGATGGGTACCGATCAGCATAGACAACGGGTATGTTGCCTAAAATGGGCTTGGCTTTCCTTGTTGCCGCATCTATAGCAGGAACACGGATGACCCCATCGACGCGGCGCCGATGAAAGGAATCGAGATAATGACGCTCCTCTTCCCACTTCTCACGCGAGTCGCCAATCAGAAAGGTGTAGTTTGCTGAAACCGAGTAATCCTTGGCGCCGCGCACTACATCGACGTAGAAGTTGTTAGAAAGGTCGGGAACGATGATGGCGATGGTGTGCGTCTTTTGGAGACGGAGTCCTCGAGCGAGGTCATTGGGTCGGTACTTGAGTTCCTTGATTGCCGCCTGGATACGGCTGCGCATCTCTGCGCTTACGTAATCCGAATTATTCAAGGCGGCTGAGATGGTAGAGACTGATGCCCCTACAGCCTTCGCAACCTCGCGAATAGTGACATGGGCTCTAGCTCCCTTACCCTTGGATCTCAAATTCCCTTCCTTGCCCTGTGAACTGGCTTTGCAAAAGCATACTCGGAGTTCGTAAATCAGGCACGGGACAACAGCGCCACGTCGCGACGGTCCCTTGAGGTAGAATTCGTCCCCATCCGAATGACTCGAAAAATCCTTTCCCAATTCTCTAAATACTCAGTCGGCGGGTCGTTCTTCAGAATTGCAGCGTCGGCGTGCCTGTGTGCGGCTCTTATTAACACTTCGTCAGCACAAACGAGTCAACATGCGACAGCCGACCTGCTGTCGGAACTCATTCGACTGGATACGAGCAATCCACCGGGAAATGAAAACAAGATTGCTGAATTCCTAGCGAACCAGCTGCGGCCACTGGGGCTGGATATTCACATTGTGGCGACTCCGGAGCGGGGAAAGGCCCACTTCATCGCACGCTTAAGGAGCGATGGCTCGAAAAAGCCCCTGCTTCTCGCCGCACATGCCGACGTGGTCGGAGTGGAACGGGAGAAGTGGACAGTCGATCCCTTCGCGGGCATCGTCCGCAATGGTTATGTTTATGGCCGCGGCGCGATCGACTTCAAAGGTGGTCTGGCAGTTTTCACTGAAGCGGTCATGCAACTGGCCAGGAGCCACGTTCCTCTGCACCGTGACGTTATCTTGCTTTCCGAAGCCGATGAGGAGAGCGGGCGCTACAACACCAGTTGGCTGGCCGACTCACATTGGGATCTCATCGATTGCGAATTCGCTCTCAATGAA
>CAZLIE010000150.1:0-10043 GCA_964559345.1 uncultured Terriglobales bacterium
CTTGTATTCGCATATCCAGCGACTCTCGCTTGCCTATCACGACGAGAAACGCACCGGCGATCTCATCAGCACGGTTACCAGCGACATCGACTCCATCCAGAGCTTCATCACCTCAGGACTACTGGGCGTTCTGATCAACCTCATCACTCTATTCGGCATGATTGGGGTGATGTTTTACCTTAATTGGCGGTTCACTCTGATCGCCCTCTCAATTGCGCCGATTCTGTTCGTCATCGTGTACACCTACACGCGGCGCATCAAGAAAGCGTCACGCGCCGTTCGCAAAAAAGAGAGCGAGATTGTTTCCACCATCGAGGAAGTGCTCGGATCCATTCGCGTAGTGAAGGCATTCGCGCGTGAAGACTACGAGCTGAGACGCATGGAAGAAGAGAGTCTCGAAGGGGTGGAAGTCGCCCTCCGTGCGCGCAGCCTCAAGGCAAAGCTCGCGCCAGCGGTGCAAATTCTGGTCGCAGTAGGAACGTTTCTGGTGCTGTGGTTTGGCGCTCGCATGGTTCTGAGCGGGTCCCTCTCTGCAGGATCGCTGGTCGTGTTCATCCTCTATCTGGGCAAGATGTACAAGCCTATGCAGGAACTCTCGAAGATGACCGACTCGTACTCCAAAGCCCTGGTTGGCTACGAGCGCATTGAGGCGATCTTGGAGACGGAAAACGACGTAAAGGACGCACGCTCAGCGCGAACTGCTCCGCGATTCAAAGGTGAAATTGAGTTCGAGCACGTCACCTTCAGCTACTCGGACGACACGCCCGTTCTCAACGACCTCAGCTTCAAGATCCGCCCGGGACAAATCGCTGCGTTCGCTGGACCGACGGGAGCCGGCAAGACGACCATCATCAGCCTGATCCCCCGGTTCTACGACCCCATCTCTGGAGTGGTAAAAATCGACGGAACAGATATCAAACGATACAAGCAGAAATCTTTGCGTCAGCAGATTAGCTTCGTTCTACAGGACACTGTTCTGTTCCACGGGCCCATCTGGCAGAACATCGCTTATGGTAAGCCGGGCGCGAGCCGCGCGGAAATCGTCAAAGCTGCCGAACTGGCCAACGCGACTGAGTTCATCGATCGCATGCCCGATGGCTACAACACGATAGTCGGCGAGCGCGGAATGACTCTCTCCGGAGGCCAGCGGCAGCGCATCGCAATCGCCCGCGCCATTATCCGCAATACGCCCATTCTGCTTCTCGACGAACCTACCTCGGGCCTCGATGCCGGGTCGGAAAAGATTGTCACGGACGCTCTCGACCGGCTCATGGCCGGCAAGACCACCATCATGATCGCCCACCGCCTGTCCACCATTCGGGCCGCTGACGTGATCTTCGTCATCCGGGACGGACGTATTGTCGAGAGCGGCAGCCACGATCGCCTGCTGGCGGCTGGCGGCCTCTATTCCGAACTCGACCACATCCAGCGCGGCGAAGGGGTTCCCGAGGAGAAGCTGGCGGGGGACTGATCAAAGCCTCCCTAGCTCCGCAATCCTGCGCTGCACCACGGCGACATAGGCATCGATGTCCTGCGAAGGATAGTCAGCGGCTCGAAAGGCGTCATGGAGCTGTTCGGGCGTAAGCTGGGCCAGCAGACCGCCGATCCACTTGGCGTCCTCTCGAGGAATTCCGCGGCCAATCCAACGGAGGCGCCAACGACTAACGAATTCGGGAATCCAGAAAATCCCCAGAATCTGAATTAGCGGCGAGTGCGAAGGCGTACCGAAATCGACGGAGGTCTTATGCACATGACTGATAAATTTTGAGGCCTTGTAAGCACCCAAGTTGTTCTTACCCCGTCCGGCTCCGAGATGGTATCCGGTCGTGCCGAGCGAAGCGCCCAAGTCGGTTACCAAGTACAGCTCCTGGCCGGTCTTCTTGTCGTCGTAGATTGAGTTGTTCTCGTCCTTCACGTCCCAGTTATTGATCAGCGCCATCATCACGCGCAGTCCATTGAACTCGCGCGCACCGAAGAATGGATTCTTCCGCCAATGCCACTCCCCATTCTTTTCGGCGTGTGGTGGATGACGCTTGAGGCGGACGTTAGGAACGTCTCCGCCGGGTTGAACGAACTCTTGCCCGCGACTGAGTTGTGTCGGCAAATTCTCCACCTTCAGATCGGGGACGAAGTAGTCTTCTTCCGTAAAGTATCCGACCGCCCATAACAGCCGTGTGGCGACGGTTTCCGGACGCGCTTCAACGCCCAGCTTTACCTTCCATTTTTCACCGTTCCGATCGCGTACATCAAACTTAGGATTGGTTCCTTTTTTATCCTCTTTGAGGAAAGCTACTGGAGGATGTGGCTGGTCCGCCTCGCCGCCCGATCCGTAGAACAGGCTGCGGGAGGCAATTGCGCCTGGATCTTGCCAGATCACCGCTCGACCGGCAGCGGCAGGTTTGGCTGCTAATTCCTGCTTTTGGGCCGTAGCGACCGTGCTTACAACGAGCAGCAGGAGCAGGAGGGTGAATGGCTTATTGTGGCGAATCATCGAGTTTGGAAGGCGGCACTCCGGGCATAAGCCTTCGCGCGGCAGGTCCCATCAAATCACAAGCGCGAGCTCTGGCCAGAGACTTAGAGATGAAATCAGGCCAGCAGGCTGCCTAGACTGGATGAAATGTACAGCATTGTGGGCTCGTTGGCGCCGTGAAATTGCATCAAACCAGAAGCTCTGACGGGAGCAGAGGGCCAACTTTGAAACTTCTCATTCAGCCGGGCGACGGAATCATCCCGCTGGTAAAAGCAATAGAAAAAGCCAAGCACAGCGTGCAGATTGTTATCTTCCGCTTCGACCGGATTGAGATCGAGCAGGTCCTGGAAAATGCCGTAAAAAGGGGCGTTGCCGTTGAGGCATTGATCGCCTTCACCAATCGGGGCGGCGAGAAGAATTTGCGCAAGCTGGAGACACGCTTCCTCGCGCATGGCGTAACCGTCTCGCGCACCGCCGACGATCTCGTCCGCTACCACGGCAAGATGATGATCATCGATGGCAAACAACTGTTTCTACTTGCCTTCAACTACACCCAACTCGATATTGAGCGCAGCCGGAGCTTCGGCGTCATCACCAGCAACAAAAAGCTGGTGGGAGAGGCGATCAAACTCTTCGAGTGTGACAGCAAACGGCGCAAGTACACGCCCAAAAGTCCGAACTTCCTGATCTCGCCTCTGAATGCGCGCAAAGAGCTGGCTGCGTTTATCGGCGCCGCAGAGAAGGAGCTGTTGATCTACGACGTAAAGATTACCGATCGGGAAATGATCCGGCTGTTGGAAGAACGGGCAGCCGCGGGAGTAGAAGTCCGGATCATCGGCAAGATCGTCCGACGCGGTGCCCAGATTTCCGTCCGGCGGCTCAGCAACCTTCGGCTGCATACGCGTAGCATTGTCCGTGACGGCAACGATGTCTTTATCGGCAGCCAGAGCCTGCGCGAACTGGAGCTCGACGCGCGCCGCGAGATCGGCATCATCTTCCGCAATCAGGAGATCGCGGATAAGATCACGGAGGTCTTCGAGGAAGATTGGAAGGCCGCAGAGGTTGAAAACGGCACTTCCGATGACGCGGAGAAGCCACGCTCCGCTAGGATCGCCAAGAAAGTTGCAAAGTCGGTATCGCAGTCCCTTCCACCGGTCGCGCCGGTCGTCGAGGAAATTGCCAAGGAAGTACTTCAAGACGAGGTCCCAATCGATCCTGAAGAAGTCGAGGAGACCGTGAAGATGGCGGTGAAGCAGGCCGTGAAACAAGCTGTACGCGAAGCAGTAGAAGACGTCGTACAGGTCGAGCCGGAGACATGACTATGCGTTCAGGAGCCTTTCAGCACCGTTTAGACAGATACCTGGGCGTCTTCCTCTGTCTCTCGCTCTTCGGCGCGTTCTCCGCCTTTGCCGATGGCCAGACGAGCGCCAAAGCCAGTCCAGGCGTGAACCGCGACGGGTTGATCGTAGGCCAGTTTCAAAAGCGGGTGGATGACTACTTGAAAATTCGCAAGCAGGCGAAGGGCGAAGCGCCGGCGCCCAAACAAAGCGATGCAGCGGAGAAAATCGTCGAATCTCAGCACGAGCTAGCCGGAAAGATCCGTGAACTGCGGCCCGACGCCAAGCAGGGTGACATCTTCACTCCTGAAGTCGCAGATCTCTTTCGCCGACTTATCAGCCAATCCCTTCACGGAAAGGACGGCAAGAAAATTCGCAAGAGCTACCAGCACGCCGAGCCAATCCACGGCGTGCGGCTGGACGTGAATCAAGCTTATCCGGACCGACTGCCTCTGCAGTCAATGCCGCCGTCGCTGCTGCAGAACCTTCCGAAACTTCCTCCGGAGCTGGAATATCGCCTGGTCGGGCGCGAATTGGTGCTTCGTGACGTCGCTGCCAATCTGATCGTGGATGTCATTTCGGACATTGGATTGTCACCATCCGCCTCAAACTCAAAGAAGAAAACTAAGGCATGATCGGCAAACGATCCATTCTCTTCACCTTCACGGTCTGCCTCGCGCTGGCGTCTCATCCCGGCCTAGTGGGCCAGTCAACTGCTGCAGCTCCGGCGCAGGGTGGTCCGGGACTGAAGCTGCCGCTCGATTCGAAGTCTGTCCGCTTCGCCGTCATCGGCGACAACGGCACCGGCGATCAAGGCCAATACGATGTCGCCCGACAGATGGAGATCTATCGCAAGGCAGTGGGCTATGACTTCGTAATCATGCTGGGCGACAACATTTACGGAGGCCATCATCCCAAGGACTTCGAGCAGAAGTTCGAACAGCCGTACAAGCCGCTGCTCGATTCCGGAGTAAAGTTCTACGCCTCCCTGGGAAATCACGATAATTCCAACGAGATCCAGTACAAGCCCTTCAACATGAACGGACAGCGTTACTACAGCTTTAAGAAGGGCGACATCCAGTTCTTTGTCCTGGACAGCAACTACATGGATCCCACTCAGCTTGACTGGGTACAACGCCAGCTGCGTGAGTCGGGAGCGAAATGGAAGATCTGCTATTTCCATCATCCACTCTATTCCGACGGGAAGTTCCACGGCCCAGATGTCGATCTCCGCAAGCAATTGGAGCCGCTGTTCGCGAAGTACGGAGTGAATGTGGTGTTGTCAGGACATGAACATGTGTACGAGCGTTTCAAGCCTGAGGGAGGAATCTACTACTTTCTGCTCGGCAGTTCCGGTCAGCTGCGGGTTCACAATCTGGGCCGCTCCAGCGAAATGGTCGCCGGCGACGACACTCATCGCACCTTCATGGTGGTCGAAGTCAGTGGGGACAAGCTCTACTTCCAAACCATAGCCAGCGATGGATCGACAATTGACTCCGGCGTACTGCAACATCAACCCAAGCCCGCAGCTCCTCCGGCAACTCAGGCCGAAACAGTTCAGTAAGAGAGGGGTTCACATGCAATCCGTGGCGATCCGCGAAACCGCGGTTAGAGGTGTTGCCTGTTAACCGGTCCCGGCAACCCTTACTTTGGTATCATTGTTTGTACACACACCTCAGCGCTGGCTGGCGCTTCTCAGTCTTAAAATCTTTCCGGTTCATGGCAGGAACGGATGTGTGCGCGAACTCGTTGCTTCGGAGTTTTCTCGTTGAAAAAACCCAATACTGCAGTGGTCGTGGGCGCCCAATGGGGCGATGAGGGCAAGGGAAAGATCGTCGATGTCCTCTCTGAAAATTTCACGGTTGTAGCCCGATACGCCGGCGGACACAATGCCGGTCACACCGTCATCGTCGGCGGCAAGAAGTTTGTCCTGCAACTTCTACCTTGCGGCGTATTGCGCGAGGGGTGCCGCAGCGTCATTGGGAACGGAGTCGTGCTCGATCCAATTGCCTTTCTCAAAGAAATCGACGGCATAAAGCAACATGGACTCGATGTCGATGGGCGGCTGTTCGTCTCGAACCGCGCGCACGTCATCCTTCCCTATCACCGCATGATCGAGTTGGCATCTGAGAATGCGCCAGGACGAGTGAAGATTGGCACTACGTCGCGCGGCATTGGTCCGGCATACGAAGACAAGATGAAGCGCGGTGGCCTGCGCGTAATCGACCTGCTCGATTCCAAGCTGCTGCGCACGCACATCGAGAATGCATGCCGGGAGAAGAACACGATTGTCCACGCACTGTTCAACACCGAGCCGCTCGATCCCGACAAAATTTACGATGAGTACTCGCGCGCAGCGGAGCGCGTTGCACCGTTCGTCACCGATACGGCGCTGTTGCTCAACAAAGCTATCGCGGGCGGCGAGGCGGTGATGTTCGAAGGAGCGCAGGGGACCATGCTTGACATCGACCATGGAACCTATCCCTTCGTTACGTCGTCGAGCGCGACTTCAGGTGGCGCGGTAATTGGAACCGGCGTCGCCCCCAACGCAATCAAGACGGTGATTGGCGTTACTAAGGCATACTGCACGCGCGTAGGCGAGGGGCCGTTTCCGACGGAGATCAAAGATGAGACTGCGGACGAACTGCGCGCTCGCGGAAATGAATATGGCGCGGTTACCGGCCGCCCGCGTCGCTGCGGCTGGGTGGATCTGCCGCTGCTGCGCTATGCCACCAGCATCAATGGAATCAACTGGATGGTAGTCACCAAGCTCGATGTGCTCGACACCATGCCTGAAATTCCGGTGTGCGTCGGCTACAAAATCGGCGGCAAGAACTATTCGGACAAGATTCCGGCTGCGACCAGCGGCTTCGAGAAGCTCGAATGCGTGTACGAGAAAGTGCCGGGATGGAAGAAGTCCACGGAAGGAATTCGTGAAGTGGCAAAGCTTCCAGCTAAGGCTCAGGACTACATCAAGTATCTCGAAGAGAAGACCGGCGCGCGTGTGGGTATGATCTCCACAGGCCCCGACCGCGATCAGACCATCATGATCGATGAATTCGCGTCGGAGTTGGGCGTGAGGGAAAGTTCGGCCACACGAGCTTAAGCGTTTCAAAGAAGCTTTGTATTTGATGAGTGACAGCTTTGCTTATCGGTTGGACGACCTGAATGCCGCGCTCCGCGGCACTCTTTATGATGGCAAGCTGCACTACTTCTCCGAAATCGCATCGACGAACACGCTAGCGCTGCAGGCGGCCACTGCGGGTGTGGAAGCCGGAACTGTTTTTCTCGCAAATCAGCAGATTGCCGGGCGCGGACGTAACGGACATACCTGGGAATCCGAACCAGGCTCTGCGATTCTCGTCTCGATCGTGTTGCGGCCGAAGATTTCGCCCGCGCAGTCGCTCTGGCTGTCGTTGATGTCCGGAGTCGCCGTTCATGACGCGCTTCTGCAAACCGTAGGCCTGCAGTGCGACTTGCGCTGGCCCAACGATTTGCTGATCGGCGGCAGGAAAGTCTGCGGCATTCTCACCGAAATCTCGGCAGATACCGAGCAATTGCGGCATGCAGTAATTGGAATCGGCATCAATGTCAATCAGGGAGTCTTTCCTCCGGAGCTCGAAGAGCTCGCTACGTCACTCCGAATCGAGACAGGCAAGCAATGGTCGCGCGATGAGCTGCTGATTGCTTTGCTAAAATCGCTCGAAGCCGAGTATTTCCGCGCCATCGCTGGACCCAAGTCGCAGCAGTTGTTGATTGAGCGACTCGAATCGGTGTCGAGCTATGTTCGCGGCAAGCTTGTTCATGTGGACGAAGCTGGCGGATATGACGGTGTAACCGATGGCCTCGATGGTCGAGGCTTTCTGCGTGTCAGCACGGCGGACGGTGTGCGCACGGTAATCTCCGGTGGCGTTCGCGAACGGAACGGCTGAGGAATGCTTCTCGTAGTCGATATCGGCAATACCAATACGGTGCTCGGCGTTTACAGCGCGACCGCCGAGCAGCCCGGAGTGCCTCCGCGATACGAAACCATGGTCGCGCATTGGCGAGTAGGCACGGTCCGCACGCAGACCGCAGACGAATACGGAGTGCTCTTCCGCAACCTGTTTGCCATGCACTCGGTTGAACCCGGTGCGGTCAAGGCGGTCGTGATTTCTTCCGTCGTCCCTCCTGTCGATTCCACGCTGCGCGAAGTCTCTGAACGATACTTTCGAGTGAAGCCGCTGTTCATCGAGCCGGGGGTGAAGACCGGCATGCCGGTGCTGGTGGACAATCCGGCTGAAGTCGGAGCCGACCGCATCGTGAATGGCGTAGCCGTCTTCGAGCGCTATGGCGGTCCGTCGATCGTAGTGGACTTCGGCACGGCCACCACCTTTGATGTGATCTCCGAGCGCGGAGAATATCTCGGCGGAGTGATTGCTCCAGGAATCGGAATCTCCGCAGAGGCGCTGTTCCAGCGCACTGCGCGTCTGCCCAAAGTTGACATCCGCCGTCCTGCGCGGGTGATTGGCACCAACACCGTCGCGCATATTCAGTCAGGATTGTTTTACGGCTATATTGGCCTGGTGGACGGCATCCTCGAACGCATGATCGAGGAGATTGGATCGAAGCCGAAGATCGTCTCGACAGGCGGGCTAGCCACGTTGATCGCGTCCGGCTCCCGCTACATCGGAATCGTGGACGACATGTTGACCCTCGACGGGATGCGCATCATCTACGAGCGCAACACCGGAGCACGCCAGCCACGCAAGGCGCACAGCGCCGGGGAAAAAGCCAGATCGTAGGCTAGCGGAGTCACCGCTATCCACCAGTCTTAAGCCCCAGCCTCGAAGCAATCGTTGCAAAAAAAAACAACTCCGCAGCGGCAAAGCTGGGGTATAACTATCCAGCAAAAATCTCTTCGATTGCTATAGCAAATGATCGACGCGCTGGCCGCGTCGCTAGAGGAGAACTATGAGTTCTGTTTCTACGCAGCCGAATTCCGCGGCCGAGATTGGCGGACTGCCTGAGCCGCACCGGCTCATCAATGTTTTCTTCTCGCCAACAACTACTTTCAGTGATATTCGACGCAATGCCCGGTGGTGGGTTCCATTTCTCATTGGCTCGCTTTTCGCCTATGCGCTCGTGATCACGGTGGACAAGAAAGTCGGCTTTGAACGTGTGACCGAGAACCAGATCAAGTTGAACCCTAAGGCGTCCGAGCGCATGGACCAGCTTCCGCCGGACGAACGCGCGCGGCGAATGGACATATCGGTGAAGATCACAAAAGTTATCTCCTACTGCATTCCCGCTGTTTTTTTGATTGTCGATCTGATTATTGCCGGCGTTCTGATGGCGACCTTCAACTTTGGCCTCGGCACGGAGGTCACGTTTGGACAATCGCTGGCTTTGGTGATGTATTCCGGTCTCATCGGCATTATTAAGTCATTGTTAGGGGTTGTGACTCTCTTTGCCGGAAGCAATCTGGATAACTTCAATTTCAGTAATCCGGTGGGAACCAACCCCGCCTATTACGTGTCGCCGACCGACACTGCTCCCTGGCTCTATCACGC
This sequence comes from uncultured Terriglobales bacterium, assembly GCA_964559345.1. Classification (GTDB taxonomy): domain Bacteria; phylum Acidobacteriota; class Terriglobia; order Terriglobales; family Acidobacteriaceae; genus Gp1-AA112. The sequence continues at coordinate 9,360 of CAZLIE010000150.1, forward strand.
CGCGAGTTGGTTCGACGTATTCACCATCTGGATGTTCGTTCTTCTGGGCATCGGCTTCGCCGTGGTTGGTCGCAAGAAAATCTCGAGCGGAGTCGCCGTCATGGCTGGCTGGTTCGTAGTGATAGTGATCATCAGTGCCGGCTGGGCAGCGCTGACGTCATAAGTCTGCAACAAAACCGAGCAGGTCCTTAGCAGGCTAAGCCCTGTTTTTACAGCTTGTTCCCTTCCGGTCGCTGCTGGATAACTGCATTTCGCGTCCGCAAAAGCCCCATCCAGCGCTAGGTTTCTCAAAGCTGTAACACTCTGTGGTTAAATGGGAGAAGAACAACGATGCCTGCGAGACCAGCTCCCCTACAACCGCCTAGTCGTGTAACCCGCAACATTGCGGATGCGAAACGTAGGGTTCGTGAGTTGTGGATGATTGCGAAGGCGCTGGCCTCGACCGACCATCCGGTAATGGCGCATATTGTGCCCATGAGGCGCTGCAATCTCTCCTGCGCCTACTGCAACGAGTACGACGATTTTTCCAAGCCCGTGCCGATCACGACCATGTACGAGCGCATCGATCGTCTTGCGGCGCTCGGCACTACTATCGTCACCATCAGCGGCGGGGAACCCCTGCTTCATCCTGAACTCGATCTTTTCATAGGCCGGATCCGGCAAAACAGCATGATTGCCGGCATG
>CAZLIE010000151.1:0-9745 GCA_964559345.1 uncultured Terriglobales bacterium
CACGGACTTCTGCCCTCGTAGACGCCGCCAGTCTACTCAAATTCGGTCAAACCTGCAGGCAAGGGGACGCTCGTGGCGTTATTCTTATCGTATGAATCTTCGCGGGTGCGGCACTGCTTTGGTCACACCGTTTCGAGCCGACGGCGGCATCGATCAGCCGGCGCTGGCATCATTTGTCGGTTGGCAAATCGAGTCTGGCATCGATTTCCTCGTGCCATGCGGAACCACAGGCGAAACTCCGGCGCTATCGCACGATGAATGGCTGCGCGTTATCGACATCACGATTGAAGTCGCGAAGAAGCGCGTGCCGATCGTCGCGGGTGCGACTTCGAATTCCACTGCCGAAGCCGTGCAGAAAGCCAAGCTGATCGCTTCGCGTTCCGGAGTGGACGCTATCCTCACCGCGTCGCCGTACTACAACAAGCCCACGCAGGAAGGCCAATACCAGCACTTCAAGGCGATTGCCGACGCGGTGGACAAGCCGCTAGTGCTCTACAACGTGCCTGGACGGACCGCTGCCAACATTGAACCCGCAACCCTGGCGCGACTGGCCAAGCTGAAGAACATCATTGCCGTAAAGGAAGCCAGCGGCAACATGGCTCAGATTGCTGAGGCGCTCAACTCAGTCCCTGAAACATTCCTTGTGTTCTCCGGCGACGATGCCATCACGCTGCCGGTGATCTCGCTCGGCGGAGTTGGAATTGTCTCGGTCGCGTCGAACGTGATTCCGGCGGAGCTGTCGAAGATGACTCGTTACGCACTTGATGGCGACTGGACCGCCGCGCGCAAGCTCCACCGCAAATATCTGCCGCTGATGCAAGGCCTGTTCATCGAATCGAATCCCATGCCGGTCAAGTGGGTACTCGCAATGATGGGCAGGATCGAAGAGAACTATCGTCTTCCAATGGTGAAGGTCAAGCCGGAGACACACATGAGATTGGAGAAGCTCGCGGCGGAGGTTGGACTGATGGCGGGATCGGCGGCCGGAGGGATTTCGTAATTTTGCAATCTCGAAATTAGCTAATTGGAACCGGGTTAACACGAAGGTTCAAGGAAAGGACACCGAAGCTCAAAGAAAGGACACCGAAGCCCAGAAACCTAAATCTCAAAGCAACAGCATTTTGCCGCCTTCGTGTTAACCAAGCGTCTTTCAATTACCAAAATTTCGAAATTACACAATTACAAAATCCTCAACGTCCTGCGGTATACGTCTTCGTACTCCCCCCTCATCCCCTCGGCTGAGTAGTGTTCTTCCGCGTGCTCTCTGCACTTCCTTGGATCAATACTGCTGACTTGCGACAATGCAGCGATCATCTCGTCGGCATCATTGACCAACAATCCTGTGACTCGATCGGCTACTACCTCGGCGAGAGCGCCGCGACGCAGTGCCACCACCGGGGTTCCACAGGCTGCGGCTTCCATGGCGACGATGGAGCTGGTCTCGTTGATATCGCTGGTGATCAGCAGTGCGTGCGCATTCCGGAGGAGATCGACTTTCTCGGTGAACGCTGGACGCTGGATGTACTTTGCCTGAGTTCCAGCGCGCTTGAGCCGTGGGATCACTTCGCGGGCAAAGTATTTCTGGTGATAAAGGAATGGATAGACCGTACCCGCCACGATGAGCTTTGCTTTGGCTGCCTGCGCGACGTCCAGCGCTGTGTGCGTTCCCTTTTCCTCGCAGATTCGACCTAACCACAGCAAATATTCGCGGTGGCTCTGCGGCACGAACGCCGATTCAAACCGGTCAAGGGCAATCCCATTCTGTATTACTCCGAGCACGTGCGGCAGATCTGAGAACTCGCTCATCTGTGACTGCGAGACACAATTGAATGAAAGCCGGTCAGGAATGCGAGAGAAATCCACGTTCGTGTATAACGAGCGCGGAAGGTGCAAGGTAGCGAGCACGGGAAGTTCGACAGTGCCGGCATGCTCCCAGAAGCCGCCGCTCATGTCATGAATGAGGTCGAAATCGGCGGTGGCTCCTGCGCGCAGCCAGTCGATGATGCGGCGAGTCTGCTCGGGCGCACGAGTTTCAAATCGATCCAATTCATCTGCTGCTGGGCCCGTGGAGAATAGTTTGCCCGCAATCTGCGAGCCATCAGCCGCGGCCACGGTAGTCGTGTGCCCCGCCTTGTGCATTGCCTGCTCCAGAGCCCACAGCACCTGCTCGGCTCCGCCGGCGCTGTGCTCACTCACGGGAAGAAGCGGGTACGCGACGTACAGAATTCGCAGTGTAGATCGAGTCACTTTCTGACGGGAACGTCTATGGCATCAACTTTTGCGACGGCCACATCAGCGACAAGGGCATTGAATTCGACAAAAGCTGCGCAGACTTCTTCCGGCGTCATTCGCCACTGCCACAACTCATAATTCAGTTTGCCGGGATGAGGACGGCGCGTGTAATCGTAAGCCACTTGCGGGCGAAAGCGTTCCAGCTCGGTGTTAAACGGAGGCAGGGTTTCGAACTGCGATTTATAGCAGGCCAGCATGCGCAACTTGGCCTGGAGTTCCTCGCCGGAGACAACGTGCTCCAGCACTTCTCCTTCTTCTTCCACGAATCGCTGATGCACGCCGCCACCTTTTTCGTCGCGATGATAGAGTGGCGCCTCCCAAGCGGGAAGCGAATGCTGCTTCGCGAGATGCGCAGTGAGGAAGCTGCAACAATCGTGATCGGGATGTCCGCCTTCGTAAGCCAGCGTCAGCAGGCACTCCGGATTGCGTCGATGTAATACATTCCCGAGAGTGGCAAACGCCTGTGGCAACGTCCGGTAGAGTAGCTGGTCCGCCAACGGAATCATGCTCTGCCGCGAGAGAAACTCGACCTCCCGCACTCCGACTTCCGCCAGCGCTGCTCTCGCCTCTTGCTCGCGAACTTCGATGTAGCGTTCGCGAGATCCAAATCGTTGCCAGAAAAATGGATCTTCCGGGGCGCCGTCCGTGCAAAAGACGACGCAAGGCTCGCGCATGTGCTGCAACAGTCCACCGCAGGAGATGGTTTCGTCGTCAGGATGGGCGACGATGACCAGCGTGCGTCCAAGAAGAGGCTTAAGTTGGGAGGGCTTCATCTTCGGGGAGCCGAGGGCTTAGATGCCATAGAACCCGACACGGCTTGTCGCATATACTCCACTGCAAATGTCGCATAGCTCATCAACGGCTGCAACTCTGCGAGGCGAGATTGTACGGCTGTTCGAGTCGGGAGCTCTCGCCAAGGAAGATCCTCTGGCCATGCCTGCCTTCGAGCGCTTCCGCGAGGCGCTCACCCACGGCGAAATCCGGGCGGCCGAAAAACGCGACGGCGAGTGGCAGGTGAACACCTGGGTGAAGCAGGGAATCCTGCTGGGATTCCGGATTGGCAAGCTGCACGAGTGGCACGATCACGCTCTTTCTTTCGTGGACAAGCATACGTTTCCCCCTCGTGAGATGCACATTGAAGATCAGGTGCGAGTCGTGCCCGGCGGATCGGCAATCCGGCGTGGAGCTTACGTTGCGCCATGCGTGATCTGCATGCCGCCGATGTACATCAATGCCGGAGCCTACGTGGATGAAGGCACTCTGGTTGATTCGCATGCGCTCGTCGGTTCCTGCGCCCAAATCGGAAAACGTGTACATATCAGCGCTGCCGCACAGATTGGCGGCGTGCTCGAGCCGATCAACGCTTCGCCCGTTATCGTCGAAGACGATGTTCTCATAGGCGGCAACTGCGGCGTGTATGAAGGAACGCTGGTGCGGGAGCGTGCCGTGCTGGGAGCCGGAACGATCCTGACGCGATCGACGCCGGTGTACGACCTCGTACGCAACGCTGTCCACCGCTCCACTGCAGAGCGTCCTCTCGTGATTCCAGAAGGCGCAGTCGTAGTACCCGGCTCACGCGCTGTGACGCGGGGCAAAGGCGCGGAATGGGGGCTCTCGCTCTACACTCCAGTCATCGTCAAGTATCGCGACTCAAAGACCGATGCGGCAATCGAGCTTGAAGATCTGCTGCGTTAGCGAGTAGCCGCAAAAACACAGTGTGCTAGCATCGGAAGTTTATGACCCAGGGCAAACTGCAGATTGTGCCGTTAGGTGGACTTGGCGAGTTCGGCATGAACTGTATGGCCGTGCGCTGGGGCAATGACATCATTGTCATCGACGCCGGGCTCATGTTTCCCGAGTCTGAGCTGCTCGGCGTCGATATCGTTGTTCCCGACATTACGTACCTGCTCGAGAACCGGGACAAGGTCCGCGCAATCCTGCTGACTCACGGACACGAAGATCATATTGGCGGCCTGCCATGGCTTCTCTCGGAATTGGACATTCCGGTTTACGGAACCGAGTTCACGCTAGCGTTGGTCGAAGGCAAACTCGAAGAGCATGGATTGCTCGAGCGGGCGCAACTCAACGAGATTGAGTCTAACGAGCGCTTCCGGATTGGCCCATTCCTGATTCATCCGATACGGGTGACCCACAGTCTGGTGGATTGCGTTGCATTGGCCATCCATACGCCTGTTGGCGTTGTGATCCATTCGGGCGATTTCAAAGTCGATCCCACACCAACGGACGAAAAGCTTTTCGATCTGCACCAGTTTGCCGAATATGGAAAAGAAGGCGCGCTGCTCCTTCTTCAAGACTCGACCAACGTTGAACGTCCCGGCTATACGCCGAGCGAGCGGGCAGTCCGTCCGCGATTCGAAGAGGTCTTTACCAGGACCAAGCGCCGCTTGTTCGTGTCTTGCTTCTCATCGTCCATCCATCGCATCAAGCTCGTCGCCGATATGGCTTTCGAGCATGGACGCAAGCTCGCGCTGGTCGGCCGGTCGATGAATGAAGCGACCGAGATCGCTTTGGATCTTGGCTACCTGAATATTCCTGAAGGCACGCTGATTCATCCTGGACAGATTCGCGACTTCGCGCCGGAGCGCGTTTGTGTGCTGATCAGCGGCACGCAGGGAGAGCCCATGTCGGCGCTTTCGCGCGCGGCGGTGGACAACCACAAGCACGCAAAGATTGAGGCCGGAGACACAGTTGTACTCTCGTCGCGCATCATTCCCGGAAACGAAAAGGGGATCTATCGCATGATCGATCACCTTTACCGCCGCAATGCGCACGTGATCTACGAGGACGGCGCCGGCTCGCCGGTCCACGTCAGCGGACATGCCAGCCAGGAAGAGCTTCGTCTGCTCATCAATCTTGTGCGACCCAAATATTTTGTGCCGATACACGGCGAGTACCGGCAACTCAAGCGGCACGCTGAACTTGCGGCGTCGATGCACGGAGCTGTCGGAAGCGTGATGATGCTCGAGAGCGGCGACGTACTCGAGATCGATGAACTCGGAGCCCGCAAAACCTGCCGCGTCACGGTCGGGCGTGTGTGCATCGATTCAGGATCAGCCGGCGATGTGGTGGAAGACCTGGTCATCCGTGATCGACGGCACCTGAGCGAAGACGGCATTGTGTTGCCGATCATCGCAATCAACAAGCTGACCGGTCGCGTTGAGTCCATTCCCGAGATCGTGATGCGCGGCTTCGTTGCCGCAGGCGAAAATGGATTCCTCTCCGAAGCTCGCGAAGTAATCAATCGCACTCTGGAGCAGTCAAGCCAGGAGGAGAAGGCCGATTACGGGGTGATCAAGGAGAAGATCCGCCAGGATCTCAAACGCTACATCAACAAAAACACCAGCCGGCGTCCGCTGATCATGCCGGTGATCCTGGAGATTTAGCCCAGATCGAAGATCTCAGTTAACCTTCTTCAGCACGGCACTGTTGCGCTCATCGGTGTAGATACTCGAAAACAGCCGCTTTAAATCGTCCTCATTACTGGTCGGCACGAGCAACTGCTTGACCGTGTAAGCTCGCGTATAGCGCAGGAGCTGGCCTGTGACTTCGGTCTTGCTCTCGTATTCGGCGAAGCCGACGTCCACCTTGACGGGATCAGGAAGCTCATCCACCGAGTAGCCCTGCGGGATCTCAATCTCAAAGATGTCGGTCTGGTGGGACGCGGAGGAGAACTGCACGGGAAATTTTCGCGGCTTGTCCTTGTCCGTGCGTAGCGCCATTTCTTTGTCGCCCAGCACGCGAGGGCGCACCAGCAGCAGCGGTCCTGCATTCTTCGCGTAATTCTTGGCTGTAAAGCTGTACTTGAGCACGAGATCGTGGTCGTAGTTCTCGAGGTTCTCCACACCCGAGGAGTTCACTGTGAACCCGGTGAGAAAGCTTCCGAGAAAATGGTCGAGTCGCTGGCTGCGCTCGATGTCCTCGGAACTCAGCAGCGCGTAGCGGCTGTTCCACGCATTTTCTCCAGTGCGAGTCTCTTCGACCTCGCCGACCAAAGATCCATCGGGCTGCAATTTGAGATGAGCGACACGTTTCAGTTCATTCGCATCGGGCTGCAGGACCGGAAGCTGGATCAGTTCGCCGCCACTCGGAGTCGAAAACATACCGTAACTGCCTTGCAAATCAGCATGGAGTTGTCCCAGCGGGGTGTAGGGATCAGTCGGATCGAAAATAACGTACTTCTTTCCTGATTTTGTGGTCACCACGCCGGCAAGATTCGTGACACTACCAGACGGCGGTAGTTCGATTGCAGTAATGACGTGGTTGAATGAGCCGGCACTTGGTGCGTCGGGCATCACGAATCCGCGCTCGGTGTGAACCAGCACGTACGCGGCTGGGATTCCGACCTCGTGCAACATGCTGATCAGCAGAGTGGCTTTGTCTTTGCAGTCGCCGTAGCGATTGCGGAACGTATCTGCAGCCAGATGAGGCTGGTATCCGCCAATGCCAATCTCGATGGCAACATATCGGATTTGCCGCTGCATAAAGGCAGTGAGAGCCGAAACCTTGCTAACGAAATCGGGCGCATTGGCAGTGAGTTGTTTTGCCATTGCGGCGATTTCAGGCGACGCCGTGGTGCGGTCCTGCGTGAGGCTGGCATACCAAAGGGCTAACTCGTCCCATTTGGCTGCGGCTTTGCCGCGGGTGCGCGCATCGCCGTAAAAGGACAGCATCATGCGCCCGGCGACCGACTCCCAGAACGGCATCCCGGGTTCCTTCTCGATGCCGCCGACGTCACGTACTTCCCAAGTCCATTGGTTCGATCCTTGCTGCACAGGCTTTACCGGAGCGTGTTGCACCCACGCATCGCTGTACTCCCACTTTTCCGGCAATCGTAGCGTGTACCGCGCGAGCGCAACGGGAATGCGCTCCTGAAAGTTCCAGCGGTCCGCGAACAAATACGGGCGCCGCCTTTGCTCATACTCGACCGCGACCACTGTACCTGGATCGAGCCCCGGCAGTTTCGCGACCTTAACGCGATCATCCTCATACAAGGAGTCTCCGACGAGGCCGTGCTCGTAGAAGTCTTTCTCTTTGAGTTCGTACTGCGTGCCTTTGGCTGTGACGGTCCAGGCGTGAATGGCTTTCAGCTTAGTTTCCTTGTCATAGAAGATCGGCATTTCCGCGTACTCACGGCCTTGCGCGCGCAAGATCTTCACGATTCTGCGATAAAGAGTGGACGTCTCTCCATTTTCAGCAACGGTTGTGGTCTGCTCGTCAAGAAGCACGACAGCGGTCGAGTCTTTCTCCACCGCCGGGCTTGTCTGCTTATCGGCAGCAAGCACCCACGCCGGGACATTCACAGACGCGGAGCCGCTGACTGAAAGCAGCAGCACTAGGCTGAATAGCAGACTAGTTCTGTGCGACTGTGCCGAGACGCAAAATGGCCGTGTCTTCATCACTGGTTTTCACCTGTTCGTAAAACGACTTCAAAGTCGGGTAATAGTTGATGGGAAACGCAAATCCGTTCTGATCAAACTCGCGCCGGATCAAGATCTGCTGTCCTTTCGACTCGTACACCGTCTGGTAACCGGCGGAATCCTGCATCACGCGATGCTGCTTCGGGAGGCTTTCAATTTGCAGAGACGCAGGAACGGTGATAGCGACCCGATCGAGCGTTCGGAACGGGTATTGAAAATAGATTGGCGTCAGGCGCTTGTCATGCACAAATGGCTGTTTGGATTGTGATTCGAACAAGTTTGTCGGAAGCAGCAGCCGCTTGCCGGTCGCGGTTGCATATCCCGGAATTTCTACCGAGAAGATCGCATCGACTGGATCGTCCTGTCCGTTCCAGCCCTTGGCTGAATCCAATTGGATCGTCGCGGTGGCCGGCAGCATTCGCCGAAGTTCGTCTTCCAGAGCCTTAGTCCGTGCTGCTTCATCACTTTCGTTCTGGTCGAGACGGTGAACCAGTGCCTCTAGCCCGTTGAACACCAGACGCACTTTGCCTTTCAGGGATCCATCTTCAGACATCGTGAATGACGCGCCGCGTTGAATAAGCGCATTCTTCATGGCCGGAGCTGGCGTATTGATGAATTCAGTTTTGTCTTTCCCCACCTGCGACAAGCCTCGGGTCGAAGTACGTCGCCAATCCAGCAGACCGAAAGGACAGTAGCGAGTCCCGGGGTCTAAAAACATGTCTTTTCCGTCCACGACGACTCTCGCGACTTCACTACTTAACTGATCGAAGTCGAGAATCTGGTCGTTGAAGAAAACCTCATCACGACTGGAGACTCGAACTCCGCGCGCGTCGAAGCCCGCAGAGCGCGCCATCGCAATGAACACGCGAGTCAACTGATTGTGGTAGCCAGTGTTCTGGCGGAGTATATCGTCCGCGTACTTCTCCTTCAGATTGTCGGTCTTAAGCTCTTCGGCTGTGCGTTCTCGCTGATACGACAGATTGGTCATTTGCTGGACTCGCGCGTAGAGCTTGCGAAGCTTCTGCTCGGGAGAATCAGCGGCGGAGATCAAATTCCTAACTTGTTCATCGATGGCCTAATGATGGCTGACGAATTTCTCGAGGCCTTTACTCCAATCTTTTCCTTCCCGCTCCCAGAACTTGTCGGCCTTGTCCATATCGGAGCTGACATAGTAGAAACGCACACCCATCTTGAACTGATCTGCCGGCGGCGAGAACTCCTCATCGGCGTACCCGGGGATGTCATTCATCTCAAGTTCAAGACGGTTGTACTTATGCTCAATCGAAGTGTCTTTAGGAAGAAACTGCGAAGTCCAGGCGACCCGAGTACCTAAGCCACTCTTCACCTCTACTTCGCCTTTGTAGGGGATAAAGCCAAACTTTGCGTGCTTCTGGAAAAGATCCTCCTGCACAGCCCAGCGTGGAGCGAACACTACGCCCTTGTCCCAGCGCAATTTGTACTTGTATTCGATAATGCTGCCGACCTGGACGTCAGGCAGGCTGAACGTCTTCTGAAGGAGCTTTACGCCTTTGCCCTTCAGCAAAGTGGAATCGAGCAGCTTGCCCTCAAACGGAACAATCGTTCCGTCCCTGTGAATCGTGCGTCCCTTGACGTCACTGACGTGAAAGTATTCGTTGTTGAACGGAATCTTCACGTCCCCATACTTCTTGCCTTCTTCGGTAAGGATCTTGATGCGGTAATAGCTGTAACGGAAATTCTCGTTGTCGTCGCTGGACTCTTCCCGATAAAGAACGATTGCCGCCGCGCCGGGCTGCGAGGGTTCGGCGGTCATCTTCAACTCAGCGGGCGAGACGGGCTGCCAATCGTCAAAGGCAAGTAACCGCGCTGCCGGGATGAACAGAAGGATGGTGATTACAGCCAGGTGTGAGCAACGAAGAACGCGCATCAGCAGCTGCCTCAGGGAAGAATAGGGTAGCCGGTAACCCCTGCCCAAGCTTCACGGCAGGCAAGTTATATACCGGAAATCAGAGACTCTCAATAGGAAGAGTGACCTA
>CAZLIE010000152.1:0-9727 GCA_964559345.1 uncultured Terriglobales bacterium
TTGCCACCGCACTGAACGGGCTCCTGGCCGGCTTGGGCTTGTAACAACTCAGACAAACAGGCCTCAAAGCAAAACTCGTGGAGGCGGGAGCACTTACGGCGAAGCTCCCGCCTCCAGTTTGTTACCGCATTCAAAATCCCGTTGCCCCAGATTATCTATATCTCTCAGGCTGCATCTCTCAGTTTGCAGTCAAAGGAGTAGTCTCATCATCGAAACACCACACGACAGCAGCTGGTGCATCCAAGGCTAACTCGCTGATGAGACGGCCTTCCTCTATCAGCCGCCGACTACGGATCTTTCCGAGAGTCACACGCTTTCGGAGTTCGCGAATGTCACACAGGATGTCCTGTCGGTCTGGTAGTTGCCCGGAATCGGCAGGTACAAGCTTGACTATGAGGACACCGCGCAACGTAATCTGAATCGTTTCTCCTCTTGCTACTTTCTTCAACATAAAGCATTCAGGTTCGCCTTTGCCTCAAGAGCGCCCACGGTGGTCATCCCATTACCTCCTCAGCAACCACTCTATCAACTGGTCTGTTGCCTTTTTTGTTTCAACAGCAAAGCGACTAGCCGGACCTGCTCTAGTGCGACTGTCAGGAATCCTGCGATCAATGCTCTTGGGCAAATGAGTTACATCGTCCGCCAACAGCGCGACGTTAGCAGATGTGTAGAAGGTGCGTGCAAAACACGCGGGCTCTCCGCAGACGCGCAGATCCAGGCCTACGAACAGCAGCGCATCTTGTTTGTGTTTTCTGGAGCTTTTCCGAATTGTCTGTCACTGAATTCGACCCGCAGCATCGTATCGGCAGAGCAGAAGAAGTCGGCTAAGAGGCTGCCTGAGGAGATATGAACATGAAAGCAAGCAAGTTTACGTTGGGCGCCATTGCACTGGTGGTTTTGTCGGCAAGCGGATGGGCGAGCGATAAGAGAAAGGCCAACATCCACATCTTCGACACTGTACAGCTTGGTTCGACTCAGCTTGCTCCCGGAGAGTACAGGATGACCTGGACTGAGAACGGCCCGAACACCGAAGTGACCTTCTCGCAAGACAAGAAGGTGACCGCTGCTGCCCCGGCTCAGATAAGTCGACAACCGAGTGGATACGACTTTCCGGCACTCCATATCGATGGCGCCTCCGATGCGCTCATCGGAGTGGCACTTCCTAAAGTATTGCTTTCGTTTGCGCCCGTGAATACTGTCCGCTCGAAATCGGCTAATTAGTCACGCCGCAGGGCCGCAGATCTTGCGCACTATCTGATCTTTATTGGACATAAAGAAGAAACCCCCATGACAAGAAAGACTATCTCGAGCTTTGAAAGCGCCTTTTCGATCGGCAAGAGCACTAGGAGCAGTCTCGAGTCTCTGGCCCATGAAAACGTTCTGTTCAACGACAGCCTGCTGGATTCGAGAATCGAACACAACAGAAGAAGGTGGACGACTCTTCTTTCGTTTGTTTTGCAATCCTTCGCCGTCGGACTTTTGCTCCTGTTGCCGTTATGGTTCACCGATGTGCTACCCAAGCACCAACTACTCACTCTCCTGGAAACACCACCTCCTCCAGTGCCGCCACCACCAGCAGTCTCCGCGGCATCGCCGACGAAAGCGGTGAAAGTAGCGAGCAACCTCACGGAGGTGCGATTGCGCGCTATAAGCAGAGTTCCAACAAAAGTACAGCTAATTAAAGACGACGAGGCAGTACCACCCGCCGCTGTTGCGGATGGGGTCGTTGGTAGTGTGCCCGGAGGGACTCCTGGAGGTCAGTTGGATGGGGTAATTGGCGGAATCATCAGTTCCAGTTCTAACCTTGTCAATATCCCCAAGTTGTCCAAGCCGGTCCCCACTGTGCAGCGTGTACGCGTTTCACAAGGTTTGACCAAAGGCCTTCTTGTTTACCGAACTGAACCCATGTATCCACTCTTGGCACAGCAGGCGCGCGTTCAAGGTACCGTAGTATTGACCGCCATTATTGACAAAGGTGGGAATGTTGAGCGCCTGCAGCTTGTGAGTGGGAACCCGCTGCTGGCTCCAGCAGCTATCGATGCGGTGAAGCAATGGCGTTACAAGCCGTTTCTTCTGAATGGGCAACCCGTAGAAATCGAAACCACGGTCACGGTCAACTTTCAAGTACATAACGGCTGACCAACACTCGTTTCAGCTTTTTACTTCCGCTCGGGTCAACTCCTCGAAATCTATCTCCTTTTGCGAGGTCAGTTGTTCAAAAGTTTTGAGAAACGAATTGCGTCATTTGTCACCGAAACGGGAATCTTTCCGAGTGATGGGATTGGAGTTGATCTTCTCTCGGCATGACTGAGGGGCGCAATGATCAGGCGGCGTCCGAGGAGTGGCCTTGGGAAAGAGCCCCACCTGTAAGAAGCGCACAGGTGGGGGCGTCCGGCACCCTGGCATTCATGCTGCGGGTTGCGATTTCGCATGAGGGACCTGACCTGTGGTCTGGTTCAGCCAAGTTTCATAGCGAGTCTCGCCGAGTCGTGCATTACTGCCCGGAACCAGCGTTCTGTCGTTGAGCTTCGCCCCCGAGTACAGCGCATTCGGATCGGCGATGACTTCGCGAGCATCTCCGAGCTTGGCTAAATGCCTCCGGACCAGTTCATCGATACGAAACTGTTCTGGCCCGCCGATTTCGACGGTTCCATTTACCGGTGGCCCTACCGCGATGTTGCCCACGGCAGTCGCGACATCGTCGGCAGACATCGGCTGGAAGAGCACAGGAGGCACATGCACCTTGTCGCCAACCATGGAGATGTCGGCAAGCCCCTGAAGGAACTCGAAGAACTGCGTCGCCTGGACGATGGAGTAGGGGATTGGAGACTCTTTAATCAGTTTCTCCTGAGCGATCTTCGCTCGGAAGTAACCGCTTTCGGATAGCCGCTGCGTACCCACGACGGACAGCGCAACATGATGTCGGACGCCTGCGGCCGCTTCATAGGTGAGGAGGTTACGGGTTGAGGTTTCGAAGAACTTCAGCACTGCTGCGTCTTCCCATGAGGGAGAGTTCGATACGTCCACGACCACCGATGCCCCCTTCAGCACTTCGGCCAGTCCTTCGCCAGTCACAGAGTTGACCCCCGAATTCGGCGATGCCGCTATTGCGTCGTGCCCGTGGTCGCGAAGCTTGGGGACGAGCTTTGATCCGATCAGTCCACTGCCGCCGATTGCTACGATTTTCATGATTGTCTCCTTTCAATCAGGTTGGCTGTTAGTCAGGTTTACTGTTTCAAGGGCTTTCGAGAACGAGAGTGGTGACTATCTGTGAGCTGATGAAGCGGCTGTCCCATTTTCGTGATAGGCAGCCGTCGGCTTCAGAGCAATTAGTTTTGTGGAATGATTTGCCTTGCTTCGTTAGGGCGCAACTTTGTTGCAAACACTAACCAGTGGGTCATTATAGGTCAGATCTGTTGGCAATCGGTGCGGGTCCGTTCCACATGACCTTGAGTCACGCAGACCTTCAACAGAGTGTGCCACCACCGTGGCAAGCAACATCAGATCCCTAGCTGCGCGTGGGGATGAGAAGTGTTATGCGGAATCTGCGCAAGGCGACGAGGACTGGAACGAAAAAGCTGAAGACTGCTGTCGCGAAATCAGGCCTTTCTGAAATCGCGACATTTTGCTATGGCAATAGCTTGGAAATTGCCGGGATCTTGGTCAGGTCGTTGAAGATCACCATGGCGGCGAACAGTACCAGGAATACGAAGGCTGCCTGGTAGATACGCTCCTTGATCTGAATGCTGATGTCGCGGCGAATGAAGCCTTCGATCAGCAGTAGCAGGATCACGCCTCCGTCCAGGATCGGGATCGGGAACAGGTTGAAAATTCCAAGGTTCAGGCTGATGCCGGCCATGAGCAGAAGTAGTGGCGTCCAGCCGGGCTCGCGGGCGGCTTCCCCGGAAACTTTCGCGATGTCGATTGGTCCGCTCATCATTTTGACCGACACCTTGCGTTGCACCATCTTTTGCACCAACTCGATCAGCAGCAGAGAATATTTCTTGTTCTGCTCAATCGAACGGCTCAGGGCTTTGCGGAACGGCAGTTTGTCCACGTGCTCGTGGGCCATGCTGGTAAAGCCGATGCGGTATACCTTTTCGCCGGTTGGGCTATCCGTTTGAACCGGAGTCATCGTAAACTGCATGGGCTTGCCGTTACGCACGGCGGTGATCTCGACCGGCTTATCTTTATTGGTCTGTAAGTAGTGGGTCAGGCCGTCAATAAAGTGGAGGCCCGTTCCATTGATCGCGACGATGTCGTCGCCCTTGCGGACGCCGGCCTTGTACGCGGGCATGTTCTCCTCAATGGCGGCAACTGTGATCTGCTCGGCGGGATCGACTCCGGCTTCCCCAATGTGGCTGGGGCCATAAGTGTCAGGCGTGACGGTGGTGCGCACCACCGAATCGCCGCGCTTCAGGACGACCGGCAGCGCCTGGCCGGCATTGATCGCGATCTTCGCGCGCGTGTCTTCCCAGAGGGGATTGTTGAGCCCGTCAAGCTGAACGATCAGGTCGCCGGGCAATACTCCGGCTTTTTCGGCGGGAGAGTTCGGCTCGACCCATCCGACGCGGGACGGCTGATCGAGGAACCACTCGTGACTGTAGTGGACCATGAACACTACGGTGACTAGCACAATGGCCAGCAGGATGTTCATCGCCGGGCCGGCGATTGCGATCAGCAGTCGCTGCCAACGTGGGTGCGACATGAACTCGCCCGGATCTCCAGTACGAGCTTCCATCGGGCTCTCGCCCGCCATCTTGACGTAGCCGCCAAGCGGGAGCGCGCTGATGCGGTAGTCGGTATCTCCGCGGCGGAAGCCGAGGAGGCGTTTGCCGAATCCCAGTGAGAAGACGTCTACGCGCACGCGGCACAATTTCGCGACAGCATAGTGTCCGAATTCGTGCACCAGGATCATGACCCCAAGCACGAAGGCTACGGCCACTACGGCAATGATGAAATTAGTTAATGATTGCATTTAAAAAGTGTTCAGCTATTCGGATGTCCAAAAGCAATTGAGTGTACACCGGGACCTGAGCCTTTCGGACGCTTTTCCAATCCGATTAGCTCCGCAGCCAGCTTTCTGGCTTCAGCATCGATCTGGAATACCTCATTCATAGATTCAGGGGGGCGAGCACTAGTTTCATGAAGTACGCGCTCAATCGTGCCCGGGATGTCCTCAAACCCTATGATTCCATCGAGAAAGGCGGCCACCGCCACCTCGTCGGCCGCGTTGATTGCCACCGTTTTGGCGCCCCCCGCTTCGGCAGCTTCATAGGCGAGGCGGAGACACGGGAACTTGTCCAGGTCAGGCGGGCAGAAGTCCAGCTTCGACAGCGCTGAGACGTCGAACTTCAGGTCTGACTCCAAGCGTTCGGGATAGGTGAGAGCGTAGAGGATGGGCAGGCGCATGTCTGTGACCGAGAGCTGGGCCAGGATGCTGCCGTCCCGAAACTCCACTAGCGAATGGATCGTGGACTGGGGATGAACAATGACCTTCACCCGCTCCGCAGGCAGATTGAAAAGCCTGCATGCCTCAATCACTTCGAATCCTTTGTTCATCAGAGTTGCCGAATCAACGGTGATGCGCCTGCCCATCTTCCATGTCGGATGCGCGAGGGCCTGCTCGACCGTGATGCCGGCGAATTCCGATTTTGGCGTATGTAGAAATGGCCCACCCGAGGCCGTGAGCCAAACGGTCGCAACCTCTTCCATTCGGCCGCCGCGCATACACTGGTGCACGGCGTTGTGCTCGCTGTCGATCGGCAGCAGCGGTTTGCCGTGACGCCGAGCTTCTCTGGTGATCAACTCGCCTGCGGCGACTAGGCACTCCTTATTGGCAAGTCCGACGGTCTTGCCTGCCCGGACGGCCTCATATGTGGCCTCAAGACCAGCTACTCCGACGATCGCGCTGACTACGAAATTCGCATCCGGATGCGTGGCTACCTGAACTGTTCCCGCAGATCCAAACACGACCGGAATGTCTAGCTTGTCGGCTTTCAGCCTCAGTCGCAAATCCGCCGCGAGTTCCTCAGTTGCCATCGAAACCAATCGTGGCTTCCATCGCCGGCATTGCGCGAAGGCAACATCTACATTCCGTCCCACAGCAAGCGAAGTGACACTGAAACGCTCCGGATACGCTTCAACGATCTTGAGCGTGCTCACCCCAATGGACCCCGTAGATCCGAGGATGGCTATTCGTCTGGCTGAATCAGGGGGGTTCTCCAGCAGAGGTGCCGGATGAGAAGGATTACTCACGTCTTAAAAATGTATCTGACCGAAAGATGCATAGTACCACAGCACCGGAGAGGCGAGCAGAAGCGCGTCCACGCGGTCGAGCACGCCGCCGTGGCCTGGAAGCAGAATGCCGGAATCCTTGAGGTTCGCTCCACGCTTCATCATTGACTCGACCAGATCTCCGAGTTGCGCCGCGATGTTGATCGAAACCGAAACGAGGATCGCCATCCAGATCGCGTTGTGCTCGGGTTGTGGATTTCCCTCCAGCACGCTACCGCTGCTGAGCAGCTTCCAGCGGTACAACGCACCGGCAATGGGTGTGTTATAGACCAGCAACAACGTGCCAACAATCATGCTGCCAATCACCGATGCAGTCGCGCCCTCCCATGATTTTCCAGGACTGATGCGCGGGGCCATCCGATGTTTGCCGATCGCCCGCCCGACGTAATACGCAGAGATGTCCCCGGCCCAAACGACTAGCAGAAAGTAGAAGACTGCAAATGCACCGTCGGGAATCAAGGCACGAGTGAACAGCAGAAATCCAAGCGTGATTCCAATATATGGAACGCCTAAATATGACACCGCGGCCGACGGCAATGCCTGACGGAGATCTTCGGTCAGCATCGCGGCAATAAGAATGATGAACGGCACAGCGCTAACCAGCACGAGCAGGATCTCGTATTGATGAATCGGGTCGCGCAGAATTTGCCAGCCAGTAGCGTTCGTGCCTTTCAGGCCCCGCACGACGATAGACAAGTAATAGTCACCAAGGACTGCGAGAATGGAGACGTATGTCAGCGCGCGCAGAGGCTGCAGATTGTGGGCCTGCGCAATGTTCAGGTACTCACTCGCACATGCGAGCGCAATGGCGGCGAGAATCAGCGCATAGAGCCACAGCGGCGCTTTGAACACCGCAAGCACTACTAGAGGAACGAGGACAACCGCTGTGAGAACTCGTTGCATTCACGCTCCACGCCCAAATAAAAGATGCGGCGTATTCAGCACTGCGTTAACACTAAGGGATGAAGCGGCAGAATAACAGATGCAACTCAGGTGACTATTTGCGACTACCTGGTGAGCAAGGCCTTTCCGGTCTTGTGCGCACGTCGGGCATGATGCATGAGCTTTGCCCGCGCGCTTTGCGGATGGCCATTCGCGGCCGCCACCAATCCGCCGTAGCGTCGCTCACGTCGCTGATAGTCAGCGATGGCGTGCAGTAGATCGACACCTTGAAAATCAGGCCACAATTTTTCTGTCACATAGATTTCCGCATAAGCAATCTGCCAGAGAAGGAAATTGCTCACGCGCAGCTCGCCGCTGGTACGAATGACGAGATCGGGATCCGGCATGTCTCCGTTGTAAAGATGACGGCTCACCAGCTCTTCGTCGATGTGCAGATGATCGATGCCGCCGTTGTTCCGTGCTGCGGTGATGATCGAGCGGAATGCGTCCACGAGTTCAGTCCGCGCTCCGTAATTAATCGCGAGCGTCATCACTGTTCCAGTGTTGGATGACGTAGCCTCTTCCGCCCACTTCATCCGCTCCTGCACTGAATCCGGCAGCTCGTGCACCCGGCCGATGTACTTCAGGCGGACGTTGTGCCGGTTCATCCGCGGAACTTCGATCTTCAGATACTGGCGCAGAAGCTGCATGAGGAACTCGACTTCGGCGCGCGGCCGGCGCTTCCAGTTCTCTGCGGAGAATGCATACATCGTCAGGAACGGAAGGCGTATGTTCGAAGCGGCCTCAACCACGCTGCGGACGCTCTGCACACCGGAGCGGTGTCCCATCACGCGCGGCAGATGTCGCTGGTTCGCCCAGCGGCCATTGCCATCCATGATGATGGCAATATGCTTCGGGAGCTGCAGCGGATTGAGATCGGCAAATATCTCGCGCTCCTCTGGAGTGAGCGCGGCTACGTCTGCACTGTTTTCGGGCAAGTGCTTCATGGCGCAAAGTAGTACGGTAACACACGAGTGCGACACTGGCAATTTGCACTCGGGCAGGTAATGCACTGATAAATAGGGGCAACGCGTAAGTTCAGGATTGGACTCCGCGTTCAGATTGGTCAGAAATCATCACTGCAAGTCCTCATGATAACAGTAGAAGTTGAGAGCTGCGGCAGCGCTTTGTATTGTTCTTCCGAGCTGCGTCACGCCCGGTGCTCCGGATTCGAGGAATCCGTCCTCCAACCTGCCCTTCGGCGGCTTCATCTCAATATCTAACGCAAAACGAGTTCAGCAGAACTGGTGGACACGATGGCACGCCTACGCGGCCGCCATGCGTTCGGGAGGAGATTCATGAAACAGCCCAAGTGGGTATTTTCGACGATGTTGCTGGCAGCCACGGCTCTGCCGGCACAAACTTTCGGTGGCGCGCGGCTCGTGCAAAGCGCGCAGCCGGTAGCCTCGTCCAATCATTACTATGTTCAGACCGCGGCGAAACGAAAGGTCGTGAAGCGTCGCTCGACGAAGAAGTCCGCAGCGATTGTCGGCGGCTCGGCTTTGGGTGGAGCAGCCGTAGGCGGACTGCTCGGCGGCAAGAAGGGCGCAGCAGTCGGAGCTCTGGCCGGTGGCGGCGGCGGATACGTCTATGATCGCAAGTCGCAGAAGAAGCCTGTTATTCCGAAATAAGAGCACGTCTCCAAAAAGATTGAAAAAGCCCGATCCATTGTGGGTCGGGCTTTTTAGTTTCCCAAAATAGCAGCAATTAGAAGATGAGCTTCGCCGCGAACTGCATTTGGCGCGATGACCCAGAATCTCCGGCCGGGAATCGCGTACTGCTGATCACGCCAAAACTGGAGCTGCCCACCAGCGCATTTCGCCCTGGCTGCCCAAAGTTGGGATGGTTCAGCACATCGAACGCATCGGCGCGCAGTTCCATCGATAACCGCTCGGTAATCTTCGTGCGCTTGATTAACGAGAGATCAAGGTCATTGAAGCCGGGTCCGTAGATGGAATTACGCCGTAGATCGCCGAAATGCAGACCACCGGCATCTGGAAAAGCGAACGTCGTTCCAGGAGCGCAAGCCTTCACCGCCGGGTCGCAAACCGAAGGAACGAAGTACTGCACCGCCCCGTTTGCTAACTTTTGATTCACGATCTGTACCGGGCCGATCAGATCTGGGCGCAGGTTGGTTATCCCCGTCAGACCAGCAGTGGTGCTGCTGCCGACAAAGATATTCGCGATCGGATTCCCGCTCTGCGATTGGATGATTCCGGCAATCTCAAATCCACCGAGGAACCGATTCTCCCGTTTGAATGGCAGATCGTAGATCAGGTTCATCGAGAAGCGATTGCGAGCGTCGTAATCGGAAGGACCGTAATCCCCGCGCACAAAGAAGCTGTTCTGTACGCCGGTTCCCTGGCTGCTGATCCCCTGCCCATTCTGCGACGTGTAATCCATGGCTTTTGACCACGTATAGTTCGCATTGAACTGCAGTCCAGCCATCGGTTGGAGATTGCTCGTAATCCACAGCGCGTTGTAGTTG